>SCTB01000125.1 GCA_004297545.1 Alphaproteobacteria bacterium
TCCCGATCTCCGCGAAATTGACCGCCATCGGGCTGGAGGTCGAGGGCATCGAGGATCCCGCCAAAACATTGCAGGGTTTCGTCGTTGGCCATGTTCTTTCCGCCGAAAAGCACCCGGATGCCGACAAGCTGCAGTGCCTTGTCGTCGATAACGGCAGGGAAAAGCTCAAAGTCGTCTGCGGCGCGCCGAACGCACGCGCGGGCATGAAGGGCGTCTTCGCCCCTGCCGGCAGCTATATCCCCGGCAGCGACATGACGTTGAAGAAAACCATGATCCGCGGGCAGGAAAGCAACGGCATGATGTGCTCGGAACGCGAGCTTCAGCTGTCCACCGAGCATACTGGCATTATCGAGCTGCCGGAAGCCGCGCAGACGGGTTCGCCCGCAGCGCCCGCGCTCGGCATCGACGACCCGGTCATCGAAATCAACCTGACGCCCAACCGCGGCGACTGCGCCGGGATTCTGGGCATCGCCCGCGATCTGGCGGCGGCGGGCCTTGGCAGGCTGAAGCCCCTGCCCGCGGCGCAGGCGCCGGTGAAATTTCCCAACCCCATTTCCGTCACGCTGAAAGACGAGAAAGCCTGCCCGCATTTCATCGGCCGGCATATCCACGGCGTCAAAAACGGCCCCTCGCCCAAATGGCTGCAGGACCGGCTGAAAGGCATCGGTCTGCGCCCCATTTCGGCACTGGTCGACATCACCAACTACCTGACTGTGGCCCTTAACCGGCCACTCCACGTCTTCGACGCCGACAAGCTGAAGGGCAATATCCATGTCCGCCTGTCAAAGAAGGGCGAGAAGCTGGAGGCGCTGAACGACAAAGCCTATGAACTCGACGACCAGATGACGGTCGTCTGCGACGATTCCGGCGTGCTGGCGCTCGGCGGCGTTATCGGCGGCGTGCCGTCATCGGTCAGCGAAGCCACCAGGAGCGTGTATCTGGAAGTCGCCTGGTTCGACCCCGTGCGCACGGCCACGACGGGCCAGAAGCTTCAAATCGACAGCGACGCGCGCTACCGCTTCGAGCGCGGCATCGACCCCGAATTCACCGCGACGGGCGCGGAAATCGCCACGAAGATGATCACCGACCTCTGCGGCGGCGAATCCAGCGACATTTTCGTCGCCGGCGCGGCGCCCGTCTCCCTCCGCCCCATTTCCTACGCGCCCGAACGGCTGAAGCTGCTGGGCGGCATGGATCTGCCCGCCGCGCGGCAGAAGGAAATCCTGTCGGCGCTGGGTTTCACGGTAAAGGACAGCGGCAAGGCCTGGGACATCGCGGCGCCCTCGTGGCGGCATGACGTGGAAGGCGCCGCCGATATCGTCGAGGAAATCCTGCGCATCAACGGCTATGATAACATCCCCGCCGTCATCGTGCGCCCGCCGGCAGACGAAAAACGCCAGCCGCTGAACCCCCTGTCCAGGCGCGCGGTCACGGCGCGGCGCGTGCTGGCGTCCCGCGGACTGTATGAAACGGTCACCTGGTCGTTCATGAGCGATGCGACTTCCGATCTCTTCGGCGCGAACCATCACCAGAACAAGCGCGCGTTGACGCTGACCAACCCCATCAGCGCGGACCTGTCGGTCATGCGCCCTTCCATCCTGCCCAACCTTATCGAGGCGGCGGGGCGCAATGCCGACCGCGGCTATCCCGACGCCTGCCTGTTCGAGATCGGCAATTGCTATCGCGCGACGGATGCGGCGGGGCAGATCATGACGGCGGCGGGCCTGCGTTCGGGCAACGCCGTGCAGCGCCACTGGGCGCAAACCGCGCGCGACGTGGACGCTTTCGACGCCAAGGCGGATGCGCTTTCCGTGCTGGAAAGCTGCGGCGTGAATCCGGCCAGCCTGCAGATCGCCGCGGACGCGCCGGACTGGTACCATCCGGGGCGCTCCGGGTGCTTGCGCCTCGGGCCCGCCGTGCTGGCGCATTTCGGCGAAATCCACCCCAATGTGCTGGTCGCCATGAAACGCGAGGAGAAATACGCGGGGTTCGAGGTTTTCCTGCAGAACCTGCCCGCCCCCAGGAAAAAGGGCTCGCGCAAGGAATTGCTGAAACCCTCGCCGTTCCAGCCGCTGCGCCGCGATTTCGCCTTCGTGCTGGAGGACAAGGTCGAGGCCGAGAAACTTATCCGCGCCATCAAGGGCGTGGACAAGGCGCTGATCGTCCATGTCGAGATTTTCGACGTCTATACGGGCAAGGGCGTCGACCCCGGCAAAAAATCCGTCGCCATCGGCGTAACCCTGCAGCCGGCCGAAAAGACGCTGACCGACGAGGAAATCGTCGCCTTAAGCCAGAAAATCATCGACGCCGTCACGAAACAGACGGGCGGCGTTCTGCGTTCGTAACAAAGCGGAGGTATCATCATGCTACGCAAGATTGTTTCTTTCTTTTTCGCCCTTCCAGTCATCCTGCTGGCCTCCTGCACCACGACGGAGAACTATGAGGCGAAGCTCGACCAATGGATCGGCAAGAGCGAGAAGGAACTGGTATCGACCTGGGGCATTCCCGACAAGCAGTACCAACTTGACGGAAATACGCGGATGCTCTCCTTCATCTCCCGCAATACGGTCTATTACCCCGGCACCCTGTCTACCTGCTTCGGCGTGGCGGGGCACAACACCGTGTTCAACAACTGCGCGGGCGGCGGCATTCCGCCCTCCACCCAGTCATACAGCTGCGAAACCATCTTCACGCTGCATAACGGCCGCGTGACGCGCTGGGGACACAAGGGCAATAACTGCCGCGCCTGACCTGGCTATTACATTGGAATATATGGCTTAATCAGTATCTTATTTGACATAAGATATATCCTGACATATAACTATGGCAGTCCGGAGGTAGGGCGTATGACAGGAAGCAGAATTCCCGCGAATGAAGCGCTCTGGCAGGCCGTGGTGCTGGAGGATTACGACGAAGCGGAAGAGATTATCGCGACGCGCAAGCCGAACCTGAACAAGGCGCATATCGGCGAAACGCTGCTCAGCAAAACCGTGCATAAAGGCGATGAGCAGATGATGCGGCTGCTTCTGGACAAGGGCGCCGACATCAACGGCTGCGACGATGGCAGCAAGTCCCCCTTGACCGCCGCGATCCATATGGGCCGGCACGGGCTGCTGCGGTTCCTGCTGGACAAGGGCGCCAACCCCGACCAACCGGACGGCAAGGATCTCCTCCCCTTAACCGCCGCCGTTCTCAAGCGCGACCTCGATGCGATCGGGCTGTTGCTGCACTATGGCGCGGACATCGAGGCCGCCGACAGTTGGGGAAAGACCGCCCTGGATGTTGCAAGGGACTGGCCGGGAAACCGCGACCCGGAAATCGGGGCGCTCATGAAGGGGTACGAGATCCACCGCGACCGCTACGCATCGCGCATACAGGAGGCTTTTGAAAAGGGCAGCGCACAGCCTGTTATCCCGATGAAACCCCTGACGCTGGTGCCGAAGCGCGTGCAGCCCGCCAAAATCCGCAGAAAGGAAAACCCGGCGCCGTTGTGACGCCGGGTTTTATGTTTTAAAGCGCCGTATTACATCGCGCGGCGCTTGGGAGCCGCCGGCTTCTTCTTCGGCTTCGCATCGGCTTTCTTTTCTTCGTTGGGCTTGTTGACAGCGCCCATGAAGAGAACAGCGCCCGTCTTCACGTCCTGCAATGCAAAGACGAAGGAACGGTCGAGCTTGAGGTCGATGCGCGGATCGGGGCGATGGATGCTGGCCGAGCGCGTCATGCCGACAACGGTCACGGCCGCCGCTTCAGAGCCTTCCTCGTCAGTCTTGAACACGACGTCATGGGAGACCTTGCTGATGTACATTTTCTCCCCGTCCTTCTTGAACATGCGGCTGAAGTCGGCGGCGCCTTCCTGGAAGGCTTGGCGGACGCCCAGGCCCTGCAGGGACGGGATCAGGTCGTGCTTCTGCTTGATGTCGAGATGCGGCAGCTCGACCGAGCCGACCGCTTTCTGGTACGCGGCCGGATCCAGCCACTGAGGGATCGTGCCGTTGGCCTGGCCGGCCAGCCAGTCGCGCGCCGAAACGCCGTCGTCCGTCGGACGGACGAGAACGATGCGCATCGTCGGGCTCTTGCCCGTCTTGCGGTCTTCCTCGCCATAGGTCAGCGCAACGGCCTGGTAATCGGCGTCCTGCACGAAGCTCAGGCCTGCGCCCTTGCCGTAGTCCTGGTGCATGGTCGGCGTTTTCGCGGGCTTCGCGCCGTCGGCGGTGAAGTCCTTGTCTTCGGTCAGCGCCTTGTCGAACTTGTGGGTCCACTGGCCCTTGAAGTACAGCGCGCTCGCAAGAACGGCTGCATCATCGGGGTTCAGCTGGTCGAGGACCTTGTCGATAAGGCCCTTGGTGTTTTTGGAAGCCCATTTGTTGACCTTGTCGACGGTGGCGGGGCCGAAGTTTTCGCCGCTGATTTCCGCGCCGAACTCTTTTTTCAGCTTGTCGGCGAAGTCCTCTTTCAGCTCGACGATGGCGTTGTTGGTCCAGACGCCGTTGGCGGTGGTGAGTTCAACCTGGCCCTTGTTGGCTTTGAGGATTTCCTCGTTCAGCGCGGCGTAATCGGCGGTCGCGGCGTCGAGGCCCTTGCCGTTCGTGCCGAACAGCGTTTTGGCCAGTTCTTCGCGCGTGGTCCCTTCGGCGCCCTTGGACACCATCGAAAGGGCGGCCATCGCGTTATAGGGGGAGACGACGAGGTTGTCGGCCTTGTCCTTCTGGTCCGCGCCCACTGCTTTCATGAAAGCGAGCGTGAGCTTCAGGACGTTCCGGACTTCGGGCGCCAGCTGCGCGCCGTGGCCCTGCGAGGGGTCGAATTCGGCGCCGGGGTCGGATGACAGTCCGCGTGCGGGTCTTCTTGGCATGTTTTATCTCCTTGAAAAAATGCGGGAGCCCCTCTTGCAGGGGCCCCTTGGTTGATTATGAAAGTTTCGGGCCTTTGTTCTTCGAAGCAGGCTTCATGTCGTCATTGGGTTTGTTGACGGCGCCCACGAACAGCACCGCGCCGGATTTCACATCCTGCAGCGCGAAGACGAAGGACCGGTCGAGCTTCATGTCATATTGCGGGTACATGGGGCCGATAGAGGTCGCAAAGGACATGCCGATGGTCGTCACGGCAGCCGCTTCGGAGCCTTCCTCGTCGGTCTTGAAGACGATGTCGTGCTGGACCTTGGAGATCGCGAGCGCCTCGCCGCCTTCTTTCACCATGCCGCTGAAGTCGGCGCCCGGCTTGCCGGGAGCGGCATATTCAAACGCCTGTTTCACGCCCATGTCTTTCAGCGCCGGGATGAGGTCGAAGCGCTGCTTGATATCGAGGCGCGGCAGCTCGACCGAGCCGATCGCGGTTTCGAAAGCATTGGCGTCGAGCCATGCCGGAACGCCCTGCCCGGCCTGTCCGGCCAGCCAGTCACGGGCGGGAGTGTCTTCGTCGCGCGGGCGCGCGAAGACGATGCGCATGGTCGGGGATTTTCCGGCTTCGGCGTCTTCCTGGCCGTAGGTCATGGCGATGGCGTCATAGTCCTTGCCCTTGAGGTAGGACAGATGGCCGTTGTCGCCGCCCCAGAAGTTCTGGTGCATGGTGGGCGTTTCCAGCGGCTTCGCGCCGTCGGGCGTGAAGTTTTTCGTTTCCGTCTCGTCCTTGTCGAACTTGTGGGTCCACTGGCCCTTGAAGTAGAGGGCGCTCGCGAGTATCGCGGCGTCCTGCGGCTCCAGTTTTTCCAGCACTTTCGTGATGAGGTCGTTGGTGTTCTTCGCGGCCCAGTCGTTGATTTTCTTGACCGTCGCGGGATCCGCGAAGTCTTCGCCGCTGATTTCGGCGGCAAAGGTCTTTTTGAGGTCTGCGGCGAAAGCATCTTTCAGCTCGACGAGATTCCGGTTGGTCCAGACGCCGTTCGCGGTGGTGAGTTCCATCTGGCCCTTGTTGGACTTCAGGATCGCCTCGTTCAGCGCGGCGTAGTCGCCGGCCTGTTTGTCGAGGCTCTTGCCGTCCGTGCCGTAAAGCGTCTGCGCGAGTTCTTCGCGGGTATTGCCTTCGGCGCCCTTGGACACCATCGACAGCGCGGCCAGCGCGTTATAGGGAGAAACCACGAGGTTTTCGGCTTTATCTTCCTGATTCTGTCCGACGGCCTTCGCGAAAGCGAGCGTCAGCTTGATGACGTTTTTGACTTCTGGCTTCAGTGTCGCGCCGTATTCCTGCGCGGGAAATTCTTCACCCTGGAAAGATTCAACGGGGCGTTTGCGGTGAGGCATATGGTATCTCCTGATAATGGGACGTTTTAAAAAGAGAAAGGGGGCCGCGAATTCAACCGCGGCCCCTTTTCGGGTATTAGTGCTGTTTCTTATGCGACCTGGGCTTCGACGCCTTTTTCTTCGGCGGCTTCGGCGGCGTTGCCTGCTGCTCGGCCTTCATCTCGTTGTTCGGCTTGTTGACGGCGCCGATGAACAGAACGGCGTTCGTCTGGATGTCCTGCAGCGCGAAAACGAAGGAGCGGTCCAGCTTCATGTCGACATGCGCGGGCGCGGCGCGCACGCATTCCAGCGTCATTTTCGCGACCGTCACGGCGGCGGCCTCGGAGCCTTTTTCATCGGTCTTGAACACGATGTCATGGCTGACCTGGCTGACGAACAGCCTGTCGCCGCCCGCCTCGACCATGCGCGTGAAGTCGGCAGCGCCTTCCTTGAAGGCTTGCTTGATGCCCATGTTCTGCAGCGCGGGGATGAGGTCGTGCTTTTGCTTGATGTCCATGCGGGGCAGCTCGATGGAGCCGATCGCATCCTGGTAGCCGTAGGGCGCGAGCCAGGCGGGAACCTTCCCGGTGGACTGGGTGGCGAGCCAGTCGCGCGCGGAAACGCTGTCGTCCGTCGGGCGGACCATGACGAGGCGCATGGTCGGGTTCTTGTATGCCTCGCGCGTGTGCTTTTCCTCGCCGTAGGTGAGGGTCACAGCCTCGAAATCCTTGCCCTTCATGTAGCGCATGGAACCTTCGTCATCGAAGTTCTGGTGCATGGTGGGGGTTTTCGACCTGGCGTTGCCGTCGGAGGTAAAGGTCTTGTCTTCGGTCAGCTTCGTGTCGAAGGGATGCGTCCATTTGCCCTTGAAGTAGAGCGAGCTGGCGAGAACGGCTGCATCATCGGGGTTCAGCTGTTTCAGCACTTCCTTGATCAGGCCGTTGGTGTTCTTGTCAGCCCAGTCGTTGATTTTCTTGACCGTCGCGGGATCGCCATAGTCTTCGGCGCTGATTTCGGCGCCGAAGGTCTTCTTGAGGTCGTCGGCGAAGGTGTCGCGCAGCGTAACAAGCGCCTGGTTGGTCCACACGCCGTTCGCGGTGGTGAGTTCGACCTGACCCTTGTTGGCTTTGAGGATTTCGGTGTTCAGCGAGGCGTAGTCGCCGGCCGCTTTGTCGAGTCCTGCGGCGTCGGTGCCAAAGAGAGTTTTCGCCATTTCTTCGCGCGTCAGCGTATCGGCACCCTTGGCGACCATCGACAGGCAGGCGGCCGCATTATAAGGAGATACGACGAGGTTTTCGGTCTTGTCGCTCTGATTCTGGCCGACCGCTTTCGCGAATGCCAGCGTCAGGTTGATCACGTTTTTCACTTCGGGTTTAAGGTATTGGCCGTAATCCACTTCTTCTTGACCGTCTCTCGCCATCGCCGTTTCTCCATTTTTTAAAAATTGTTTCTAGTTAGGTAAATTTAAGGTGACGGACAATTAGCATAATCATGACTCAAGTCAAGAGACATTCTCGTTTAAATTTTCATAACTTTTTTGAGCGCTGGATATTTTATGGAATTCGGAATGAAACGCGAAAAAAATGTAAGCCTTCTCCATCAAACTTGCAGGTGTCGCCAGGCGGGGGGTTTTTCGCAAAAAGCGCCAGCCATGATTCTCCGCCGGGCGGAGAATCGCGGCGCGTGGAACACGGCAAAGTTATCAGGGATTGGCGGGCTGGCTGGCCGCGACTTTTTTCGCAGGGACACGTCCGCCGTCGATAGCAATCTTGCCGCCGTTGGTTGTTATCTGCGCGTCCGCGGCCGCCGTGCCGGTGATTTTCACGGCAGGATCGGCGTCTTTGTAGCGCAGTTCTTCATGGCCGCCGACGACCTTCGGCTCATTGGGCACGTCCTTGGTGCAGCCATCCTGGCGGTAGCCGTAATGATAGCTGTAATCGCTGGGCCTGTTCTGTGAGGGTCCCGGCGCGTTGTTCCAGCAGGGATATTTTTCCTGGTGCGTGCCGCCGCTCACCGTCTGGCCCCCGACGACGTCGCTGGGCTGCTGCACCTTGATGACGCTGCCCGCGCCGGCGCTGCCGTTCAGCACAAGCTTGCCGTTGGCGATATGGAGCGTCACGTTCGGCGGCAGGTCTCCGTCGATGATGAGCTTGCCTTCGAAAGCATATTTCTCGCCGCTTTTCAGCGCGGATGATGCGATGCGGGTGCTATTCTGCACGGGGCCGCCGGGAAATATGGCTTCGCGCGTCGTCACGCCCCCCAGCGCGGCGTCAGGAGAACCGGGGCCGATGGGCTGATAGCCGTCCTGCAGCATCGCGCCGATCAGCGGCATCAGCGCTTCTAGGATCTGCTCGGAGCCGGGCTTTTTTTTTGAGCCGGTTGTTCAGGTTGCTTGACTTCCGGCGCCGTGGCGGGTGCGGCGGTTTGGTGCGCCTCGGGCATTTTCGCGGGCGCTTCGACGCCCATCTCCTTCAGTTTCTGCCTGAACACCGTGTCAAAGAAAGCGACAGACGCCGGGTCCGTGAGCTGCCCGCGGCGCTGGATGATCTGCTCGTTACCGTCCTGCACGCCCTTTTCGTATTCTTCTTTCGTGGCCTTCTTGTCGTCTAAGGCTTTCTTCCAGTCCGCGTTTTGCCTTTGATAAAGCGCGGCCTCGGAGGCAAGGCGGTACACGGTGCGCTGTTGCGGCGTCAAACTGGCCTTGTCGATTTTCTGTTCCTGCTTCTGCTCCTGTTTTTGCGGTTCGCCGCCGCCCATGAAGCTGGAGGGCCCGCTGGTGTAACGGACGATGCCCGCCGTGGCCGCAGCGAAGGCCAGAACCAGAGCGCCTTTTTTCACAAAACCCGAAGCCACACCCGAATCCCCCGGTTGTTTATTATGCCTAGATATAATATCACAAAAATATGGAAATTATAAGGGTCGCTGTAACCCCTTATTAATAAAGGAATATAGAGGTTAACCTAGCGCTTCCGGCGGGAGCCTTCCTCCACCGCATTGCTGAACTCATCGGCAGCATGATCGATGGTATGGCCGAGTTTTTCGCCGAAGGTTTCCGGCGGAAGATGGTGGCGGTCATAGACAAGAATGCCGATCACGGCGACAAGCGCAAAGATGACGGCGACGAGAATCTGCTGCGTGTTCTGCATGACAAAATCCTCCACGAAAGAATGGAAGACGGCCTTCCATCCGCCAACACGGGGAAATGCCGGGCGGTTCCTATCTTTTCTGGATGCCTTCCTGCACCAAAAGATCGCGCTTGGAGAGCTTGCCGACCGCGGTCTTGGGCAGGGGCTCGTTGCGGATGTGGATTTTTTTCGGCAGCTCGATGGGGGAGAGCTTGTCGTGCAGCCAGGCGCGCAGGGTATCGACGCTCACCGATTCTCCCGGCCGCAGCTTCACCCAGGCATGCACGGCCTCGCCGCGCAGCTTGTCGGGCACGCCCGCCACGATGCATTCCTCGATCGCGGGATGCGCGTAGATGACTTCCTCGACATGGCGCGGATAGACGTTATAGCCGCCGACCAGGATAAGGTCTTTCACGCGGTCGACGATATAGACGAAACCGTCTTCGTCGATATAGCCGACGTCGCCCGTATGCAGGCGCCCGTCGCGGGTGACTTCGGCCGTCGCCTGCGGGTTCTTGTAATAGCCTTTCATGACCTGCGGGCCGGTGCAGCAGATTTCGCCGCGTTCGCCTGCAGGGAGCGGCGTCTTGCCGTCCTCGAGGCTGATGATCTCGACGATAGTTCCCGGTATCGGCAGGCCAATGGAACCCGCGCGCGCCTTGGGCGATATGGGGTTGCAGGTGACGACCGGCGAGCATTCGGTGAGGCCGTACCCTTCGGCCACCAGTTTCGCCTTCGTGCGCTGTTCGTAGACTCGCTTGACGTCGGCGGGCAGCGGCGCGCCGCCCGAAAGGCAGAACTTGATGGACGAGAAATCATATTCGCCGATACGGTCGTAATTCGCCATCGCGATATACATGGTCGGCACGGCCGCGACATAGGCGGGCTTTTGCGTTTTGATCAGCTCCAGCAATTCCGGCACCGTGAACTGCGGCATGATGAAAAGCTCCATGCCCTTCATGACCGACATGTTCATGACCACGGTCATCGCGAAAACATGGAACAGCGGCAGCACGGCGATCATGCTGTCCTCGCCGTCGTTCGCGTTGTAATACCACTGGCCGATTTGAATGGTATTCGCCACAAGGTTCTTGTGCGTGAGCATCGCGCCCTTGGGAATGCCGGTCGTGCCGCCCGTGTACTGCAGAACGGCGATGTCTTCGTCGGGGTTGATGGTCACGGGCTCGGGCTTGCCGGTGTTGCTGATCAGGTCGCAGAACCACAGCCAGGCGTCCGGCTTGGACACGGCGGGCAGATCGAGCGTCTTGGTCGTGGCCGTCAGGTTCTGCTTGACGGGGCAGACGACGGCCTTGCGGATGCGCGTCTTTTCGAGCAGCACCTTCACTTTTTCGAGCAGCGGCGGCGCGTCGATGGTGACGATGATATCGGTTTCGCTGTCATCCGCCTGCACGATCAGGTCGCGGTCGACGTAGACGGGGTTGTAATTGACGACGGTAGCCCCGGCCTTGAGGATTGCGTAGTACATGACGACCGAATAGGCGCAGTTGGGCATGAAGAGCCCCGCCTTGGCGCCTTTCTTGACGCCCAGCGCCTGCAGGCCCTTCGCCGCGCGCTCCACGAGGTTGTGGACGGTGCGGAAATCATAAACCTGACCCCCGAAATGGATGGCGGGCCGGGATGGAAACTTTTCGGCGGTTTTATCGAGGAAGGCGAACAGCGGCTGCTGCGGCACCGTGATGTCCCAGGCGACGTTGGGCGCGTAATTCCGGACCCAGGGGAAGTCCGGTCTTTCCTGCCGTGCGGCTGGGTGGGGCATGTTCCTTGCCTTTCGTGATCTTTATTTGCGGATGATTCCCTCTTCCGCGAGCAGGTCCTTGCGCGACAGCTTGCCGACCGCCGTTTTCGGCAGCGGCTTTTCGCGCACAATGATCTTGCGCGGCACTTCGATGGGAGAGAGCTTGTCGATGAGGAATTCTTTCAGCGCGTCGGCGCTGACCGTCTTGCCGGCGGCCGGTTTCACCCAGGCCCAGACGTTTTCGCCGCGCTCGGCGTCGGGCACGCCCGCCACGATGCATTCTTCCACGGCGGGATGCAGGTAGATCGCTTCCTCCACCATGCGCGGATAGACGTTATAGCCGCGCACGAGGATAAGGTCCTTGATGCGGTCGACGAGATGCAGGTAGCCTTCGGAATCGAGGTACCCCACATCGCCCGTATGCAACCGGCCGTTCTTGATCTGCTCGGCTGTCGCCTCGGGGCGGCGGTAATAGCCCTTCATCACCTGGGGACCGGAGATGCAGACCTCGCCCTTTTCGCCGACGCCCAGAACCGTCTTGCCGTCGTCGCGGGAGATGATTTCGACAATCGTCCCCGGAACGGGCTGGCCGACGGAGCCGGGTTTTTTCTTGCCCACGGGCGGGTTGAAGGTGCAGCCGGGCGCCGCCTCGGTCAGGCCATAGCCTTCGGCCAGCGCGCGGGAATTGGTTTTTTCCTCGAACAGGCGCTGCACGTCGGCTGCCATCGGGGCGCCGCCGGTGATGCAGAAGCGCAAGGAGCTGAAATCGTAGTCGCCGACGTTCGGCGCGTTCGCGATCGCGTTGAACACGGCCGGAACGGCGGGGAACAGCGTGGGGCGGTGCTTTTTGATCGCTTCCATCACCTCGTTCACGTCGAATTTCGGGAACAGCAGGATTTTAAGCCCCGCATAGATGGAGCAGTTCATGACCACCGTCATCGCGAAGACGTGGAACAGCGGCAATACGCCGATGATGCTGTCCTCGCCGTAGCGCAGGTCTTTCACCCAGGTCACGATCTGCATCATGTTCGCGTAGCAGTTCGCATGGGTCAGCATCGCGCCCTTCGGGACCCCTGTCGTGCCGCCGGTATATTGCAGAACGGCCACGTCTTCCTGCGCATCGACCGGGATGGCGATGGGCCGGCCCGGGTTGTCGACGATCTCGCTGAAAGGAATATGCCGGCTGTCGGCATCGACCTTCGCCGTGTTATTCTGCGCGAAGGTATTCAGCAGCATTTTGACGAAAGGCAGCGTTTCCCCGAAGGGGCAGACGATGACTTTTTTCAGCCGCGTGGTCTTGAGCATCGCGTTCATCTTGTCGACAAGCGCCTGCTGGTCCAGCGTGACCATGATGTCGGTTTCGCTGTCCTCGATCTGCGAGGCCAGCTCGCGCTCGACATAGAGCGGGTTATAGTTGACGACCGTGCCGCCGGCCTTCAGCACGCCGAAGAAGAACATGATCGAATAGGGCGAATTGGGCAGGAACAGCCCGACCTTGGTGCCCTTGGTCACGCCGAATTTCTGCAGGCCTTCCGCCACGCGGTTGACCATCTTTCCCAGCTCGGCATAAGTCCAGGAGCGGCCCTGGAATTCGATGGCGGTTTTATGCGCGTAGCGCTCTGCCGCCTGGTCCACGATGTGAAACAGGGGCTTCTTCAAAATCGGCGCTTTCCACGATATCCCTTCGGGATAGTGGCGCTCCCATACCCATTTGCCGTCTTCGAAAAGAGGCTGCGCGGGGGCCTTGTCCGGCGTCGCGATATCCGCTTGAATCTGTTTTACTGTATTCGTCATTTTAAATAGCTCCGCTCTGCTGCATGAATGGCAACAAAGAACCAACTTTTGTAAGGGTTCACTATACTGGTTTGATTTGTAATGAAACAGAGCCCAAATATGCAATTTTGTAACAGGATTATGTGATATGAAACCGTACAAAATCCGCCGGGCGAGGGTGACGGATGCCGGTGATATCGCGCGGGTACGCATCACCGGCTGGTGGCAAAGCTATAAAGGCCTGATGCCCGACGAACTGCTGAACAAGCTCGACATCGAAGCCGACACAACGCGCCTGCGCGAGGCCTTCGCCGACAAGGAAAACAAATCGCTGCGCTTTGTGGTTGAGCAGGCGGGAAAAATCATAGGCATGGGCGCCTGCGGCAAAGCAAGGCAATCGGAAGACGCAAAGCGCGGAGAGGTCTATGCCATCTATCTTCTGGACGAGGCCAAGGGCCAGGGCATCGGGACGAAATTCATGCGCGAAATGGTCGGGGTGCTGATGGCCAACGGCTTTGAATCCCTGCAGGTCTGCGTGCTGGAAAGCAACGCCCCCGCGCGGAAGTTCTACGAAAAACTGGGCGGGCGGCTGGCGGGCAAAGGCGTGTTTCAATATGGGGGATTCGAGATGGCAGATGTGACCTATGTGTGGGAGGATATCGGGGCACTGGTGAAGGAGGCTTAGACTTCCCCCGAAACTTTGCTAGACTGGCCTCATGAAAGTGCCACGTTCCGTCCAGGTCCTGCGTATCTATATCGGTGCATCCTATCATCACGGTTCCACCGTTCCCGTCTTTGAGACGCTGATCACCCGCGCGCGGATGATGAAAATGGCGGGCGCCACGATCCTGAAGTGCCACAAGGGCTATGGCCCCGCCGAAATCGCCGGCTCCAGCGACTACCGCATGTCGACCGAAGCCCCGATCATCGTCGAAATCGTCGATACCCCCGAAAACATCGCCACCTTCGTCCCCGTGGCCAAAGAAATCCTCCACAACCGCGGGTTGATGACCCTGCACGAAGCGCAAGTCATCCACCAGGGCGCCGCGCCGGAGTTGTAAGGGGCTTGCTGTATCTGGCGGAAAGCGAACCCGCGCTGGCGTGTTCAGATTCGGCGGGTTTGGGTTGGCGGATGGAAGGTATGCGTGGGAAGATATTAAGGCATTTAGTGAAAAGTAATTTTGTCCAGAAAAATATTTTTCGGAGGCAGCTTTGCGGGAATCAGATGTAGATGCGATTCGGCGGCGGCCCGGCATGTATCTCGGAAGTGTTGATGAACGCGGCGTGCATGTGATGGCTAGCGAAATTCTCAACAATGCACTGGACGAGGCTATGACTGGCCATGCGTCGATGATAGAAATTACCCTTCAAAATGATAGCAGCCTGACCATCGCCGATAATGGCCGGGGCGTCCCGGTTGAGCTTCATCTGAAGTTTCCCGGTAAGTCAGCTTTGGAGGTCATTTTTACTACGCTTCATAGCGGCGGAAAATTCCGTGAAGCTCCTCAAATTGCACATGACCGTCTACACGGCGCTGGAGCGGCGGTCGTCAATGCATTGTCAGACCGGCTGTGGGTCGAAGTCGCGCGCCCCAACCACCAGCTTTACCGGATGTCGTTCGCCCACGGCAAACCTACTACCGAGCTTGAAAAGAAGGGCGAAGTAAAAGATCGCCGTGGCACAACAGTGTGCTTTCATCCCGACCCCCAAATCTTTGGCAATGCGATGTTCAAACCTGCCACGCTGTATTTGATGGCTCAATCCATAGCGCGCTCTTACGGTGGCGTCGAAGTTACGTGGAAATGTGACCCTGCAGTTGCTGATGAAATGACGCCGACTGAAGGCAAGTTTCATTTTCCCAACAAGTTTTAGAACCCCATGCCAAAACAGGGCGGGCATCGCAGCTTTAATCCTTGCGCATTATGAAAATCATAAACCTTCCCCTTGCTTGCCGTATATGGCATCCTTCTATAGGTTACGGGGCGGCGAAGGGATGGAAACAGAATGACACGCAAGCTTTTCGGCACCGACGGCGTTCGCGGCAAGGCGAATGTGGAGCCTGTGACGGCGGAAACCGCGATGCAGGTGGCCATGGCCGCGGCGATCGAGCTCAAGCGCGGCCCGCATCGCCACCGCGTCGTCATCGGCAAGGACACGCGGCTGTCCGGTTACCTGCTGGAGCCCGCGATGACAGCCGGGTTTATTTCGATGGGCATGGACGTGATGCTGCTGGGCCCGATGCCGACGCCCGCGGTCGCGATGCTGACGCGCAGCCTTCGCGCGGATCTTGGCGTGGTCATTTCCGCTTCCCACAATCCTTACCAGGACAACGGCATCAAATTTTTCGGCGCGGATGGTTACAAGCTGTCTGATGATGTTGAAGCGGCAATTGAAAAACGCGTGGCAGAAGACCTGTCGTCTTTCCGCGCGGCATCATCCGACCTTGGCCGCGCGAGCCGGTTGGATGACGAGCGGGGCCGCTATATCGAGAACGTGAAAAGCTCCTTCCCCAAGCACCTGCGCCTCGATGGGTTAAAGATTGTCGTCGACTGCGCGAACGGCGCGGCCTATAAGGTCGCCCCGCGCGTCTTGTGGGAACTGGGCGCGGAAGTGGTGCCGATGGGCGTCTCGCCGGACGGCACGAACATCAACAAAGACTGCGGCGCGACAGCCACCGCCGCGATGCAGGAAGCCGTGGTCAAGCACAAGGCTGATATCGGCATCGCGCTCGACGGCGACGCGGACCGCGTGATTTTATGCGACGAGAAAGGCAAGGTCATCGACGGCGACCAGATCATGGCGCTGATTGCGCGCTCCTGGCACAAATCGGGCCAGCTGAAAGGCAACGGCGTGGTGGCCACCGTCATGTCGAACCTTGGGTTCGAGCGGTTCCTGAGCAGCCTGAAACTCACGCTGAAGCGCATGCCCGTCGGCGACCGCTATGTCGTCGACCATATGCGCACCAATGCCTATAACCTGGGCGGCGAGCAGTCGGGGCATATCATCCTGGGCGATTACTCGACCACGGGCGACGGGCTGATCGCGGCGCTGCAGGTGCTGGCCGTGATAAGGCAGGCGAACAGGCCGGTATCCGAAGTCTGCAAGGTATTCGAACCCGTGCCGCAGCTTTTGAAGAACGTGCGCTATAAAACGAAAATCTCGCTCGAGGCCAAGCCGATGCAGGACGCGATCCGCGAGGCCGAAGGGCGCCTCGGCAAATCCGGCCGCATCCTCGTGCGCCAGTCCGGCACCGAGCCCCTTATCCGCGTGATGGCGGAAGGGGATGACGAGAAACTGGTGACCTCGGTGGTGCAGGAGCTCTGCGCTTTCGTTGAAACGCTCGATGCAAAATCGGGGGCGAATGTTTGACTTGATCACCGATGCAATTTCCATCCCCGTCACCCCCGCCTTGCGCGGGGGTCCGGCGCGCCGCGTCTGCGGCGCATATAAGTCATATGACGGCCTGACGGCCTCCGGATGCCCGCACAAGGCGGGCATGACAGGAGGCGTATGAAACCCCATTTCTTCGCAGCAGAGACGACACAGGCGCAGGAAGCGCGCAAGCGGCTGACCGCGACCTATGGCGATGCGCCGCTGGAAGAAGCCGACTGCATCGTGGCGCTGGGCGGCGACGGTTCGATGCTGCGCGCCTTGCACGATTCCATCCGCCACAAGAAACCCGTCTTCGGCATGAACCGCGGCTCGGTCGGGTTTCTTCTGAACGAATACCGCGAAAAGGGTCTGACCGAAAGGCTCGACCGCGCGCAGACGGTGAAACTGAACCCGCTTTGCATGCGCGTCACCACCATGACGGGGCGCATGCGCGACGCGCTGGCGGTCAACGAAGTCTCCCTGCTGCGCGAGACGCGGCAGGCGGCGAAGCTGAAAGTCACCATCGACAATGTGGTGCGCCTTGAGGAACTCATCTGCGACGGCATCATTTTTTCCACGCCCGCGGGCTCGACGGCCTATAACCTCTCGGCGCATGGCCCCATCATCCCGCTGAACGCGGGCATTCTGGCGCTCACCCCCATCTCTGCGTTTCGTCCAAGACGGTGGCGCGGCGCGCTGCTGCCGCAAGACACGGTTTTGAAGATCACCATCCTCGAAGCGCCCAACCGCCCCGTCTCGGCCGTGGCCGACTTCACCGAAATCCGCGACGTCGAAACGGTCGAGTGCTGGCTCGACAAATCCATTGAAATATCACTGCTTTTCGACCCCGAAATGAACCTCGACGAGCGCATGATCAAGGAACAGTTCATGCCGTGATGGCGGCTTTTCCTTGACAGAATTCGGGACTCAGCCTATCCTCGAACGCATTATGACGAACAAATGGAACATCGCATTCTTTAGCTATTCCTATTTTGGCTGACCCCAGCCAAAATCATTGTCGTTTACGGGTATAACCCGCTCAACCTAAATCATCGCAATCAAATCATAAGAACCGCCCTTATCAAGGGTCGGCTCAAGAGGGATAGCCACATGACGGACGTCGTCAAAAACAAGAACCGCTTAATCAGTTCACCGGAAGACGCAAGGCAGCTGTACACCGCGACCCCGCCCGAGTACCGCGGCAAGGTCGGCCTCGAGGTCGAAATGCCGCTGTTCAGGCCGGGCGCGTGCAAGCCTGAGATTCCGAAGGCTGCAGAAATGGAGAGCCTGCAGAGGGAACTCAAGGCCAAGGGTTATGACGCGCAGCTCGAACCCGCGGGCGTGCTGGAATACGCAAGCCCGCCCGTGCCCGTGGCCGAGACGCCCCGGCTGGTCGCGCAGGCGAAGAAGGATATCGCCGTGTTCGAGGCCGCGATGGAAGACAAGGGCTATGCGCGCTCCCCCTTCTGCGTCCTGCCCACCACGACGCCCGCCGAAGCGCTGGCGAATAAAGTCTCGCGCGAGCGTCTGGAGGCGAGCCTCGACTGCCTGAAAACCTCTTACCCGGCAGAAACCAGCAAGGTGCCGCTGCTGACCACCGGCGTGCAGACGAGTTTTTCGCCTGCCGACCAGGACGAAATGTTCCGCATGGCCAAACGCGCCTATGCGCTGACGCCTTTGCTCTACGCCGCGATGAACAGCTCTTCAGGATTTGCGTGTAACGAACCCGCACGCCAAGACCAGCAGATACGCGGCAAATACTACGAATGCTACGGCAAGTCCGGCGGCATCGCGGAGAGCTTTTTGAAGTCGTCGACAAGCGAGGAGCTGATCCGCAACCATATCGCCGCCGTTTTCGAAACGCCGATGTTCTTCTGCTACGACCTCGACGGCAATCTTGTGCGGCCCGAGAAAGGTAAGGTCTTCACCTTCCGTGAACTGAAGGACAAGGTTCTTAACACCCAGTCGAACTATGAACTTGCCGAGACCTTTATCTATAACGACGTGAAAATCTGCAACCTGCGGGATGCGGAGAACAACGTCGTCGGCAAGCGCATCGAGGTCAGGCCGGCGGATTCAGGACTGCACCAGCCGTATAGCGTCTTGTTGCTGACGGCTGCGCTGATCCCCGACGGCAAGACAGCGGATACCTTCGATGAGTTGCTGAAGGAATACGGCATTACCGGCAACCCGCCGAAGGATGCGCCCATTCTTCTCGCGGGCCGCAAGGCGGCGGTCGAGCATAACGGGAAATTCATGGATGTGAATTTCGGCGTCGACCCTGACACGGGCAAGCCGAGGTCCCTGCGGGAATTCGCGGCGGATGTGGCAGGTATCATCTCCGCCCATTACGCGAACGACAAGGAAGTCGCCCCCGATGTCGCGAAACTCTGCGACCTGCTGCTGACCGGCGAATGCGATGCGAAGGCCCATGCGGCGAAATACAAGTCGCTGGAGGATGTCACCGCCGTACTGCAAAAATCCCAGCCACTCGCTGCCAACGGCAACCGCCCGCAGCCGGGGAGGAAACATGTCGCCTGATCATGCCGAGACAACTCCGCCCGTGCAGAAGAAGCAAACGCCGAAGGATAAGGACGATCATTCTTTCGATGTGATTTGACGCCATGCGTAACCCCGGCGAAAGCCGGGGTCTAAAATGTCTCCATTCGTCCGGTGGTGTCTCAGTAACCACCACCGGACAAGCGGATAGATCCGAGACCCCGGCTTTCGCCGGGGTTACGAAAGCATTGAAATATCACTGAGTTGTTGAATTTTATTGACAGAATCACCCTAAATCAGCGACACTCTCTCCCATGACAAACCGCGTGGAAAAATTCTCCGCCCTGCATTCCCGTCGCCACCACTGGCGCTAGCCAGTCGTATTGTTAACAGGCCATAGCCTGTCCCCATCCAGATAACCGAAGTTTTAACCGCCAGCGCCATAGACGCGTGGGCCATTGCAGGATTAACCGTCATGACCGACGTACAGAAAACCAACAACAAAAAAATCGCCTCGATCACCGATGCGCTGCCGCTCTATGCGCCACCGCCCGCCGAATATGCCGGTAAAATCGGCGTGGAGGTGGAAATGCCGCTCATCAAGCCAGGCATCGGCAAGCCCGCCATCCCCACAGCCCTCGAAATGCAGGCGCTGCAGGCGAAGCTGAAAACAAAGGGCTTCGACGCGCAGCTGGAACCCGCCGGCGTGCTGGAATATGCGGGCCCGCCCTTTGCCACGAATGATACGGCGGCGCTGCTGAAGAAGATGAAAACCGATATCGGCGTCTTCGACGCGGCGGCGGCGGAAGCGGGCTTTACGCGATCCCCCTTCTCCATCGTGCCGACGACGACGAAGGAAGAGGCCCTCGGCAACATGGTCAGCCGCGAGCGTTTGCAGGTGAGCCTGAAAGCGATGCAGGAAATTTTTGACGAGAACACCCTGCGCCTGCCGATGCTGACCTCCAGCGTGCAGACCAGCTTTTCACCCAAGGACGCCGATGAAATGTTCCGCATGGTCTATCGCGCCTATGCGCTGAACCCGCTGCTGACGGCAGCCTGCAATTCGTCGAGCGGATATATCGTCAATGAAGACGAAAAACTCGATTACATTCCGCGCGGCAAATATTACCTGGGCTATGGCGAAGCGGGCGGGGTTTCGCCGGCTTTCCTGAAGTCGGAGAATGGCGAGGAGTTTATCCGCAATCACATCGAGGCCGTGTTCAGGGCGCCGATGCACTTCGCCTATAACCCCGACAGCAGCATTATCCCCGCCACGAAGGAAAACCGCATCACGTTTGAAAAACTCATCGAACAGGGGCTCAATACCCAGTCGAACTATGAGCTGGCCGAGACCTTTCTTTATAACGACGTGAAGGTCTGCAACCTGCGCGACGAAGACGGCCGCGTGATCGGCAAGCGCATGGAAGTGCGCGGCGCAGACAGCGGCATGGACCAGCCCGTGATGGCCGTGATATTGAGCGCGACGCTGATTCCGGAAGGCCCGGCGGCGAAAGCTTTCGATGAGCTGCTGAAGGACTACGGCTTCACCGGCAACCCGAAGACCGATGCCGCGCTGTTCCTGTCGTCCCGCGATGCGGCCGTGAATAACGGCGGCAGGTTCATGGATGTGGCTTTCGGCACCGGCCGTCTGCGTGATTTCGCGCAGGACGTCGCCGGCATCCTCGCGACCTATGCCGAAGTACCGCAGAAAGACCTGGCGCGGCTGACGGATGTGCTGATGACGGGAGAGTGCGACGCGAAGATATTCGCGGAAAAATTCGCAACGCTGAAGGACGCGGCGGATTACATGCAGAAGGATGCCGCGCCGAAACAGGGCAAAGGGCCGAAGGCGGCGTTGGGGTGAAACAGCTCGTCATGCCCGCCTTGCGCGGGCATCCGGAGCGCGTCTGCGCGTCTTATATCCTTATATTATGAGTCATATGACGGCCGGACGGCCTCCGGACCCCCGCGCAAGGCGGGGGTGACGGCAATCCGGAATTTTAGGTTACCCGCCCTTCACCTGCTGCAGGAAATCCTGCCGCAGCCCCGCGTCGCGTTTATACACGCCGAGGAATCTGGTGGTGATAGTCTTGGAATGATCCTTGCGCACGCCGCGAATTTTCATGCAGAAATGTTCCGCCTCGATCATCACGGCGACGCCCTTGGGCTTCACGAACTGGTAAAGCGTATTGGCGATTTGTGACGTCAGGCGTTCCTGCACCTGCATGCGGCGCGCGTACATGTCGACGACGCGGGCGAGTTTTGAAATGCCCAGAATGCGGCCGTCGGGGATATAGGCCACATGCGCGAAGCCGATAAAGGGCGCCATATGGTGCTCGCAGCGCGATTCAACTTCGATATGGCGGATCAGGACCGGGTCGGAATAACCGCCCATGTCTTCCTTGAAGGTGCGCGACAGCACATCTTCGGCTTTCACCTGGTAGCCCTGGAAATATTCCTCGAAAGCCTTCACGACGCGGCGCGGCGTTTCTTTTAAGCCCTCGCGGTTCGGGTTTTCGCCGATCCAGCGGATAAGGGTCGTCACCGCCGCCTCCGCTTCCTCGCGGGTGGGCTGCTGGACTTTCGCTACCGATAATTTGCTTTTGGTCGCCATAGGGCGATTCTATAGCATTTTTCAGGCGCGCCAGACAATCAAAGAAGCGGCGGAGCGGTAAGGCGCCCAGATTTCGCCCATTTGGCGGGTTTTTTTGATGTCCGGCCGGGTTTTTAACCCGTGCAGCCGCTGCATCCCCGCCTGCAGGCCCAGATCCCCCGCCGGCCAGATATCGGCGCGGCCGAGCGAGAACATCAGGTAAATCTCGGCGCTCCAGGGGCCGATGCCTTTCAGGCTGGTGAGGGCCGCGAAAGCCTCCGCGTCATCCATGGAGGACAGATCGGCAGGCCTGAATTTTTTATTCACGATACGTTCCGCAAGGTCGCGGCAATAGGCCATTTTCTGGCGGCTGAGGCCGATTTCGCGCAGTTGCATATCATCGAGCTTCAGGAAGCGGCGCGGGGTAATCTCGGGCGTCATGCTGTGCAGCCGTGCGATCATATGCGCGGCTGCGGCCACCGAAACCTGCTGGCCGATTATAATGTAAACAAGCCCCGCGAAATCATCCGGCTGTTTTTTCCACGGCAGGATGCCGATGCGCTTGTGCGCGGCCTTCAGCTCCGGGTGATTCCGGCCCAGCGCCCGCAGCCCCTTGCCGATTTCCGGTAAATCATGCAGGTAAACCTCGCCCTCGTACCAGATATTCGGCGGCTTTTTCTCTTGTTTTTCAGGCATGATGGGCTATGTCTAATGTTGCTTTGAGTTATTGACGCCGCAAGGCTAAAATAGCCGAGGTTTTAAAGATTACAAGCAGAGGGGCAAGTCATGACAACAGCATCTTTCGACGACCGCGAGAAGGCTTTCGAAAACAAGTACAAGCATGACCAGGACCTGCAGTTCAAGGTGCAGTCCAAGGCCGTGCGCCTGTTCGGCCTCTGGGCCGCCGAAAAGCTCGGCAAGAAAGGCGACGACGCCCAGAAATACGCCGATGAGGTGCTCGACTCCGATTTCGACGAACCCGGCATCAAGGACGTACTGCGCAAGGTGCAAAAAGACTTCACCGCCAAAGGCATCACCATGACCGACCACCACCTGGAGAACGAATACAATGTTCACCTGACGGCGGCGAAGAAGGCGTTGTCGGCGGCTTAATTTCCACCGCAACCCCGGCGAAAGCCGGGGGTCTAGCATCTCTCAGCGCGAAATGGCGGTGCCGTATTTTTAACGGAGAGTGCCTGTGCGTATTTTAGTTATTGCTTTTCTGGCGCTTCTCCTTTCCCCCGGCATCGCATTCGCTGCGGATGACACCTGCAAGGGAGTTCCCTTGAACGAGCAGGAATACTATGAAATCCGCGCCAAGCAGGGTGACAGGCCGGCACAGCACAAGCTGGGAGAGATTTACCTGAGCAAGCGGACGCCGGAGTATCAGAAGAAGGCGCGCGAGTGGTTAAAAAAAGCAGAGGCGCAGGGATACGTCAATGCTCCCGCCGGGGAAGAGAAGTTTTTTCAGCCCGGCTACAAAGAACCCGAAAAGTCCCCCTCTGACCCGTTTCTGAATATTGACGGCATTCTATGCGGCGGCGAGTCCAATGGGTGTAAGGCTGTTGCCACATGTGGCGATTTGACAGCAATAAATTGCTATCAGAAAAATGTCCGGTATTTTTCACGCGGGTTTGTCGGAGAGAAAAGCATTTTCTACTTCGCAAACAAAATAACCAAAAAGACCATAAATCGTTGTGCTTTTTTTCACGGAGAAAAGGATTGTGCAGCGGGCGATTTGAAGGAATGGACATGCGACCCGCCAAAGCCACCAAAGCCGCTGATCTCGGAGGAGGAATGTCGGATCATTCCAGATAACTCACAACAGGAAACCATGGCGGCAGAGCACAGCGAATATGCACAGAGGATTGATGTTCGTGGATTGGCTTGCGGCAAGTCATCGCCGGTAAAGATTACGGATGTTTGCGGTGATTTGGTAAGAATGATTCCCTATCCCAATCCTTCCCCCCTTGATCGAAGCTCTCCACTCGAGCAAAGTAGCTATTTCGGTAATATCCGGACAAATAAAATAGTGGCCGAGTATTCGAAAGGTGACGGCGCTCCAAAGGAATGGTCTTGCGACTGGCCACCTTATGAACCTGCCCCTCCAGAAGATCTTTGGCCGAATTGGGGCATGATACGTTGATCGTTTCCAACCATCCTGAACGTCGTTCTTGTTAAAAAGTTCAGATACAACAACAACCACCGGACAAATGTAGATATCCAAGACCCCGGCGTGCGCCGGGGTTACAGCATTTGTTTTTCCTCCTCCTCCACTCTCCCCACCCCCTAAGTTTCACATTATGTAAATAAAAAGCGCCTTCCTCCACGCCGAAACCAAACTTGCATTTTGTTGCAGTTGCCAGTCTTCGGAGTATGTGCGGAGTATGTGCTCCCGAGGCGCTCTATTGGCGCTCTCCGCATGCGGAAAAGCCAATGAAATGGCGGTTTTTTGCGTGTTGAGGGGGCCTTAAAAGGCTTTTTGCGAAAAGCGGTGTTTGGGGGATGGAGGCGCTATCTAACCCCTCGCCACCCCGGCGAAGGCCGGGGTCCACGCACCTTCAGCACGTATGACGGAGCCGCCATGAGTGCGTAGGCAGTCTTGACCCCGGCCTTCGCCGGGGTGGCATGCTTGTTTGATGATGGCTCTCAAGCTTCTTTCAGAAAACTCTTCGTCACCGCAACCGCCTCGGCGAGGCCGATGCGCTGGACCTCGACGCCTTCGGGGAAGGCGGTGAGGAGGCGCGTGGGGAGTGCGCCGTCGAGCATGACGAAGACGCCCTTGTCGTCGGCACGCCTTATGAGTCTCCCGTAGGCCTGCTTGAGCTTGAAGCGCGTCAGCATGTCGTCAGTGCCCTTGCCGAAGTGTTCGCGGCGCGCTTTGTGCAGCAGCGTGGGGCGCGGCCAGGGCACGCGATCGTAGACGACGAGCCGCAGCGAACGGCCTGGAACGTCGATGCCGTCGCGCGTTGCATCTGTGCCCAGCAGGCAGGCGTTTTCTTCCTCGCGGAAAATATCGATGAGCGTGCCGGTATCGAGCGGATCGACGTGCTGGCCGTATAAGTGGATGCCGGCGTTTTCGAGCGGCTGGATTATTTTTTCATGCACCGCGCGCAGGCGCTGCACGGCCGTGAAAATGCCGAGCGCGCCGCCGCCCGACGCGAGAAACAATTCGCGGAAGGCCGCCGAGACTTCGCCCGGATTATCCTTGCGCACGTCGCCGACGACAAGCACACGCGTCTGTTCGGCGTAATTGAACGGCGAGGCGACGTTGAAAAGTTTCGGCTGCGGAGAAAGATAATTCAAACCCGTGCGCGAGGCCGGACTTTTCCAGCCTTCCGGATCTTCGTCGGACACGTCGCGCAATGTGGCCGATGTTATAACCACGCCCTGCGCGTGTGGTTTCAGCGTTTCCGCGAAAACGCGCACGGGGTCGATGTAGTAGCGGTAAAATCCGGTATCTTCATCCTTGCCGTCGCCGCGCGTGACTTCGAGCCAGTCGACCACGCCTTCGGATTTTTCTTTTTTCAGCGATTCCAGCATTTCAATCCAGGCGCCGACTTCGTAATGCGCGCGACGGAACAGCGAATTGCGCACGAAGTGTATCCTCTCGCGCATACTGGTCTCAAGCGTTTCGGCCTCGTCTTCCAGTTTCTGCTGCAGCAGTTTTATCAGCGCCAGCATGGGTTTCTGCAGGCCCTTCAGGCGATGCGCAAGAACGTCCGCCGTTTCCAGCAGGCCCGGAATCGGCGGACGGGTTTCGGTTTCAAGCGAGTAAAAACCGCCGTGTTCCTTGTTGCGCGCATAGACCTGCTGGCGGCAGAGCAGTAAAAACTGCTCGACGACGCCTTTCGGGTTGTTGTCAGCCAGTCGCTGCCGCCACTGCGGGCCGGGCAGCGAGCGGGCCGCTTCCATCAGATTTTCGATTTCGGTCGTCGCGGCATCGTCGCCGGCGATGATATCTTCCAGTCTGCGTTTCACGCCGCGCGCGCGGCTTTTCTGACCCGTCTCCGAACCCAATAACCAGCGGCGCAGATCGGCGGTCCATTGTCCGTTCAGCTGCGCATCGAAGGCGCTGTCGGCGGCTTCGAACAGATGATGGCCTTCGTCGAAAATATAGCGGCCCGGCAAAACATCATCCGGCCCCACGCCAGCCACCTGATGCATCACCAGCGCATGGTTGGCGATAACGATATCCGCGCGTTTTGCCTTGCGGATGCTTTTTTCGACGAAGCATTTGTTGAAATGCGGGCAGGCAGTGTAGATGCATTCGCCGCGCTTGTCGGCGAAGCTGGTGATGCGGTTCCAGCCCATGAGGCTGACGAGCCAGCCGGGAAAATCTTTTCCGGCGAGATCGCCGTCTTCCGTCACCGCGGCCCAGCGGATCATAAGGCCCAGCGCCGTGGCGTTGAGTTCATTCGTCATGATGCCGGCCGATGCGGCGGCGTCTTCCAAATTCAGCAGGCACAGATAATTCTCGCGGCCCTTGCGCACGACGACCTTGCGCGATTTCATCACCGGGTCGTCGTATAATCTGTCCAGTTCCTGATCCACCTGTCTTTGCAGGTTGCGCGTAAACGTCGAGACCCAGACCGCGCCGCCGTTTTTTTCGGCCCAGACGGTGGCGGGCGACAAATAGCCCAGCGTCTTGCCGACGCCGGTTCCCGCTTCGGCCAGCACGACATGCGTTTGATCTTCGTTATCGCAGGGCGCGAAAGCGGCGGCCAGCGTCGCGGCGTAATTTTTCTGTTCGGGGCGGTCTTCTTTTTTCTGGCGCGCGAGCAGGCGGGTAAGGCGTTCCGCTACTTCCGCTTCATCGACGCCGAAGTGCCCGGGCGCGGGTTCCGGCGCATGGATCGACCATTCCGGCAGCTTGTCCCAGACGCGCGTCGCCGCTTTCATTTCGCTGCGCGTCGGCGGGTTATCCTCGCGGCCCAGCGCGGCGATGATAACTGTCGCCCAAGGCCAGCCGCTTTGCTCATCATTCGCCTTGTCCATCAGTCCCATCATCGCGGCCAGCGCCGCAGGGTCGCTTTTTTCCGCGCGTCCCGCGGCGGTCAGGTCCGCCAGCAAATGACGGATGGCGTCGCGTAAGCTCAGGCACTGGTCTTCGGGCGATACCGGCTCCATCAAATTCAGCGCCCTCGAAATGCCGCGCGGCGTCGGCACGCAGAATTTTCCGGGATGAATAAAGGCAAACAGCTCCAGCAAATCATAGGCGGGAAACCTGTCGATCTTCAGCCGCTGCGCCAGCGCGGGCGCGTTGCAGGCGATGGGCATATGCATCTGCACCGTCAGCCGCGCATCGTCGTCAGACAGTTTTTTCAGTTCGCCATCCAGCGTCAGGCAATAGAGACTGTGCCCCGCCGTGACCAGCACGGGAGCTTTTGGAATCAGCAAACGCCCTTTCGGCGCCGCGGTCTGGATGACTGCCTGAGACACGGTTATATGAATACTTCGCTTTGTTTAGTTCTCGTTTTGTTTTAGCTGATTTTGCGGCAGCAAACCAGCCGTTATACGGCGGGCGCGGCGAATTCGTGGCGGATGAGTTTCGCCACCTGCACCGGGTGGTTGTAAACGCCGCTCCTGCGCGTCATGCCGTCCGGGCACTTCTGGCTCAGCAGGTCCAGCGCCGTTTCCAGCGACATTCCATTGCCCTGCGTTTCATGCATGGTCTGGAAAGTCTTGTCGTATTTGACTTTGTAGATGCGGTAAACCGCCCAGCTTCCCACCGCGTCGCGCCGCGCCTCGTAATGCGTGCCGCTGCCTTCGGTCATCTGGATGACCGAAATATCCTCGAGAGATATAGGAAGGTTTGCGAAAAATTTGTACCAGCGGATCAGGCGGCGGCGCAAATGGGTGGCGGGTGTCTCGTGTTCGCAGCTTATTTTTGACATAATTCATTATACCGCATCAAGCCCGGAAATGACAGGAAATAGCGGATTCCAGCAGGTTAGATGGCGTTTATGCGGTGCGTGACGGGGGTATCGCGCGTTTACCGGCCTCGGAGCCCGCCTGTGGATAAATATTCGCTGCTTGCGTCAACTGCCTGTTTTAGCAACAATTCTCGGGTGATTTAAGGAGCTGCCATGCAGGTCAGGTGCTTTCCCGTCGCGAGTGAGGAGGATATGAAACGCTGTTTCGATATCCGGCGCGAGGTATTCGTGGGCGAGCAGAATGTGCCCGCGGAGCTGGAAATCGACGGACAGGACCCCTCGGCGCGGCACTTCGCGGTGAAGGCGGACGGCAACATTATCGCCACCTGCCGCGTGCGCCTGATGGGCTCGGCCGCGAAAATCGAGCGCGTCGCGGTGCTGAAGGATTTCCGCAGCAAGGGCATCGGCCGGGTGCTGATGCGCTATATCATGAACGAGCTGAAAAAGAACGGCGAGATACGGTTGTTCAAATTAAGCTCGCAGAGCTATGCGGTGCCCTTCTACGAGAAGCTGGGGTTCAAAACCCGCGGCGGCGAATATATGGATGCGGGCATTCCGCATTATGATATGGTGCTGGAGAATTGACGCTTGTCATCCTGAGGGCGCAGCCCGAAGGATCTCCCTTTTCTTAATAAGAGAGATTCTTCGCTTCGCTCAGAATGACAACAAGGAAAGAGATGGAAAATGGCAAAGCAGAAAGTTCAGGAGGCGCAAGTGGCCACGGATGACAACGATCTTATAAAGTCGAAGATCGAGAACATGAAGCAGTTGCAGCTGCGCGGCATTAACCCGTTCCCCTACCGCTTCGCGCAGACGGCTTTCGCGGGCGAGCTGCAGAAGAAATATGCGCATCTGACGAACGGCGAGGCGACGACGGATACGGTGTCGGTCGCGGGCCGCGTGATGTCGCACCGCAATTCGGGCATGTTCATCGACCTGCGCGACGGCACGGGCAAGATCCAGATCTTCAGCCACAAGGACAGCGTCCCCGCCGACCTGCTGGAGCAGATGGCCTATTACGATATCGGCGATATCATCGGCGTGACCGGCGTCGTGCGCCGCACCCCGCGCGGCGAGCTGACCATCAACACGCAGAAATCCGAAATGCTCGGCAAGTCGGTGCGGCCGCTGCCCGAAAAATACCACGGCATCCACGACACGGAAATCAAGTACCGCCAGCGCTACCTCGACCTCATCATGAGCGAGGAAAGCCGCGAGACCTTCCGCCGCCGCAGCCAGATCATCACCTTTATCCGCCAGCAGCTATTGTCCGAAGACTTCATGGAAGTCGAGACGCCGATGCTGCACCCGATCCCGGGCGGCGCTTCGGCCAAGCCTTTCGTCACGCATCATAACGCGCTCGACATGAAGCTGTACCTGCGCATCGCGCCGGAACTTTACCTGAAGCGCCTCATCATCGGCGGCTTCGACCGCGTGTTCGAGATCAACCGCTGCTTCCGCAACGAAGGCATCTCGATCAAGCACAACCCCGAGTTCACCTCGGTCGAGATCTACCAGGCCTATGCCGACTACAGCGACATGATGGACCTGACCGAGCGCCTGATCGAGGGCGCCGCGAAGGCGGTCAACGACGGCCAGACGAAGCTGAAATATGGCGACAACGAAATCGACTTCAAGGCGCCCTGGCCGCGCAAGACGATGGTGGAGCTGGTGAAGGACGCGACGCGCGTCGATTTCTCGCATATCCCGAACGCCGTCGAGGCGGCTGCGAAAGCGGAAGAGCTCGGCGTCAGCATCAAGCCCGGCTCCAACTGGGGCGAGGTGGTGGAAGCCGTCTTCGCGGAAAAAGTGGAAGACACCCTTATCCAGCCCGTGCATATCATCGACCTGCCGAAGGATATTTCGCCGCTGGCCAAGGTGCACCGCGCGAACGACAACCTGACCGAGCGTTTCGAGTCCTATGTCAACGGCTGGGAAGTCGCCAACGCCTTCTCCGAATTGACCGACCCCTTCGACCAGCTGGCAAGATTCAAGGCCCAGATGGAAGCCCGCGAGCAGGGCAACGAGGAAGCGCAGATGCTGGACGAAGACTTCGTCGAAGCCCTCGAATACGGCATGCCGCCCACCGGCGGCCTCGGCATTGGCATCGACCGCCTCGTCATGCTACTCACCAATTCGCAAAGCATCCGCGACGTGATCGCGTTTCCGACGTTGAGGCAGACGGGGAAGTAACGCGCAGACTTATCCCCGCCCTTCCCGCGCAGGCTACCGTGGCAATAGACCGGAAAACAAGTGATTAAAAATCAACAAAGTTCAGCGCGCATTTTGACAATGCATGTCACGTTGAACCTTTGCATTGCGGGTTGTGGGACTTGATTCGCACAGCTTCTTTTTCCAATCCTTGATACGCTGCTCGGCGACGGAGATTTGCTCTGCCGTGAGATGTTTTGCGGCCACATCTCGCTGGGTAACCGCGATGTGTTTGTCCACAATGCGCACCGCGTACCAGAAATACGCATCCGGCCAGCTCTGAGAAAGACCGCCCTCGCCAGTTGAATATAAGTTGCCTAAAAGATACTCGGCCTGAAGGCTTCCCTGGTCGGCATCATTTCGACACCAAGAGACCACTTTAAGGTAATAATCCGGCGCGACGTCTTTCTTAATGCCATGAGAGCCGCATTGTTGAGATTGCGCTTGTCTATCGCCCTTCTCCGCAAGTCGCTTCCATTCATCGTCCGTTCGCATGGGCCCAAAAATTTCTTCTATCGCCCGGGCAGCGCAGGGGGGCTTCTCGCACAATGCAGCATTTAGCGCGCCCGCGGCCCACTGCTCGGAGGTCATGCCTTTTGGGGTCGATGAGGACTGTGCATAAGCGGCAATACTGGACAAGAAGAGAGTAATGAAAAGAACGACATTTGCTAATTTCATCGGATACCTCATGTTAGCTACCCCGGCCCCGCCGGCTTAAACCGCTTGGTCATCTGCATCCCGTCGCCGTCCTGGTAATAGCCGGGCATATCTTTGGTCTTTTCGAATCCGGCGGTTTCGTAGAGGTGAATGGCGGCGGCGTTGTCGGTGCGCACATACAGCAGGATTTCGGCGGCTCCCAAATCGCGCAGGCTTGTCGATACGCGCTCCAGCAAGTCGCGCCCCAAACCCTGCCCGCGGTGCTGTTTCATGACGGCGAGGTCGATGATTTCGCCGTGGCGGTCGTCGCCGGTGATTTCGCCCAGCACATAGCCCGCGGAATCGCCGGCGATCAGCATCACCACATCGGGGTTTTCGCGCGAGGCTTCGAGGTAACCTTCGAGCAGCTCGCGCGGGTAACGGTCGACGCCGGTATAGCCGTCGTTCTCGATTTTCTCGATCGCGTCGAGGTCTTGCGACCGCACGGGGCGTATCGCCGCGTTGAAGGAATGGCGGAGATCTTTTTTCAACTCTTGTTGCCTTTGCAATGATTGAGGCAATGTATCACACGACTTCCGCCACCCCGATGAAAATCGGGGTGGCGAAGATGTCACGGTCGCCTCTATTCCGGCGCGACTCCGCCGTGACGATTCGCACACATTCATTAAAGTTCCGCCTGCCTCGAATATTTTTTATGCCTTATGTAATCACCAAAAACAAATTCCTATCCCCCTGAAACTCCACGCACGGGGCCGTCATTCGCGCAAATAAACGCCGCTAATTATGTTTAATGATAAACAATGAGTCGCGATTTGCCCCCAAAGCGTGGTATGGATTCACCCGTTCCCCACATAAATACATAATCTGATTTATTCACGATTAGGTATTGGCAAAGGGGATGTCCGCTTTAGAATGAGGCACAAAGCATGTCAGTCGAAAAGAAAACCATCCGCAGTGATATTCCGGGTCACAACACGTTCATGAACGGCTCCATTTCCTATGCAGGCTCCACGCAGGAAGAAGGCCGCCGCCTCATCGTCGGCCGCGACATCAGCCTGAACGGCGATATCGGCTGCTGCGACCACCTGGTGGTCGAGGGCACCGTGAACGCCCAGGGCTTTTCCGCCCGCCGCATCGACATCCTGGAAGCAGGCTTCTACGCCGGTTCCGCCCATGTGCAGGACGCCGTCATCGCGGGCCGCTTCGAAGGCAAACTTACCGTCACCGGCCGCCTGACCGTCAAATCGACCGGCCGCCTCTATGGCGAAATCGAATACGGCACCGTCGAATGCGAGGCCGGCGCCCGCATCGAAGGCCAGATGAACGTCATGACACCCCCCGTGGCCGCCGAGCAGCCCGTGCTGACCGCGCCGCTGGTGAATGACAATGTTGAAAACCTGTTCGAGAGTTCGGATGAGGAATCAACAGAGGAACGCCCCCGCGTGTTTCGCCGGGCGGTCGGGTATTAATTGAAAAGCGCCAGCATACATTTCCGGACGCTGCAGGACTCTGACCCGGCCCAGCGGCTGCTGGCGTTTGCCGACAGCGCGTTCATGGGTTTCTACGCCCATGTTCGCCGGAACGCCCGCCGTATCACGCGCCTTGTTATTGCCTTCCTGCCGCTGATGATGCTGCTGGTCGGCAGCTGCAAGACGTCGCAGACCTCCGGCATCGACAATATCATCGCGGGCATGGACGACCTCCGCGCCGCCTTGTTCCCCGATCGCGTCATCGCGCGGGACGCCGGCGACTATCACCCGGCGGCGGGATACGTGACCCGGGCGCGCGGATACGTCGAAGGCAACCCGTCGTCGCTGACGCATCTGACCGATCAGGAAATCCGCTTTATCTTCGGCGAACCCACGATGCAGCGCCATGACGCCGACGCCCGCATCTGGCAATACCGCAGCGGCGCCTGCGTGGTGGACTTTTACTTCTACGACCAGCCGGGACTGACGAATGAAAGCGCCGTCGCCTATGTCGACTTCCGCCTGAAAAACGACCTCATCCCCGGCAGCGCCCCGCGCCTCGAGCCCGTGGCGCTGAAAAGCCAGTCGAAATGCCTGAAGCGGATTGCGGGCTGATTTTTTTCGTCACCAAAGTACCCTCGCCCTAGCCCTCTCCCTTAAGGGAGAGGGGACTAACGACGTCCTCCGGATGAAAATATATTTTGTAATCTCTTTCGCGTAGCGAAAGTCAGGAATCCCCTCTTCTTTGGGAGAGGGTTAGGGTGAGGGTACTACCCCCTACGCTGTCTTGTCCCTGAACGCGCATAAATCATTCACGACGCATTTGGCGCATTCGGGCTTGCGCGCCTTGCAGGTATAGCGCCCATGTAAAATCAGCCAGGTATGCGCGTGGCGCAGGTATTTTTCGGGCACAACTTTCAGCAGCTTTTCTTCCACCTGCTCGGGCGTCTTGCCCGGCGCGAGGCCGGTGCGGTTGCCGATGCGGAAGATATGCGTGTCGACCGCGATCGTCGGCTGGCCGAAGGCGATGTTGAGCACCACGTTCGCCGTCTTGCGCCCCACACCCGGCAGTCTCACCAGTTCCTCGCGCGTCTTTGGCACCTGCCCGCCGTGATGCTCGACCAGCAGGCGGGAGAGTTCCATGATGAATTTTCCCTTGTTCTTGTAGAGGCCGATGGTTTTGATGTGTTCGGTGAGGCCCGCCGCCCCCAGCTTCAGCATGTCCTGCGGCGTCTTGACGATTTTGAAAAGCGCGCGCGTCGCCTTGTTCACGCCCGTATCCGTCGCCTGCGCCGACAGGACGACCGCGACCAGCAGCGTATAGGGATTGGTGTATTCCAGCTCCCCTTGCGGCTCGGGGTTCTGCTTTTTCAGCCGCGCGAAAAACGATTCGACTTTTTCGGGTTTCATGCCATATTCCGCCTTGAACAATCCCTTATATATTGCCGGGGCCGGAAATGAAAGTCATCACCCGAACCGCATCGAAAACCTTGCGCGGCAGGCACCTGACTCTCGTCTGGGGCATCCATGACTTCCCGGTCGGGAAAATACTGGTGGCCTTGTCCGCGGAGGGCCTGTGCTGGCTGGGCATCAACTGCGATCGCGCCGCGCTGGCGAAAAACTGGCCCGGCGCCGAACTGGTCGAGGACGCGAACGTGACCAAAAAGGCCGCCGCCGAAATCGCGAAACTCTGGCCCGCGAAACTCGACAAACTCTCGGTGCCCCTTGTGCTTTATGGCACGCCGTTCCAGCTGAAGGTCTGGAAGGAGCTGCTGAAAATAAAATCCGGCTCTCTCACCACCTATGCGGCGGTCGCAAAAAAGATCGGCGAGCCGAAAGCCGTGCGCGCCGTGGGATCTGCCGTCGGCAAAAATACGGTTTCCATCGTCGTACCCTGCCACCGCGTCGTGAACAAGGATTCCGGCCGCGTCAATTACGGCTGGGGGCCGGCGGTGAAGCTGGCGCTGCTGAAGGGAGAGAAAGCGGCTTAAGGCGTTTTCGGCTTCAGGTGGATGGGTTTCATCGGCTTGAAGGTCTTTTCGGTCTTCACATCCGGCGCGACAGGCGGCCAGAGCTGCAGACCCTTGTTGTCGAAAACCTTTTCGTCCTTGCCGACGCCGATGAATTCGCCGTGGCGCTCAAGGCCGGTGATATGGATCGAATCCGCCGGCTTCTCCTTGTAATGCTCGATGACCGACCGGATAGAGTCGCGCATCGACGCATAGAGGCCGTTCATATCGGCCTCCATGGACTGGATAACCTCGTCGCGCGTATAAAGCCGGTCGATGCCGACATAACGGCGGGCGGAATAGTTCTCAGGCTTGCCCTTCAGCGTCTGCCCGTCAAGCTCGACAGTGGTGATTTCGCAGGTACTAAAACAAATGCCCCGCGCCGCGAGCGTCTTCTGCGCGGCATCGACGTCGTCCGTCACGGGAACAGGCGTCCGCGAGACATCCCAGTTATAATCCGTGATGAAAGCATATAATTGTTTTTTCGGCTCCATGGGCGCCCCTTCGTTCATGACGGGCGCATCCTAAAGGAAATCCGGGATTATGCAAATGATATTTTCAGCTGCGGATAAGCCCTTCCAGCGGCGGCAGATTCGCGCCCGGGAAGACACGGCTGCCGACGTCGCCGGGGGGCAGGCGCAGGTGCTGGGTCAGCACCGCGGCCGCAATCTGGCGCAGGTCCGTCGTCGGCTGCAGGTCGCGATTCTCGTAGAGCTGCGTCTTGTCGAGCCCCGGCCATTTCCCGAGCACTTTGCCGCCCTTCACCGCGCCGCCCAGCAGCAGCGCGCAGGACGCCGTGCCGTGATCAGTGCCTGCCGTGCCGTTCTGCGCGACGGTGCGGCCGAATTCGGTCGCGACAAGCACGACGGTTTTTTTCCAGTGCGGGCCCAGCGCGGCTTTCATCGCGCCGAAGCCGGCATCGAGCGCGGCGAAGTTATTGGCAAGAATGCCCTTCTCGACGCCTTGCTGCGCATGGGTGTCCCAGCCTCCCATCTCGATGGTGCAGAGGCGCGGGCCCTTGGGGTCGGAGAGGATCTTGCCGACAGCCTCGACGGTTTTCACCATCGCGCCCGCGTTCCTGAGGCCGCCACCGCCCCCCATCATCTTGCCGCCATTGCCGACGGCTTCGTCGGCGATGTTATGCACATCGATGGCCTGCGCGAGCGCCGTATGGAACAGCATGTCATGCTGGTAGAGCTTATCCAGCGCGAGAAGCATCGTCTGGTCGGGCAGGCCTTGGGCGGAAGGCGCCCAGGTGCCGACCGGCACGTCGCCCTGCAACGCCAGCGGTATCGTCTGACCGACGGCGAGACCCAGCTTTTCCCGCTGAGCGCCGTAAAGGCCGAGGGCGCGGTTGATCCAGCCGGTATTGACGATGTGCGGCCCCGTGCCGCCCGATTCCAGCACGTTCTGCGCATCGAAGTGGGAACGCTCGCGATAGGGCGTGGCGACTGCATGCACAGCCAGCGCCTCGCCCTGCCTGAGCATCGCGGCGAAGGAGGCAAGATTTTTATGCACGCCGAAAAAGTCATCAACCCTCGTATAGGCCGAAGAGGGCAGCGCCATGCCGTTGCGCGCGGAGGCATAGTCACGGTCGCCATAGGGCGGAATGGCGGCAAGACCGTCCATCGCGCCGCGCAGGATAACGAAAATGAACCGCTCCTCCACAGGTGCTGCCGCGAAGGCGACGCGAATGCCGGAAAACATGGTGGCGGCGGCGAGGCACCCAGCGCCCTGCAACAGCTTCCGGCGGGAGATGTCGAGGTCTTTCATGGCTATCTCCTCTGAAATTCAGGGCTGGCGAATAACAATGTGATGCCCTCCTGCGCGCTGCCCGCGCGGGTGACGGCGTCGCGCGTGGTGGCGGAAACGACGGGGCCTACCGTATCCTCCATCAGCTGGACGGGATCAAGGCGCGCGTGCACCGTTTCAGCGGCGAACTTCGCGAACTCAATGCGCTGCAGCAGCGCCTCCGCCCCCATCCAGTCGGCGGCGCGGTCGCTCCAGCCGGCCGGCGACGGCGCGGACCACGGCATCTGCCCCGCGCGCTTGAAAATATCCACCACCTTTGAATCGCCCACCGAACCGACGATATCCGTTGCGCGCAGGACGGAGAAAACCACATCCTCCGGCGTTTTCAGCTTAGGCGACGGTTCCTTCCAGGCCTCATCCAGCGCGATCAGGGCATGATAGAGCGGCAACAACTCTCCCTTGCCGTCGTGAAAAACGGATTCCAGTTTCTTCACGGCCGATGCCGGGGGATCGTCGGCGATAAAATGCCGCGCCAGCTTGGTTGCGACGAATTTCGCGGTAGAGGGATGCTGCGCCAGCCTGTCCAGCGCGCTTTCGGCTTCCTTCACGCCGCCTTCGGCATATACCTCTCCCAGCAGCGTCTTGCTGCCGGGCTCATGCTGGCTGGCCGCAAAGAGGAATTCCTGCCCCTCGCCCGTATCCTGCGTGCGCACCGTCCATCCGGTCAGGATTTTTGCGAATTCCGTCACGTCTTTCTGCGTATAGCCCCCCTGCACGCCCAGCGTATGCAGCTCGAGAATTTCCCGCGCAAGGTTTTCATTCAGCCCCATGCCGGCTGCGCCGCCCATCTGCGACCGCGGCCCGGTGGACAGAAGATTGTCGAGATAGGACGTCATGGCCGGGTGATGCGTGGATGCCTGCAGCATGTCGCGGAAATTGCCAAGCACATGCGGTCGTATCGCGTCGCATTCGAAGGCGGAGAGCACGTCCATATCCTGCCGCCTTGTCACGGAAACGGTAAAATGATTGGCCCAGAACCGGGCCAGACGCTCGAAAAAAGGCGCCCCGGAGGAGAGAATGGCGCGTGTGCGCGCAGCCGCCAGTTTCGTGTACGCGCGGTTCGACTGCGCCAGAATTTCCTTCAGTCTTTCGGTGCGCGCCTCGTCGGGCTGGTCGTCGCCGGCAGCGGGCGAGGCGCAGGCCATGACGCAGGGCTCGCCCGACTGCTCCTGCCCCGCATCTTCGGGCGGCCCCTTGATGGCGGCCCACGGGATATATTTCGGGTCGAGCTGGCCGGTCAGCCAATCTTTAGGATTGCCGCTGATGACGTCAAAGTCCCCCTGCTTCGCGCCGAGGCCGAAGCGGGTGGCGGCAATGAAGGCTTGCCTCGTATCGGCCATAACATAATCCCCCTGATCCGATACATATTCCGATACATATATAGTACATGCAAGGAAAGGCGCGGGGCAATCCCCCGGAAACGGCGCTATGGCATACATGGCTTCCATGGCTCATCTCCTCTGGAATTCGGGGCTGGCGAATAAAAGGGCTATACCTTCTTCCGCGGAACCGGCGCGGGTAACCGCGAACCTGGTCTCCGGCGATGCCACCGGGCCGATGGTATCTTCCAGCAGGGTCGCGGGGTTGAAACGCGGATGCACGCCGCGTGCGGCGAAGCGGGCGAGGTCGATCCGCTGCAGCAGCGCTTCGGCCCCGATCCAGTCCTTGCCCTTGTCGCTCCAGCCCGCCGGCGACGGCGCGGAGAAAGGCAACTGGTTCAGCATGCGGTAGGCGCGCGCGATGGTCTTGTCGTCGGTTTCCGCGGCGACGCCGGTTGCGCGCAGGATGGAGAGGATAAGGTCGTTGGGCGTCTTGACCTTCGCAAGCGGGTTTTGCCAGGCCTCGTCCAGGGAAATCAGCGTGCGGTAGACGGCCACGAGATCGCCGTTGTAGCGGCGGAATGCTGCCGCAAGCCTGTCGACGGCGCCGGGGGGCGGGTCGTCCGCGATAAAATGCCGCGCGAGCTTTGTCGCGACGAATTTCGCCGTCGACGGATGGCTGGCGAAAGCAGATAAGGCGCGTTCGCCTTCGTGGACTCCGTCTTCGCGATAGGTGTCGCCCAGCAGCGTCTTGGAACCCGGCTGGTGCAGCAGGCGTGCGAAGAAAAAGCCGCTGCCGTCGCCGCGCCCGTCGGCATCGACGGTCCAGCCGGTGAGGATTTTCGCGAATTCCGTCACGTCCTTCTGCGTATAGCCCCCCTGCACGCCCAGCGTATGCAGCTCCAGAATCTCGCGCGCGAGGTTTTCGTTCAGCCCCTTGCCCTTAAAGCGCCCGGCGGGCGAATCCGGCCCGATGGAGCGGGCGTTATCGAGGTACACCTGCATCGCCGGATGGCGCGTCGAGGCGCGCAGCATGTCGTGAAAGTTACCTAATACATGCGGACGGATGGCGTCGCGCTCGAAGAGGATGGCAAGCGCTGTATCCTGCTTCTTCGTCGTGGAGACGGTAAAATGATTGCTCCAGAACTGCACAAGGCGCTCGATAAACGGCGCGGGAGCGTTTGCCATGGCGCGGGTGCGCGCCGCGACCTGCGCGATATAATCCTGGCGCAGCTCCATGAGCGCGCCCTTCAGTTTTTCCTGTATCTGTTCAGGGCTTTCCTTTGCGGCGCGTTTTTCCTCGCGCATCTCCATCTTCTTTTCGCGCCAGAGCCGGATGGTCTCCATGGTGGATCGGGCGTCCGCGAGCGGCGGCGCGGCGAGATATCTTGCATCAAGCTGGACCTCAAGCCAGCCGCGCGGGTCGGAAGAGAGCAGTGCAAAATCGTCGCGTTTAGCCCCAAGGCCAAAGCGCGTGGCGGCGATAAAGGCTTGCGGCGTGGCCATAGATTATCTCCCCGGCTATGCAGGATACATATGACATTATACGAAGGGAACGGGAACAATCCTGCGCTTAGGACGCTAGAGCTTGAATTTCAAGGATTTTGCCGGGACGGCGCGGCAGGCTGCGATATTCGCATCCCGGTACCGCCTCAGCGCGTCGGCGCCGAGCAATTCGGTGACGCGGTCAATGACCACCTGCGCGCGCCTGGAGGGCTTCTGCTGCGGCTGCATGAAACCGGTGTTGTGACCGTTTTCGTAAGGAAAGGGATCGGGATACTGGCGCACCGTGACGTCGAACAGCCGGCCCTGCCCGCGCTTTCCGTCCTTCGGGCCGCGCACCCACCAATGCGTTTCCTTGTGCCAGGCGGGATTTTTGAGCGCCTCGGTTTTCTCTGCACCGAACTTCATCTTGCCGCTGCCGTCCGCCGCATAGCCGCAGACGACAGGAATGAACCCTGCCTTTCGTCCTCCGGCGATATGATAGAAAGCCTCGGACGCGACGGCGCAATGGCCGGTCTCTGGCGGGTCGTCCGGCGAAAGCTGCTCGCGATATTTCTTTTCCAGCAGGTCGGGGGACAGGCTGGCCAGGATGGCGCGCTTGATCTCGTCGAATGCCGGCGTCTTTGACATGCCTCTAGGGGCTCCTGAATATGAATAATACTATTCATAATGTAACTTCAGCGGACAGGCAATGGATTTTTTGAACAATGATTTCAAAGGTTTTCTAAGGCGTATTGCCATAGCGCCCGCATTGACAGGGACCGCCGCAACTGTATTATGAACCTCCATTTCAAAATCGAGGAACGCGTATGCTGGATTATCTCTGGAAGAAATTCAAACGCGACAACGACGTGGCGCCGGAGGCCGAAGAATCCTCCTACCTCAATATCAAGGGCCTCGAGCAGGACATCAAGGTTCCCGCGCCGACGAAAGCCGACAAGCGCTGGGCGCGCAAGCTGAAAAACGCCACGACCGGCGATGTCACCACGGCGCTGATTTCCGCCATCGAGACGGGGCAGAACTGGCGCGTCTGGTATCTCATCAACCGCCCCCTGCGCACCACCGGCAACATGCTGCTGGGCAAAATCAAAAACCTCGGGTTTCAGGGCAACGTCGACCTGGCCGAAGGTCTGGCGAAGGCCGCCGAGAACGACAACGTGACCGCCGCCTACCTGCTGCTGAAATTCGCCGAGAAGAAGCAGACCACCTGCTTCGGCGCGGATGACGTCGTGCGCGAGGAGATCGAGCACTACACGCGCAACGGCCTGGTGGACATCGCCGAGAAACCCGGCAGCGGCGTATTCCGGCTGGTCGCGCAGACCTTCGCCGCGCTGACCGACAATCATTCCGTGATGCACCGGGCGGAACAGCAGATGCTGCTCGCCCAGGCCGCCATCCGCGCGGCGGCGCAGGGGAACCAGGCGCATCTCGACGCGATTCTCGACAACCACCTGCTCGAGCCCCGGAAATTCGTCGAAGCCTATATGCACAGCTTTTACTACACGGACGTGTTCGGCGGCGAAAAGGACGTCACGCAGGAGGAGCGCAAGCCTTTCCTGGAATGGCTCAAGCGCCGCGGCATCGTGGACGAGGTTTTCGAGGAAGAGGCCGCCGCCGTCGAGGTGCGCGTGGCCGGCCAGAAGGCCGTTCACCGCGACGCCGTCGCGAAGGGCTGGAAGCTCAGCGAGCGCTGGATGCCCAATGAAGACGGCGCGCTCACCCCGCCCGGCTCCGGACTGGTCGAGATCGACGTCAGGGACAGGTCGAACGGCAAGCCCCTCACCTTCGTCTTCAATTACGCCGCCGGGTGTGCGCACCGGCTGGACGGCGCCCAGACCTGCACCTTCGGCTTCGGCCAGATCAGCGATACCGCGCTTCTGGACGAGGGCCGCGCCTTCCTTGATTCCTGCCGCGTCGCGACGCCGGAGCTGGTGTGGAAAAAAGGCGAGCCCTTCCGCCTGCGGCTGAAAGACCAGAAGCCCGGCTGATGCAGCAGAAAAAATCCCACGTCCATAACCTCCGCCGCGCGGCCAAAGAAAACCCGGTCATCGTCGCCATCATCGCGCTCTGCCTCGCCTGCTTCGCGCTGTTCGTCGGCGTCGCCGACCAGGTGACGGAAGGAGACACGCTGGCCATCGACAAGCAGATCATGCTGGCCCTGCGCAACCCCGCCGATGTCACCGACCCCTTGGGCGGACCCTGGCTGGAAGAAATCATGCGCGATCTCACCGGGCTTGGCGGCGTCTTCGTGTTGTGTTTCGTGACCATTTCCGTCTTCATTTATCTCCTCGTGATCAGGCATGGCGCACACGCGCTTTATATCGGCCTGTCGATCGGTACGGGCCTCGCCTTCAGCAGCATGCTGAAGTACGGCTTCGACCGCCCGCGCCCCGACCTCGTTCCGCATGGGTCGTTCGTCTATACATCAAGCTTCCCGAGCGGCCATTCGCTGATGTCGGCGCTTGTCTACCTGACGCTGGGCGCGTTGCTGGCGGAATTCCAGCCGAACCGCGCGCTGAAGGTCTATATCCTGGCCATATGCGTGACCGTAACGCTGATGGTGGGCTGCAGCCGTGTTTATCTCGGCGTCCACTGGCCAACCGACGTGCTGGCGGGCTGGCTGGCGGGAGCCTCCTGGGCGATGCTGACCTGGCTGGTCTGGGCGCGGGTTCTCCATACGCGCAGGCAGCGAAAGTCCTTATAACTACAATATATTTATCCAGCATCTTGACATAATAAACGAAGCTGCTATTGTGCGGCCGTCTTTGCCATTTGCCCCGGAGGGAAGATGAAAAAACCCAGCGCCGAAATGAAGGAATACCTGATTGTCACCGCGCATCCGGCCCTGCCCGCGCATATGAAAGGCCCCGGTAAGTCCTTTGACGACGTGCGCAGGCTGATGTCGCTGGGCGAGGCGTGGAAAAAATCCGCCCACCGCAACAAACTTGTCATGCTCTCCCGTGAAATACAAATGCAGGTTGTCGACAGGCACGGCGGGCAGATTATCAACGACGGCTCCGGCTACGGCATCGAGGGCAATCCGAACCAGTTCAACGACATGCTGTGCGTGCGCACGACAGCGGCGGGACTCAAGGCCCTGAAGAAAATCGACGATGTCGGCCGAATTTCCGAGACCATCGACTTCAACAACCTGCAAAAGCAGCCGGATGGCGTCAGCAACGTCCCGCCCGGCGTCTGCTGGAGCCTCAAGCACCCTTAAAAAAAGAAAAAAGGCCGGCTTTTGGCCGGCCCTTTCAGGATGAAACCTGAAAAAAGTTGGGGTGGTCAGGGTTAATCTCTCCAATCGTCTGTGTGAAGCGTATCTTCCTAGAAGGGGAAGATCGCGTCGAAGACCTGGTCGCCGTAGCGCGGCTGCTGGATGTCGCTCATGGTGCCTTTGCCGCCGTAGGAAATACGGGCTTCCGCGATCTTCTCGTAAGAAATCGAATTGTTGTTCAGGATATCCTCGGGCCGGATGACGCCGGCCAGCGTCAGGTCGCGCAGCTCGAAATTCACACGCACCTGCTGGCTGCCCTTGATGACGAAGTTGCCGTTGGGCAGCACCTGCGTCACGATGGCGGCGAGTTTCAGCTTGATGTCTTCCTTGCGCTTGAGCGTGCCGTCGCCGGTCGAGGTCGAATCTGAATTCATGCCGACCGCGGTGGTCGGGTCGAAGCCTTTCGGCAGCACCTTGCCGATCGTATTCTCGAAGCCCAGAAAGGCAGGCAGGCCCTGTTTTTCGTCGTTGGTGCGCGTGCGCTCGGTCTTGTTCTTCATGTCGGCCTGGTCGCTGATGTTGATAAGAATGGTCACGATGTCGCCGACCTTGTGCGCGCGCTGGTCCTTGAAGAATGTCTGGCGCGCGGGCTCCCACAGCGAGTTCGGGTGGCCGTTGACGGCCTCCACCGTCGGCATCGGCATGGATACCGGCTGGTAGCCCTTTTGCTTGTAGGGGTTTTCGATCTTGTCCATCGGGGGTGGAACGCCGATGCGCGACATGCGATCGTTGATGCCGGCGCAGGCCGTCAGAGACAGCACGGCCGCGCAGGAAATCGCCATGACGGCTTTCCGCGATATTTCCACCCAGATTTTGTTTTCGTTGTTGCTCATTTCCCTTTACTCCCTAAAGTTTCTTGAATTCAGGTTCCGTCCGCCGGCGCGATGACGGACACGGCCTTTGCCCCCGTCACGACCGCCTGCACGACATGATGCGACGACGGGTTTTCGATATGCACTGTCTCCCCTTCGGCGCCGCTGTCGATGGCCTTGCCCTGCGTGGTCAGGTGGATGCCGCCGCTTTTCAGCTCCATGACGACCATATCGCCCTTTTTCACGAGGACGGGCAGCGCGATCTCGCTCATCGCGACGGGCTTCAGGCCTGCCACCCCGCGACGCGGCGACATGCCGATGAGGCGGTTCGCATCGACGATGGTCGAGGCCGCGACGTTATTGGAACGGATGTCGATATAATCGATATCGTCCGCGGAAATCACATCCCCCTGCCGCATCGGATTTTTGAGCACCGGCACGGATGTCACGGGGTAGATGCGTCCAAAGATTTCCTGCTTCACGGCAGGATGCGCGGCGCCCGCGGGCGCCGCCAGCACGGCGCGGAATTCGCCTTTCGCCAGGTCATATCGCAGGCTCTGCGCCTCGGCCGTCGCAGGCAGGGATTCAGGGAGATGAACGGAAATATTGCGATCGGAAAGCTCGATGTCGAATTTCTGTCCCGTCACGGCGGCCGCAAGAGATTTCTGCACGGCGGCTTCGACGCCGTAGCGGTCGATTTCATGGGAGGAGCGGTGAATGACCGATTGCTCAAACCCGCTGACCGGCGCCCAGCCCAGGTTGAAGGCGTCGGACACGCGCTGCAGGTCGCGCGCGTTCAGCGTCAGCGACTGGCCGTAGCCGGGCGCCGGCGCCAGCACATAACCCGCATCATGGGTCACGCCCGCGAAAACATCGCCGACCGTCACGTTGTCGCCCGTGATCGTGACATCGGCCTTGGGCGTAAGATAGCCTTCCGAGGCCCAGGCGCTGTTGATGACGCAGGCCGTCATGGCGACCGCCAGCATCAGGCGTTTCATGTCGGGCGTTTTTACGATTTCGATGTCGGACATTGTCCTTAACCCCTTATGCCTCGCGGTTAGCGCATCTGCGTGATGGTGGTGAGCATTTCATCGCCCGCCTGGATGACTTTCGAGTTCATTTCGTAGGCGCGCTGCGCCTGGATAAGCGCGGTGATTTCCTGCACGATGTTGACGTTCGAGGTTTCGAGCGCGCCCTGTTCGAGCGCGCCGTAGCCGGGGTCGCCGGGGTTGCCGGTCACGGCGGCGCCGGAGGCTTCCGTTTCCTTGAACAGGTTGTCGCCCAGGGCGTCGAGACCCGCGTCGTTCGGGAAGACCGAGATCTGTATCTGGCCGACGTTAGTCAGGTTGACCTGGTTCTGCAGTTTGACCAGAACCTGCCCCGTCGAGTTGACCGTCACGTCGACGGCATCGGACGGGATAGTGATGCCGGGCAGCAGCTGGAAGCCCTTTGATGTCACCATGCGGCCGTTCTGGTCCACCTGGAACGAGCCGTCGCGGGTGTAGGCAGTCGAGCCGTCAGGCAGCTGTATCTGGAAGTATCCCTGGCCTTTATTTGCAAGGTCGAGCTTGTTGCCGGTGATCTGGAGAGCGCCCTGTTCGTTGATGCGGTAGACCGAGCCCGTCTTGACGCCGAGGCCCTGCTGGATACCCGCCGGGATCGTCGTGCCCTGGTCGGAGGAGGCCGCGCCGGGCCTGATCTTCGTCTGGTAGAGCAGATCCTGGAATTCCGCGCGCTGGCGCTTGAAGCCGGTCGTCGTCATGTTGGCGATGTTGTTGGAAATCACGTCCACATTGAGCTGCTGCGCGAGCATCCCGGTGGCGCCGATGTCGAGGGTGAGTGACATGATTTTTCTCCTTATATTCTCTTAAGCATTCACGCTGGTGAGTTTTTGTATCGCGCCCGTCACGCGCTCGTGGTCAGCCTGCAGCATCTGCTGCGTCGCCTGGAACATGCGCATCAGCGTGATCATCTTGTTCATTTCCGCGATGGGGTTGACGTTGGAGCCCTCGAGGACGCCCTGCGACACGAAGCGGTTTTCCAGCACCTGCTCGGGCATGCTGCCGGCGTCGTAAAGATTGGCGCCGATTTTTTTGAGCGCCTGCTCGTTCTCAAAAGACACGAGCTTCAGTTTTCCGATATCGCCGACCTCGCTCGAGATGGAGCCGTCGACGGAAACCGTGATCTGCTTGGCCTCCGGCTGCACGACGAGGGGGTTGCCGGTTTCGCCGATCACGACGTTGCCGGACTGGTCGACGAGCTGGCTCTCCGTGTTCAGCGCGAAGGATCCGTCCCGCGTATAGCGGATGCCTTCGGGCGTCTGGACCACGAAATAGCCCGCGCCGTTGATCGCCATGTCGAGCGGGTTATAGGTCTGGGTCAGGTTGCCCATCGTGAGGTCGCGGTAGGTCGCGTAGTCGTAGGACTGGTTGATTTTCGACCCGCCCTTGGGCTGGGTGACGTAGTCGAGGAACATGACGTTCTGCGCCTTGAAGCCGGGCGTGCTCATGTTCGCGATATTGTTCGAGGTCACCTCGATCTGCTGGGAAAGCGCAATCTGATGCGACATCCCGATATAGGAGATATTTTCCATTGCCGGACCACCTTTGACTTTCTTATCCGTCCGTGCCCCCTTATTTGTTTTTTTTGAAGTCCGGGAGACGGACATGATTAACCCGCATCGAATAATGCAGAAACCATGCCAGACTCGATTACCTTTTGTTTTCAGGCGTTTGAGATTCCGGCGGATGGGAAATAGCCGGCGCAGGAGAGGGCTGGAGCGGAAGCACGGACGAGGATCGTGCGGAAATTTTTTCCAAAAGACGCGGGAGGCGAACAGTTCGGTGGATTTTTACGAAAAGTGAATGTTTAGGTATCGGCTGCGATTCCTGATAAAATGAAACTGACAAACTATATTAATCATGGCACGATATATGCAGGGTTATGAGGAGTTTAATGGCGGTCCCTGACATGGGATTGTCATAAGGGGTCTGGGGAATGGCAGAGACCAAGAAAGCCAAAAAAGATGCCGAGAAGCCGGCTGCCGCCAAGCCGGAGCTGAAGGCTGTCGACAAGGACGTGCTGCCCTCCGCCGACGATCTTCCGGCCCAGGAGGGCGCCCCTGCCGAAGGCGGCGGCATATCCAGGAAAAAACTCGCCCTGTTCATCGCGCTGCCCATCCTCGTTGTGCTGGGCGCCGGCGCCGGGCTTTATTTCACGGGCCATCTCGGCAGCTTCGGCGCGAAAAAAATCGATTGCGCGACCGTCACCGAGGGCGACAAGGATTACGCCGCCTGCGCCCAGGAGCTCGCCCAGGCGTCCGCGTCGCTGCCGCCCGGCATCTTCGTCGACATCCCCGCCATGATCGTGAACCTGAGCGGCAACGCCAGGAAAACCACTTACCTGAAGATCGTGCTGAAAATCGAGCTGGAAGGCAAAGACGACGCCAAGGGATTCAACGCCATCATGCCGCGCGTCGTCGATCAGTTTCAAACATACCTGCGCGAGCTGAGGATCGACGATCTGAAAGGATCCTCGGGAATTTACCGCATGAAGATCGAGCTGTTGAGCCGCGTGCGCGCGGCGGCGCCCGAAATCAAGGTCCGCGACGTGTTATTCCAGGAAATACTGGTGCAGCAATGACGAAAACGACCGACAAATCCCCGCCCGTCGACGTCGCCGAAAAGAAGAAGATGTCGGAATGGAACCAGCTGGCCGACGAGCAGGCCCCGGCCGAAGACGCCAGCGGAGAAGACGGCCGCATCCTCGACCAGAAGGAAATCGACAGCCTGCTCGGCTTTGACGATTCCACGAGCAGCGAGAAAACCGGCATCATGGAGCTGATCAACTCCGCGCTTGTCAATTACGAACGCCTGCCGATGCTTGATGTCGTCTTCGACCGGCTTGTGCGCCTGATGTCGACCAGCCTGCGCAACCTGACCTCCGACAACGTCGAAATCAGCCTCGACCATATTTCTTCCGTGCGCTTCGGCGATTACCTGAATTCCATTCCGCTACCCGCGATGCTCTCCATCTTCAAGGCGGAAGAATGGGACGACCACGGGTTGATGGTCATCGATTCCGCCCTCATCTATTCCATCGTGGACGTTCTGCTGGGCGGAAGGCGCGGCACGTCGGCCCTGCGTGTCGAAGGGCGCCCCTACACGACCATCGAGACCAAGCTTATCGAGCGCATGGTGCATGTCGTGCTCAACGACCTGTCCTCGGCCTTCGACCCGCTCTCGCCCGTCAGTTTCCGCCTGGAGCGCATCGAGACCAACCCGCGCTTCGCCACCATCACGCAGAGCAACAACGCGGGCGTGCTGGTGCGCCTGCGCATCGACATGGGCGACCGCTCCGGCCGCATCGAAATCCTCATCCCCTATTCGACGCTGGAGCCGATCCGCGAGCTGCTGCTGCAGATGTTCATGGGCGAGAAATTCGGCCGCGACACGATCTGGGAGACGCACCTGACCCGCGAGTTGTACCAGACCGATATCCAGCTTTCCGCCATCCTGGGCGAGACGACGGTTTCGCTCGACGACCTCGTCAACTGGGAGGTCGGCTCGACCGTCATCCTGAACACGCGTCCCGATGACCTGATTGAAATGCGCGTGGGCGACCATTCGATGTTCATGGCCAAGGTCGGCCAGAAGCAAGGCCAGATCGCCTGCAGCATCGAGGAATACATCGAACCTGAGGAGCAATCCGAGGATATGTGATGAACCCGTATGCCGGCATCATCCTTGACATCATCGTCCTCTGCGTGCTTGCCGCCACGATCATCCACGCCCGCCGCCTGTCGCGCCAGTTCGCCGAAATGCAGCAGGGCCGCAAAACCTTTGAAAAACTGATCGAGTCCATCAACCAGGCGGCAGCCCGCGCCGACGGCGCGACGAAATCCCTGCGCGAGGCGGCGCAGCAGGGCGGCGACCGGCTGCAGGACAAGATCAACACGGCGCGCGGGCTTGCCGACGAGCTCGAAATCATCGTGCAGGCCGGCGACAGCCTTGCCGGGCGCCTGGAAGGGCTTGCGCGCAGAACATCTGCGCCCCGCGAACCCGTTCTGCCCCGCAACGAAAACCGGACGGAGAAAGTCCCTGACGGCCGCGCGGAGCCGCGCACCCGCGCCGAGAAGGAACTTCTGGATGCCCTGCGCGCCAAGCGTCAGTCGTCATGAAGGAGGGGTGAATGAAGATATTCCGCCCCGCCAACCTCTTTACCTGTCTTGCCGTGCTGCTGACAGCCGCCTTTATCTTCCGGCTGGCGAACCTGGCCATTCCCCGCAGCCCGGACGACCCCGGCGTGACGAGGTCCGCGCAGGCGGCCGATCTCGCGCCGTCGAGCTCGAACGAGGAGCCGCCGCCGCTCACGCAGGCCGACGTCGACAGGGCGGTCAGGGAAACCGCCGAGAGAACCGAGGCGGCTGAAGCGCCGAAGCCCGCGAAACCGGGCACCAAAAAAGAGGACGACCTGCCGCCCCCGCCCCCGGATACACCTTCCTTCAGCGCGTCGGAAGTCGAAGTGCTGCAGTCGCTTGCCAAGCGCCGCGACGAACTTGACCGCCGCGAAAAACTCCTGGTCCAGCGCGAAGCGCTTCTGGACGCCGCCGGGCAGGAGGTGGACCATAAAATCGCCGAGCTCAACAAGCTCAAAGGCGAAATCGAAAACCTGCTCGGGCAGCAGCAAAAACTCGAAGACGATCGCATCGGCAGCCTGGTGAAGATTTACGAAGGCATGAAGCCCAAGGAGGCGGCCACGATTTTCAACACGCTCGACATGGACGTGCTGTTGCCAGTGATCGGCCGCATGAGCGAGCGCAAGAGCGGCCCCATCCTGGCCAGCATGGACCCCGAAAAGGCGCGCCTCGTGACGATTCGCCTGGCCCAGCAGCGCGAGCTGCCGGTGGCGGGCGCCGCAAAGAAAGCCCTCTCCGGGCCTCCGGCGCCCTCCCCGTAACCCCTTCTGCCGCCTTAACTTTAGATTAAAGGCATTGTTTACAATTGTTTAACGGGTCCACGGCACAATAGTAGTTAGGGGGCTCAGGCCTGCCAGTTGTGGGGTAACCGCTTGTCGATCGATAAAAACATCAACATTCTGGTCGTGGACGATTTCGTCACGATGACGCAGCTGATGCGATACTTGCTCAAGAGCCTCGGCTTCAGGAATGTGGACGAAGCGCAGGACGTGGGGACGGCACTGACCAAGATGTCCGAAAAACACTATAGCCTCGTCATCTCGGATTGGAACATGGAACCAGTCTCCGGCCTTGACCTGCTCAAACAGTTGCGCGCGCAGGGCAATGCTATCCCCTTCATCATGGTCACCGCCGAAGGAAAGACCGAAAGCGTGATTGAGGCCAAACAGGCCGGCGTCACCAATTACATCGTAAAGCCGTACAATGCCGTCACTCTCAAAAACAAGCTTGTCAGCGTCTTTGGCGAGTTCTAGGGGCGCGCCCTTGAAGGATAGGGCCGAGGCCTTATGTCAATCACGTTTCCTTTCTCTTTACCAACTGATTTTCAAAGGTTTTTCATGTATTCTGGAGATTGGGAAACTGCGTTTTCAGGGAACACTTTTTCCGATGCTGTCGCGCCTGAAAAATATGGCCGGAAGACTGCCGCCGCTTTTGTGCATTGCGGCGATGCTGATGCTGTGCGCCGCGCCGACGGCCGCCGCCGAAGACGCGCCAACAGCGCAGCCGGTTGCCCCCGCCGCTCCCGTCACGTTGCGCGTGGGCGAGCATACCGAATACACCCGGCTCGTCTTCGACTTTACGCGGCTCACCGCTTACACGGCGGAAAGAAGCGGACAGTCGATCACGCTGCTTTTCGAAACCAGCAGCGCCATTGCGCTGCCAGCTGATAAATTTCATCTCATCACCAGCATGACGGCCTCCCGGCCCGACAGCGATTCCGTCGCGCTTGTCATCAACATGGTCGAGGGAGCCAGCGCCCGCGATTACCGACTGAAGAACAAGATCGTCGTCGATGTCTATGCCCAGGCCAAGAAGACGGCGCATCCCAAGGTCGCGGAGGCGACGCCCCAACCCGCACCGCCAGCGCCCGCCGTAAAACCACCGGAACCGAAAAAGGAAGACAAACCCGTAACAGCAACGGGACCGATACCGCTCACGCTCCCCTCTGTGCCGCCCCCCGCTCCCGCCGCTGCATCTGCACCGCCGCCGGCGGCCGCAGCCGCTTCAACGCCGGCGTCTCCGCCTGCGCCCGCTCAACCACCGGCAACGGCCGCCGCGGTTCCTGCGCCTGCGGTCATAAAACTTGCCGAACCGGCGGGACCGCCCATTCCTCCCGCTCCTGCAGTCCCCGCTGCGATCGCCGCGGCTGCCGCCATTCCCTCCATCATCATGGACAAGGCCCCCGTCGCGCCGGTCGAGGCAGCCGTGCTGCCGGAAGAGCCCACGAAGATTTCCATCTCGACCGTCGAGCCCGCGCGGCTGGCGGTTTTCTCGCGCTTCGACGTGCTGTGGATCGTGCTCGATTCAGAAGCCGCCGGCGCCGTGCTGCCGGGCGCAAGCGGGCCGGAAGCCGGGCTTCTCGGCACGCCGCAGGTCGTCGGTTTCAAGGGCGGCACGGCCTATCGCTATACCTTGCCCCCGAAACGCTACCTGAGCATCGAAAAGAAAAGCCTGACGTGGAATGTTTATATTTCAACGTCGCAGCGGCAGACGCCCGCGAATACGCTGGTCCATGTCGATTACGACGAGTCGAAAAAGATCGCGAAGCTGATGACCGAGCTGGAGGACGCGAGCAACCCGCTGGAGATTCAGGATCCCGCCTCTGGTGACACACTCTACGTGCTGGCGACGACGGGGCAGGGAGCAAGGATCGACCAGGCTCAGCGTTTCCCGGATGTCGAGATACTTCCGGCTGCCATCGGCATGGCCATCCGCCCGCTCGCCGACGACATCCGCGTCAACCGTATCGAGAATTTCGTCATGATCACGGCCCCCGACGGTATTCAGGCGACGCCGGGAGCAATCAGATGCTACGACTGCGACAAGGACGACGGCGAAGCAACGCGACTGTTCAACTTCCCCGCCTGGCGCATGGGCGGGATCCCCAAGCTCTACCGCAACCGCCGGCTGCTGGAAGACAAAATCGCTTCTGCCGCCAAGCCCGAAGAGCGGCAGGAACTGCTGATGAAGCTGGCGCTGCTCTACTTCGCCAACAATTTCGGACAGGAGACCCTGGGCGTCCTGTCGCTGATCGAGCAGGAAAACGAAGATATGGCCAAGAACCCCAACTTCATCGCGCTGCGGGGGGCTGCGAGCGCGATGGCGGGGCATTACCAGGACGCGCTGAAGGATCTCTCTCACCCGCTCCTGCAAAAGCACCCGGAGGTCAATCTGTGGATCGGCTACGCAGCGGCGGGTTCGGAACAGTGGCGCATGGCGAACAGCTCCTTCCCGTCAAGCAACCGGCTGCTGCTGCAGTATCCCGACAACATTTCGGTGCCCTTCACGATTTACATGGCGGAATCGGCGCTTCGCCTTGGCCGCACGGATTCCGCGAACGCGCTGCTGTCGTCGCTGGATTCCATGTCCGCTGACCTTGACCGCCACTATGTCGCCGCCATCCAGTACCTGAAGGGCGAAGCCGCGCGGCAGGCCGGGAAGAACGAGGAAGCCATCCGCCTGTGGCAGCCCGTCGCCTTCGGGCTCGACCGGCTTTACCACACCAAGGCCTCGCTGGCGCTGGCGAACTTAAGACTGCAGGACAAGAAAATCACCCTCAAGCAGGCTATCGACGTCGTGGATTCCCTGCGCTTCGCCTGGCGCGGCGACGGGCTGGAGGTGCAGATACTGCAGAATCTGGGCGACCTGAAGGTCAGGAACAGGCAGTATCTGTCCGGCCTCGAAGACATGAATACGGCAGCGGCGCTGGCCGACGACATGCTCGACGACAGCCAGCCGATCCGGGACGAGATGAGGCAGGTATTCTCGGAAGTGTTCGTGGGCGGCAAGGCGAAGGACATGCCGCCCTTGGAGGCCGTTTCCCTGTATACGGAATTCAAGCCGCTGATGCCCGAGGGCGCAGACGGGTCGACCGCAACACTCAATTTCGCCGACAGCCTGATCAGCATCGATTTGCTGGACAAGGCCGAAAAGCTGCTGGAAGAGCAGATAAAAAGCAGCTACCTGTCCGCGGAAAAAACCTTTTCCGTCGGCGCGAAGCTGGCTGCCATTTACCTGCTGGACAATGCCCCTGACAAGGCGCTGACCGCGCTGCAGAACACCGCCGGCAACGCGGGCAGCGACGCGCTGAAGACCGAACGCGAGCTGCTGAAAGCCCGCGCGCTGTCGCAGCTCAACCGGACCGACGACGCGATCGCCGTGCTGTCGGAAATCGGCTCGAAAGAGGCCAAACACCTGAAAGCCGACGTGCTGTGGCGCGCGCGGAAGTGGGGCGAAGCCGCACAAGCCATCGAAGACCTGCTGCCCCCGCCCGAAAAGGGATTGTCGGACGACGACGCGCAGATGGTTGTGAATGCCGCCGTGGCCTGGAAACTGGAGAAGAAGGCGGATCGCCTGCAGCAACTGAAGGTTCGCTACGGCGCCTCCATGGCCGCGATCACGACCTCGAAGATCGGCGACACTTTCGGCACCATCACGCGTTCCACCGGCGGCTCGTCGCTGGCGGACCGCGACACGCTCCTGAAGATCACGGGCGAAGTCGATATGTTCAAGGGCTTCCTTGAGAATTACAAGGCGGGCAAGGGCTCCTGACGCCTATCTTGCAAACATGGGCCTGTTCTGCGGGGATTTGAACCGCAGCGCCCGCATCGGCTTGACCTCGACGCCGTTATGCGCGACGGCGGCCTCGCTCTCGACGAATTCCTCGTGGCGGCGGCGCTCGGTAGCGATAACATTCTCCCGCTGCGCCTTGAAGGCCTCCATCAACCAGCCCCTCATCTCGGGGCGCCGTTTGTAGCCCGCCACATCCAAAGGCGTCTGATTTTCGCCGTTCAGCGTGTCAAAACTGGCGCCCGCAAGCGCGAGCATGAAAACGATCTCCTTGTCCTTCGCGGAGGACGCCGTCACATGCAGCGGCGTATAGCCGGTGCCGTTCTGCGCCGTCAGGCTGCAGTTTTTTGCCAGCAGGTAGCGGACAGCCTCCGTCTGGCTTTTCATGACCGCGTGCATCAGGGGCGTCGTCTGGCCGCTGGGCCAGCGCGCGTCGAGGGGAAGAATGCCGGACTCGGAAAAAACCTCAAGCACGTTGATGTAGCCCTCTTTCGCGGCCCGGAAGAGCTCCCTGCGCTGACGGTCCTCGTCCGCCCCCGACAGGAAACGGCGTATCGCTTCGCGGTCGTCGCGCTGGCGCGCCTTCGCCAGCAGCGCCGGCTCTTCGGCGGGATCCGGGGCATCTGGAGGCGTTAATGTCATTGCGGGCTCTTCAGGGTGAGTTTCTTCATGGGGCGGAAGGTCTCTCGCGCGCCCCTGAGCATCTGCTGCGCCGCCTCGTCGGGGAAGTTCGCGAGCTTGTCCTCGATCCAGGCGGCGGCGTCGAACTGCATGCAGATGTCGGCTTCCTCCAGCGCGTTTTTGCCGCGGCTGCTCCTGTCCAGCAGGCTGAGGCCCATTTCATCGACGAGGAACGAAAGCGCGTCCACATCGCCCTCGCGCGCCGCATGAAACATCGCCGCCCGTAATTCGTGCTGCTTCAGCTGCCGGAAAAGCATATTGCGCCCTTCCGCGTTTTCGCTGCCAATCGCGATATCCAGAGCGGTTTTGCCGTTATCTTCTTTCAGGTGGATCCGCGCGCCTTTTTCGAGCAGTCTTTTCGCGACGCCGTTGAAGCTCTGCGCGACCGCCAGCATAAGGGCCGTGCGCCCCACATCGTCCTGCGCGTCGAGGGGAACATTGCCGCTGTCGATAAGCGCCAGGGCGACTTTGCTGTTGCCTGCTACCAGCGCCTGATGAAGCTTTGTGGTCATGGTTTACCGGCCCCAAAATTATTTGGAACAAGGTATCACCATGATTCAACGGTGTCAATATGGAAAATAGCCACCTTGTTTACCTTGGTTAATTTGACATAATAAAGAATCGGGCGTAGTGTGGTGGCTACGGTTTTCAGCAAGCGGTCAGGCCTTTGATGTAAGCGCTCCCCGACTTCCGCGAAATCAGCAGTTTTGTTTATTCCAGAGGCATGAAAATGACCAGCACCGGAACTCAACCTGAAAATGACGGCGTGGCGCGCTTAAGCAGCGTCCTGAACAAAATCGCGGGCGGCGCCTTAAGCTTCAGCGAGATGGAGGGCCCGCGCAGGGAACTGGCCGGAATATCTTCGGATTTCAACGGCGTCTCGGGCGCCGCGGCGGAAAAACTGGCGGAAGCGCTGCCCCGCATCACCGATTACGGTTCGCGCTGGATCGCGGCGCGCATGCTGCGCGATATCGCGCTGAAGAACGAAACACAAGGAGCGGCTGCCCTGACCGCCTTATGCGGCGCGGTATCCCGCGAGAAGGACGCGGGGATGCGCTATATGCTCTGCGACCTGCTGCGCGATGTGGGGCTGAAGCATGAAAATCTTGCGGTGTCGGCCGCGACGACCATTGCAGAAGCCGCCGGCCGCGAAAACGATATTCCCGCGCTGATGTCGGAGAAGGCGGCGCTCCTGGCGCTGGGCCTGAAATACGCTTCGGCTGCCCCCGTCGCCATAGCGGGCCTCAGCAATGTTATGCAGGGCGCGAACGCACCTCATACAAGTATTCGCCTGTCGGCGGGCCTTCGCGATATCGCCCTGCAACATCCCTTGTTTTCCGCCGATGTCATCGGCGTAATGGCGGATGCCGCGCGGAACGGCGCGGATTCCGTGACGGTACAGCAGATCACGCGGCATATGACGGAGATTGCGCTGAACGCCCCTGACGTCCTGCCGCAGGCCGTGGAAGTCGCTTCGGCGCGCGTGAAATCCGAAAACAAATTTGAAAATATATTCGCCTGGACGAATGTGCTGCATAACTTAAGCGCGGCAGACCCGGCGCTGGTTATCACGATACTGAAGGACGGGCTCGCCAGCCCTGCCGTCATGTCCCATGCGGACAAGCGCCGCGCCTATATCTGCAACCTGTCTGACCTTGCGGACACCGGCAAGACTGAATCCGGCATCTGCAGCGGCGCGCTCCTGAAAGCGCTGAAGGAAGAGCCCGACGCGCATCACCGCCGCCTGATTATCGGCGGCCTGATGACATGCGTGCGCAACCGGATCAACCCGAAGGCGATCCGGCAGGGACTGAAGGACCAGCTGCGCAAGGAGCGGGACCGCGAGACGAAGGACACGCTCGAACGCGCCCTGCGGTCGCTGGGTTACCTTGCCCCGGCGCCCAGGCTGGTTCCGCTGTAGCCTGCGATGGCATGACCCGTTAAATTTTTCCTCATGAAAACAAGCCGATAGAGACGCGGCGCGTACGCGGTTGACAGAATACCGGCCAGCCGTTTAAATGCTCCGGCATCACAGGCGAAACTCATCAGGAGAAAGCCATGTCCGAGCCTATTCAAGACCCCGCTTCCGGTCTTCGTTATGTCGCCGCCGGCACCACGGAAAATCCAAAACATATACTGGTCATGCTGCACGGCGCAGGCGCGGATTACAGCGAGATGGAGCAGGCCGCGCCGTTTTTCGCCAAGCGGCTGCCGGATACCCTGATTCTCCTGCCCGATGCGCCTTACTCTTTTGCCGACCTGCTGCCGCCCGAAGAGGTGGAGGAACTGAAGAAATCCCTGCCGGCGGGCGCGGACATCAACAGGATGCGCAGCTGGTTCGGCGCCGCGGAAACAAAGGGCATCGACGCGGACGACGAGGAAGACATGGGGATGGCGGCAGCCGTGAAAGTGCAGGAGACCGTTCATACGCTGCACGACCTTATCGACGCGCAACTTCAAAAGTTCCATCTTAAGGACGGCGACCTCGCCCTTTACGGATTTTCACAGGGCGGCGTGCTGGCGCTCGCCACCGGTGTGGACCGCTATGAGCAAACCGGCGCCGTCGTCTGCCATTCGGGATATACCGTCGACCCTGTTTATCCCTTTTCGCGGCCCCAGACGCTTCTGATCGTGGGCGCGCAGGAGCTGGACGAGGACGAGCCCATGCAGGAGAAGCACGAGAACACAAAAAGCACGCTGGAAGACCTGGATGTGCCGTTCCGGGAATACATCGCCCCCGGTATCGGCTGTGGAATGAACGAGAAAACCGCCGAGATTGCGACGCGCTTTATCCGCTCGGAACTTGGAATCCCCGAGCCTGCGGCTGCCGTGGCGCTCGCCGCCGCGAAGCCTTTTGCGCCGAAACCGCCCGCGTTCTAGGCGATTTTATCGAGCAGCGCGTCGAAGTCGTAAAACAGGTCCGCGCGTTTCTTTTCAACCCATTTCAGATCGAAGGCGACCGGCGTCTTGTCGTCGCCCGACGGCGTCATTTCCCAGTGCTGCCATTGCTCCGGGGCAGGGTTCGCGGCCTCCAGGTGAAAAAAGTGCCGCTCATGAATTTCGTCCGGCCGTAAAACTTTCGCCGCGTCGAAATCACGGGCCCCCAGATATTTCACAAGTTTCAAATTTTTGAGCCCCGTCTCCTCCTCCGCCTCGCGCAGCACAGCGGTGTAAATCGGCTCGCCCGTCTCGACGGTTCCGGCCGGGACCTGAACGCCTGCATCGGGGTAGTCACGCTGCGTAAAAACGAGAAGCCGGTCGCCCAGCGTGATATAGGCCACGACTTTCTGAACACGCTTCATTGTCTTTCCCTTTAAAAATTATTTCGATACGATGGCCGGCGGCGACGGCCTGGCCGCTCTTTCAGATTCGGCCTTCTGGTGGAGGCTGTCGAGTTCCTTTTCGAGCCTTGTGACCTTGCGGCTTTCCTGCCAGTAGCGGTAACGCATTTTCTGATACAGCAGCCAGACGAAGAGCGCACCGGACAAAAACCCCGTCCCCAGCATGCCAAGCCCCAGGATGCTTAAGGGCAGTTCCCATGTCTGGTCCAGCGGCCAAAGTCCCGCCTTCACCGCAGCGCTGTTGGACGCGGCAAAGGCCAGCGCAAACAAGGTCAGCGGTATTGTAATGATAAGGGTCAGGTAAGCCATTCATCTTCCCCGTAAAAGCGGGATAACTGAAGGGCCGCGATCAGTCCTTCATATCGTCTTCATCATCGGAGACGATGCCGTTAAGGCGCTCGTGCATTTTCTTGCCGATTTTGAAGAAGGGGACGCGCTTGTCGTCGACTTTCACCGTTTCGCCCGTGCGCGGGTTGCGGCCCATGCGGGCCTTGCGCTGCTTGACCGAGAAAGCACCGAAGCCGCGCAGCTCGACGCGCGAGCCATTCGCCAATGCCTTTGTAATCTCTTCGAAAATCGTGTCCACGATCTGCTCAGCGTGGCTCTGGTACAGATGCGGATTGAGCTCGGCGAGCTTGAGGATTAATTCTGATTTGGTCATGGCGGCTGCTTATCCCTCGGGTTGGAAATCATGAGCACATTCCAAGCGTACTCAAAGACATCGCGAACCGTCAAGAAAAAACCTTAGAAATCAAATGAATAAAAGGTTAAAGCCGGCCTTCCCGGACGATCCGGGGCGCTTTGCCCCCCAGACCCATGGCCTGACGGGCGAAAAACCCCTTCAGGGGCGGTATTTTGTCAACAATTCCAATCCCCAAATCCCTCATTACGGCAACTGAAACGAGATTATTGGAAAACAACCGGTTCAGAACATCGGTGAAACCCGCCATGAGCAACGTATCGGTGCGCCGCCACCGGTCATAGGTTTGCAAAGCCGCTGGTGCGCCGATGTCGAGTCCCAGTTTCAACCGGTCGACAATGATTTCGGAGAGCACGGCGATATCGCGCATGCTGAGGTTCAACCCCTGCCCTGCAATCGGGTGAATCACATGCGCAGCCTCCGCCATCAGCGCAGTGCGGGGACCAGTGTATTTTTTGGCATGCATCAGTCGCAGCGGATAGGACATAGGCTTCGAGACGTGATGCACATCACCCAGATGTTCGCCGAAAAGTTTCTGCAGCTCCGCGTCGAATTTCTCCGGAGAAAGCTTCAGAAAATGCGCGCTTTGTTTTTCCTCGACGGTCCAGACGATGGAGGAGCGATATTCCCCCGTCTCGCTGCGCGTCATGGGCAGCACGGCGAAAGGGCCTGCGGACATGAAATGCTCGACCGCGACATTTTCATGGTCATGCCGGTGCGCGACGTTGCAGACAATAGCGTTCTGTTTGTACGACCATTCATGAATGCCGATGCCAAGCCACTTCCGGGTAGGCGAGACGCGCCCGTCCGCGCCGATCAGCAGCGGCGCTTCAAGCCTGCGGCCGTCCTTCAGCACCACGCCGGCTGAGCCCGCTTCGCTGAAAAATTCTTTAATCTCAACGGGCGCGAGATGCCGCACGGTATCGAGGCGCTTCAGGTTTTCAAACAGGAAATGCCGGAGCAGCCTGTTTTCGATGATCCAGCCGAAGGGCTCGCCGTTCGCGTCTTCATCGGTGGCGAAATGCAAAAACAGCGGCGCATTGCCGTCCGCCACGCGGATATCGAGGATCGGCTCGCTGTCTTTCCGCATCGCGTCCCAGGCGCCCGCCGCCTGCAGCACGCGGTGGGAGGCGAAGGAAATGGCGGTCGTGCGGCCGTCGTAATTTTCGTTCAGCTGGGATACGGGCGGCTCCCGGTCGACGACGATGACCTCCGCCCCCGCCTCCCCCAGCACCGCCGCCTGCGTCAGGCCCGCAAGCCCGCCGCCGATAATCAAAACATCTGCCTGCATCGTTTTCATGGCTTTGTTGTAGTCCTGTTGGCAGGACAAGGACAAGGTTCATCGGCAAGGGGGCCGGTTTTCCCGAAAAATTCATTGACTTTATGGAAAGATTCCCATAATCTTTCCCCTTCCTACATAAACAGGCACCGGAATCCCCGCATGGCGGAGAAACGAAAGAAATCGCTGTTAAAGACGTTTGCCCGAGCCGTGGCGGGGCTGACCCTGGGCTGCGCCCTTGCCTATGGGGGATTCGTCGGCGTCTTCTATGCGGGCCGCGGCGACAAGCTGACTGAGGGCGAGTCGAACCTCGTCACCAGCATCTTCGGCGACGAGGTCGACGCCTCCAAAATCCGCAAGCACTTCAAGGACGACAACCACATCACCCATCTCTTCGGCAGCAAGACGGGCACGGTGCTGCCCTTTTTGAACCATATCGACATTTTCGGCCCCTACGGTAGATCGCCGGACTACGCCCGGGAGGGGGAAGTGCTCTACGGGCTTTTTGTGCATGAGTCCACGCATGTCTGGCAGAACCAGAACTGGGCCTGGACGACCAAGGCGATGCGCGTCTACGAATACGAGTTGAAGCCGGAGTCGAAATTCTCCGACTTCGGCGGCGAGCAGCAGGCGAGCATCATCGAGAATTATGCCCAGCGCTTCCTGCACCCGCAGGGGCGCAAGGATGCGACGGCCGAGACCGCCGCTTTCGACGCGATGCTGCAAAAAGTCGTCGAGGAGCGTTTTCCGCGCGCGAAAGAAACAAGGATGGCGCTGGATGCCGCCGATGCGGTCAAACCCGCGATGAAGGTCGCCGAGGGGTTCCGGCCATGACGGAACAAAAGACGGAAAAGACGGAGCAGAAGAAGAAAAGACATTTTCTGGTGCGCGCCTTCCGCAAGGCGATGTTCACGACGCTGGCCGTCTGCGGGCTCTACACCGGCTGGTACGCCGCCCTTTACGCGGGGCGCGGGCAGAAGCTCACCAACGGCGAGACGGAACTGGTGAAAGGGATTTTCGGCGACGAAATCAACCCGTCGAAAATCCGCAAGCATTTCCGCTCCGAATCCTCCATCGCCCATGTGCTGCCCTCCAAGGCCGGCATGGTGCCGCCGCCGTTCAGTCATATCGACTTCTACGGCACGAAAGTGCATTCGCGGGACTACAGCAGGGACACGAAGAGAAACTTCGGCCTCTTCCTGCACGAGGCCACGCATACCTGGCAGGGGCAGACGATGACCTTTCCCATGAAGAACATCGGCGTCTATGAATACACGCTGACCAAAAACTCGCGCTTCAACGATTTCGGCACCGAGCAGCAGGCGGAAATCATCGAGGATTACGCGCAGACCTGGCTGTACAAAGACCCCAAGGCCAAACCCCATACCGCGCAGGACACGCTGCTGTTCAAAGTCGTTGAAAAACGCTTCCCGCGGGCCCACAAGACGCGCGTGCAGTTCCAGAAGACAGGGACGATCAGGATTTGACTCGACTGTCATGCCCGCGCAGGCGGGCATCCGGCCTGCGGCGCAGCCGCATTTATAAATGCATGCGGCCAGACCCCGCCTTCGCGGGGGTGGCGAGTAGGTAAAATTATCGCTTAATAATTCGGCTTGATTTTCCGGACCGGCAGGTCGGCGGCGACGGGTTCGTCGTCGATCATTTCGATCATGCCGTTTTCGGTCATCGAGAAACGCGCGGAGAAGAGCGCGTTGCCGTAGAGGACCATGGCGGAAGCCTCGAACGCGCCTTCGGCCGTGCGGCCTTCGAAGGTGGCGGGGCGGATGGCACCCTCGATGACTTTTTTGGTGTTGGGGTCGAGCTTCTGCTGGTCGAGGGCCGGGTGGTCGAGGCCTTCGACGATCAGGAAGGGCCCTTCGTCGCCGTGGACGAAGTAGCAGAAGAAGCGTAAGTATTCGAGCGTGTTCTGCTCGGTGACCTTGATGGGGTCCGCCTCGTTCGCGTCATGGATGGGCGCGGAGGAGCCGTCGAGCAGGAACATGCGGCCTTGCTTGGCCAGGAACCAGAAGGGGCCCGTGTTGGGCGCCCAGGCGGTGTCGTTCACGCGCACGAGGCCGATGGAATTGTAGAAGGGCAGCTGGCACCATTCCGCGGTCGAGGTCGCGGCGGCAGCATTATGCTTGCCCTGGATGGGGTTGATCAGCTTCAGGAAGGGCTCCAGCTGGGCACCCGTCACTTTCTGCCAGTTATACTGATCAAACATCGTGTTGCCTGCCTTGTCAGGTGAATCCCGTAATGCCGTCTGCTGTGATGTTGTCATGACTGTCCCAATAAAGCAAGGGTTTGAAATACAAGACCGTTTTAGGCCGCCGTGCGCAATTTGTCAACAAGTCTGTCCATAAAGTTCTCGCATTTGACCAGCTGTTCCTTGGCGATGAACTCGTTGGGCTTGTGCGCCTGGGCGATAGACCCCGGCCCGCAGACCACGGTCGGGATGCCCTGATGGGCGAAAATCCCGGCTTCGGTCGCGAAACTGACCTTCTCCGTTGAGTTAGCGCCGGAGAGGGACAAAACAAGGTCCACCATGGGGTTGTCGTTGGCGATGTCGAAGGAGTGTACCCCAGCCGTATACTTGAATTCGAAGCCCGATTTGGGGTCGATGTCCTTCATGCGGGGCTCGAGGTTCTTGAAGGCGTACTGGCGGATTTCCTCGATGATCTGTTCGGGGTCGACCTCGGGGATATTGCGCACCTCAAGCGAGAATTCGCAGCGGTTGGGCACGATGTTGAGAGCCGTGCCCCCCTTCATGATGCCGACGTGAACAGTGGTAAAGGGCGGATCGAACTGCTTGTTGAAGGGCCCTTCGTTGCCAATGCGGCGCGCAACCGACTTGGCATAGGCGACAAGCTCGGCCGCGTATTCGACGGCGTTCACCGCGTAAGGGGCGAGCGACGAATGGGATTCCTTGCCGTGCACCGTGCATTCGAGATCGCAAATGCCTTTGTGGCCGGTAATCGTTTTCATGGATGTGGGCTCGCCCACGACGCAGAGTTTCGGTTTCACCGGCATTTTGCCGATGAATTCGGCGAGGCTGTGCGCGCCAAGGCAGCCCAGTTCCTCGTCGTATGAAAACGCGAAGTGTATCGGTGACTTCAGCGGTTTTTTGACCATCTCGGGCAGCTTCGAGAGCGCGACCGCGATAAAGCCCTTCATGTCGCAGGTGCCGCGCGCATAGAGCATCTCGTTCTGTTCGCGCAGCTTGAAGGGGTCGCTGTCCCAGGCCTGGCCTTCGACGGGCACGACATCGGTATGCCCCGACAGGACGACGCCGGGCTTGTCGGCGGGGCCGACGATGGCGTGCAGGTTGGCCTTGTTCTTCGTCTCGTCGTGGATGAGCGTCGACTTGATGCCGTATTCGTCCAGGTAATCCTGAACCCAGTGAATGAGTTCGAGGTTCGTCTTCACGCTGGTGGTGTCGAAGCTGACCAGCTTCGCGAGCATTTCCTGGGAGGACAGGACGGTTTTTGTCATGATGGCGCCGCTCTTTCGCAAGGTGTATAATGGAAGCTATAGGCCTTCCGCCCTGCAGTGTTAGCAGTAATTTCGCCCGTTTTGAAGGATTTCATGGCCGAGGAGAAAGTGCTGATTTGTCAAAAACCGGCCCGGGCCGCGGCCCCGCTGGTGCTCGACAGCCCCCACAGCGGCAATGTGTACCCCGAAGATTTCGGCCATGCCTGCCCGAAGGAATGGCTGGAGGAGACGGAGGACGCCTTCGTCCATGAGCTTTTCGGCTCAGGTCCCGCGCAGGGCGTACCGCTGCTTTCCGCCCTCTTCCCGCGCTGTTATATCGACGCCAACCGGGCGGAGGACGACATAGACCCCCTGCTGCTGGAGGCCCCCTGGCCCGGCAAAATCAACCCTTCCGCACGCTCGTCGATGGGCATGGGGCTGATCCGCCGCCTGTATAAAACAGCCCATCCGGAGCCTATTTATGACCGCTTTTTGAGCCCGGAAGAGGTCGAAAAGCGCCTTTCCGCCTATTACCGGCCCTATCACAGCGCCCTTGAAGGGCTTCTGGAAGAGACTTACAGCGCTTTTGGCGCGGTATGGCACCTGAACTGCCATTCCATGCCCGCCACTGCCAGCGGGTTGACGCGCCATGCGCCCGATATCGTGCTGGGGGATCGCGACGGGACGACCTGCGATGCCGCCTTCACGCGCCATGTCGCCGCCTGCCTGAAACAGATGGGATACCGGGTCGCCGTCAACCGGCCCTACAAGGGCGTGGAGATCGTGCGACGCTATGCCGACCCCGCCCGCAACCGCCACAGCCTGCAGATAGAGCTAAAGAGATCCCTCTACATGGATGAGCAGACCCGCCGCAAAACCCCCGGCTTCGCCCATACCCGCCAGAACATGACCCTGCTGATTTCACAAACAATTGATTTTACAAGAAAAAACACCATTGACTTGGCGGCGGACTGACCCTTTGTTTCACATAACTAATTATTGACATAATATTTGCGGAAGTGGTAAACATAATGCCACAGAATTGAAAAGCCTTGCGCCAAAAATCCATAAAGAAATGGTGTGCACATGATCGAATGCCGCGATACGGGACTGCCCATGAACGAGCCGGAGGTCTTCAAGGCCTTCTGCGCCTGGCGCACCAACGCAAAGGAATTCGCAAAAGAGTCGGGCCTCAGCGAAGATTACCCCGTGGAGGTGGCGCAGATCGTCAACGCCGCCAATCCGAACGACACGGAACTCATGAAGCTCGCGATGCTGATGAGCGTTCCCGAAGCCGCCTGGACAGTCATGGAAAAACGCTTCGGCGCGGAGACAGTCGCGAAGCTTGAAGAGGCCTGGAAGCATGTGCGCACGGGCTACACCTATGCCGATGAAGCCAGCGACGACGTGAAGGGCCTGGCGCTGGCCGCCGCCATCAAGTCTTTCGACAAATTCATCTCCGACGCCGGCAAGCTCGGCCAGACCATGTCGATGGCGCAGATGGGAAAACCGCCCCAGGAAATTCTCAACCAGATCATGGCGCCCGAATGCAAAATGTATGAGCGCCTCGGCAATAAGATCTCCGGCACGAAATATACGGCGCTCGAAGAACTCTATGCCGAAAAACTTTTCGAATACCGCGCGGCGCGCAAGCAGCAGAGCGAGGAATTGCTTCAGAGCGGCTTCCCGGTTGACGAGGAAGATGATGAAGAAGCGCTCAGCATCCCCTTCGAAAGCCAGGGCCTGCTGGATGCGCCGGAAGTCAGAAAAGCCTACGACCTGCTGACACATGACACGCGCGTCCAGATGACGGGCCTTGCCTCCGCGCTTTCCGTCGCGCGTCTGCTGACGGAACTGCCGGGACAAAAGGACCCAGGCGTTATTGCTGCCGGCATGATCGAGGCCGGGCTGCCGCGCCGCAACCGCCTTGACGACGAATTCCTGAACAAAAAATTCTCCGACAACGTGATGGGCGTTCTCGAGAATTACGATATCCGCGGCGCCTATACCGAGACAGCGAAATACATCACCGAAGCGCCGCCCGCCGTAAGACAGCTTGCCGTCGCGGGCGGCATCGTCATGCTCGACATGGCGCGCCGGCAGGGCGAAGGGATCATGGAGTACATCGAGCACAAGTCGGACTCGATGCCCGCACAGCTGACGGCGCAAATGAAAGTGGAACAGCTGGAGCCGCTGCAGACGATGACCGTGGTCATCCCGCAGGCCCTCTCCCCCATCCTGGGAAAAACCGGCTGCCGCCAGCTGGAGCAGATTTTCGATGCACAGGTCAAAGATGTCCGCCGCTTCGTCGCGCAGCATATGCCGGAAGCGCCGGGAGCTGAATCCAATGGCGGTCGCATCGTCATCCGCCGTAAAAAACCGGGCCCGGATGTCGACTTCTGATAATTTTTTCAGGTCCCGATTTTATCTTAATGCTTTGAAAAACCTTGAAAAAATACAGGGATGGCCTCCTCTCTGAGGGTTTATTTTTCACATAATAACATTGACATAGCAAAAACCCGGGTGCTAAAAATGATACCCATATAACAAAAAACAGGGCGGGCCATGGGTGTGTCCCGCCAGTATCTTGCAAAAGGAGTGGTACATCATGATGGACTATCGCCAGAGCGGGCTGCCGCAAAACGACATGGCTGTTTTCAAGGCTTATTCGACCTATGCGAAAAACGCCAAAAGCCTGCCGGAAGAAACAGGCCTGTCCGAGGATTTCGGCATCAAGATCGCGCAGGCCATCAACACCGCGACCAACGGAGATTCGAATCTCGTCACGCTGGCGCTTCTGTCCACCACGCCGCCCGCCGCCTGGGGCGTTGTCGAGCGCAGCTTCGGCAAGGAAATTGTCGGCCAGATGGAAGAATCCGTCAAGCACAGCCGCACCGGCTATGCCTATATCGAACAGGCGAGCGAGCCCGTGAAACTGCTGGCGCTTGCTTCCGCCATCGCCCTCTTCGACGAACTGAAGGCGAAAAACGACAAGGCCGCGGCGCAGCTGGAAAACCTGGCCGGCGGCATGAACGACATGAACGCGCTTGAATCCATTCTGCCCGGCATGATCCAGGGCATGCTGCCCGACACCTCCGTCTACGGACAGCTGGCGCGCAGCCTCGCCGACAAGACGACCTGCCCGCAACTGGAGCAGCTGTTCAGCGAAAAGCTTGAAGAGTTCAAGTTCGCGCAGGCCGAGCAGCAGGAAAAACTTGCCCAATTCGGCATCATCATCGGCGGCCCCGGCATGGGCCCGATGGGCGCGCCTTCGGAAGTGCGTTATCCTTCCTTCGAGGAAACCGGGTTGCTCGACGACCCCAAGGTGCGCGCCGTCTATGACGTCATCACCAGCAACCCGCGCGTGCAGCCCGACAGCTTCGAAGGCGCCGTCGCTGCAGGCAAGCTGCTGACGGATCTGCCCGCGTCGAAAAACCCGCTCGCCGTCGCAGGCGCGCTGCTCGATGTCGGCATCCGCGACCTGAACAGCGACGATTTCGAATTCCTGGACAAGAAGCTCGACTGGGATGTCATCGACCTCGTGAAGAACTACAGCACCCACAACCCGCTGATGCAGGGCAAGCTGGCCTCCGCTCCCGTCGAGGCGCGCCAGATCGTCGTCGCGAACCTGACCGCGCAGCTCGGGCATGTGCGCGAAGGCGTGCAGGGCATGCTGGACCGCATGGAACAGCCGCCGGCCGATATGCCGGAAGGAATGGAAATGCCGCCCGAGCTCAAACGCATGATGGAGATGCAGGCCATGCAGCAATTGACCGGCGTCTCGGCGCTGGCCCAGCGCGCCGTGCGCCCCCTGCTGGGCACGCTCGACGCGCCGGAACTGGAGGCCGAGTTCAAGAAAAACGTGCAGGCGCTGCAGGAATTCGTGGCCGCCCATACGCCGAAGGAGCCCAAGATGCTCCCGCCCGCGAACGACCAGGACCTCGACTTCCCGCGCCGGAAGAAGCCCGGCAACGATTTCAGCTTTGATTGATTGGAATTGAGCAAAAATGTCCTCTTCCCTGAAAGGGGAAGAGGACATTTTCTTTGAACGCCTTTCGCGGCCGCGAAAGTCATTAGTCCCCTCTCCCTCTGGGAGAGGGTTAGGGTGAGGGTACTCCGTGCAGTGATTGGCGACGCTAAATTTCGAGCCACGAATGAACACCATGGCTGTTTTGCTTGTTCCTAGGTGAACACGAAGGGTTCCATCTTGCTAAATTCAATGCCGTGCCGTGCCGCCATATTCTCGAATAGTTCGTTCTTTTTCCCACTCCCCAACCCCACCATTACGCTCTTGAGGGTACTGAGTTTCAATATTTCTTCGTACATTTCCGGCTGCATTCCGCTAGCTTGAGTATGGTAAAATGCTTCCAAAGCCGGAGCAGTAGCTATTGACTTGAGCTGTCTCAGTCCCTTCATATTTTGGAGGTGAATGCAGCGTAATGACTTAAGTTTCGATAGGTCGGGAAGCTCAGTTACGTGCGGTAGCGATTGCAGGAACAAATGTTGAAGCCCGAGCATTGTCGAAATGACATTGATATCGCAGAGCCCCCTTACTTGCCAGAGCTCCAGATATTTGATCTGATTGAGCCCATCTAACGCCGATAAATCGCGCAATCCGCCAAGTTTGATATCTAGCGACCAAAGATGACGCAGACTCCTTAGAAACTGGAGGTTGGCTAGGCTTATCGACTGCAGAGTGAGGTCCTCTAAAGCTGCAAGGCCTTCAATCACCTCGAGGTCTTTTTGCTGTGCTTCGATATAGAGCTCTCTGAGCTCCCTGAAGCGACTTAGGTGTCCAAGGCGTGGCCGCTTCGATTTTGTGGCGCCCAGGAAAAGGTAACGAAGCTGTGTTGGCAAGTACGCAAGGAAATCAAAGTCCTCCAGGCTGAATATGCCGACTCCGAGACTCTCTAAGTTTTTTAACCCGGCAATATTTTCTATGCCCGTAGCCTTCATCAGGCAGTCTGCTGAAAAATGGCGAACATTACTCAGTTGAGTAAGAAAAGATAAATCGCAAACAGACCCATAGAAGCCGTAAACCCTTAACTCGACGTCATGACGCTTCGCAAAAAATTTCTCGTTCAGTAAATCCCAAGTCTCGGGCTCGACTGGATAGCTTGTCTGCAGCGTGCCTAAATTCTTGTCTTCTGCCAAAGACCGGACCTCAGCCGCAGACAGCGAGCCCCTAAATTGGCATCTAGTTTTTGAAAGATGCTCATATTTTAATTGAGGCATGACTAAATCTTCTGCAGCTTCTTTTCCTCATAGGCGCAGGTGATCTCGCCGCCGCGGATGGCGGCGGGGATGTCGAAGGTGCGCTTGATGCCGGCCTTCAGGTCTTCGTCCAGCGCGTAGAGGCTGGTGCAGGCCACGCGCTTGTCGGGCGGGCCTTCGACCATGGGGCAGAAAATCAGCTTTTGCCCTTCGGTATCGAACAACCCCATGATGTCCATGCTCTCCGCGCCTTTTTTGCGCATGATCGGGATTGTCACTTTGGCGCCGGGGGCGAGCGCGAAAGCCGCTTCCGTATAGGCCGCCCAGCTGCGGCCGAAATGCGCGTCGCCGCGGCCGATGCGGCAGTAAAGCTGCACGGCGGGCGCGGGCGCCTCCGGCGCGGCCATCTGCGCGACTTCGCTGTCGAGCGGATGGAACTGCTGCTGCGGCGGCTGCTGGAGCTTCGAGAGGAACGGCATGTTCGCGCAGCCCGCCAGCGAAAGCGCCGCCGACAGGGAAAGCATCGCCCTTATTTGACGCCCGCGCATGATTTTCATGTCTTGTCTTTCCGCATCAGGATATATTTTAATGGAAACCCGGGCGGGAAGCCAATGGCCATTTCCTTACCCCGGCTTTTACGCAATGCGGCAACAAGGGGCAAGGCGGTGTTTTTCAGGCGCGTCACGCTGTTTCACTGTTTCGGGTTCCCGGTCAAGGCGGACGGCAGCTGGCTGTTTCTGTCGGTCCTTATCTGCTGGACTCTCATCAACAAGCATTTCCCCGTCATCTACGCCGGCCATTCGCCGCAGGTCTACCAGTTGATGGGCTTCGCCGCCATCTGCGGCATCTTTGCCTCCATCATCGCCCACGAAGTGGCCCACGCCATCATCGCCGAGCATTACCAGATGCCGATCGAGAGCATCACCTTGTTCATTTTCGGCGGCGTCGCCGTTATGAAGGGCGATCCCTCGAGCCCGAAGGGAGAGTTCCTGATGGCAATCGCGGGGCCTATCATGAGCGTGATCATGGGGCTGTTGTTCTGGGCCGCGAAGCTGGGCGTCGTGTTCTATTTCCCGACGGCCGTCGCGGCCTGGCAGGTGCTGGGATATCTTGCGGGACTCAATCTTGTCATCGCGCTCTTCAATATGGTTCCCGCCTTTCCGCTCGACGGCGGCCGCGCGCTGCGCGCCATCATCTGGAAGCGCAAAGACAACCTGGTGCTGGGCACGCGCATTGCCTCCGAACTGGGCGCGATATTTGCGTACGGCCTGCTTGTCTACGCCCTTTACTGCATCGTGTTCCGTGGAGAGACAGGGATGTGGCAAGGCATTTGGTTCGGCCTGCTCGGATACTTTGTCCACGGCGCGGGCGCCTATGCGGTGCGGCAGACGGAAAGCAGGTCTCTGCTGGGATCGGAAACCGTGTCGCGCTTCATGAACTCCCAGGTGATCGCCGTTTCTCCGGATCTGACCATCACCGATCTCGTCGACAATTACGTTTACAAGCATTACCAGCGCAGCTTTCCCGTCGTCGACCGGGGGGAGCTGACGGGATTGATATCGCTGCAGTCCATCCTGTCGCTGGACCGCCACAAATGGCACTGGCTGCATGTGGCGAGCGTCATGGAGCCGCTAAACGAGAAGAACGTCGTGACCCCGGATTTCAATGCGGCCGACGCGCTTGAGCTGATGCAGCGCCTGCAGAAAGAGCAGCTGCTGGTGGCCGACGGGAAGAAATTTTTGGGCGTCATTTCCCACCGCGACCTTGCCGCCTATCTTTCCATCACGCTGAAAATCGACAGCAACAAGCCGGTCATCACCAGCCGCACGGCGTAAGGTTTTAACCGGGCTACTGCGCGGGCGGCGGCAGGCGTCTGGGCTTGTCGATGGAGGGCTTGAGGTCTTCGCGCAGCTCGCGGACTTCGTGGGCCAGTTGCTCCACCGCGCGCGACATGCGGTTGAAGGCCTCGATCAGGCGCTCGTCGTTGGCGAGCTGCTTTTCGTTCTGGAGGCGCAGCTGCTCGAGCTTGGCGGCGGTGGCCTCGCCTGTTTCCCGCACCGCCTTGCGCAGCGATTTCATGAGTTCGAAGTCCTGGGAATCGAAGGGCATGGTTTTTCAGGCTCCGCGTTCGGGGGCCGGCAGCTTCGGCTTGTCGAGCGCCTTGGGGTTGATATCCTCGCGCAGCTGGCGCACTTCCTGCGTCAGGCCCTCGATGGCGGCGGCGATGCGGTTGAAGGCCTCCGCCGTGCGGCGGTCGCTGCCGCGCTGGGTTTCGCTGATGCGCGTCACCTCGCGCATGATCTTGTCGCATTTGTCGTCGATGCGCCGCTCGAGGTAGTCGCTCATCTTAAATTCCTTTTTCCGAAAACACGCCCGATTCAACAAGGTTTTGACGGATATGTCAATTGCAGCCGCGAGGTCCTTGCCGCGACTGACGATTCCTGAATCTTATGAAAATTTATCCCGCTGTCTTCAGCCGCTCGAAGGCCCCGCCATGGTCGCGCGACCATTCGGCAGGCGCGTTGAGGAATTTTTCGACCTCGTTGAAAACGGCTGCCGGGAACAGATGGCGTGCACGGGCTTCCGCCAGCACGTCCTTCCAGGTCGCCAGCGCATGCAGCGCGAGCTTCGCGTCCGAAAAGATCTGAGGGCTTTCGCGGTAGATGCCGTAGAAGAAAACCGAGAACACGTCGTTCACGACGGCGCCGCCCTCGCGCAGGGCGTTTGCGAAAGCGACCTTGCTGGCGCCGTCCGTCGCCAGATCTTCCACCAGCAGGACCTTCGCGCCTTCCGTCATATGGCCCTCGATCTGCGCGCCGCGGCCGAATCCCTTGGGCTTCTTGCGCACATATAACATGGGCTTGTCCAGCGCTTCCGATATCCAGGCAGCATAGGAGATGCCGGCCGTTTCGCCGCCGGCGATATAGTCCACGGACTTCAGGTCGCAGGAGGCGCGCAGCAGGTCGCAGCCAAGCGATATGATCTCGCGCCGCTCCGGCAGGAAGGAAATCACGCGCCGGCAGTCGATATAGACCGGGCTGGCCCAGCCGGAGGTGAAGATGAAAGGCTTTTCGGCGTCGAAATTCACCGCGCCGATATCGAGCAGCAGGTTCGCGACGCGGGCGGCGGCGATTCTGTCGTCGAAATTTCCCCGGGCCATGGCGTTCACCAGCTCCCGCGGCGCGGGGGCTTGAAGATCCAGAAATTGCGGAGCAGGAACATGACGGTCAGCCAGACGCATTCGATGCCGAGCATGCCGATGAACATGAAGGCCAGCTTGAATTTCTCGAAGTTCTCGCCCTTCAGGACAAGCTTCATGTTGAACGCCCAGGCCAGGCAGATCATGGCGCAGGCGCCGAGCACCGTCCAGTTAAAGACGCTTAAGGCACGCTTGTTGGCGTATTCGGGCTGGAAGGCGAAAAACATCCAGGCAACCCCGGCGCCAATAAAGGCCAGCAACCCAATCAGGGGACCCATGAGGAAAGGCTCCTTATCCTTGGTAAGACCGGACTAATATGTAGCGGTTTTCAGGCCCTTAAGCAACCTGTGACTCGACGAATTGGGCGGCATGCAGTCCGTCGATCACACGGGCGAACTTGCGCCGCGCCTCGGGCGACAAGGGCATGAATTCCGCCGCGATGCCGCGCTTGGCGGCCCGCACGATGCGGCCGGCCTGCTTGATGATGACCGTTTCATGGGGCAGGCGGAACCTTAAGGTGAACTGAACCTTGTCGCCGACCACCATATGGGGGTCAGGCAGGGTTTCGAAGCAGACGCCGCCCAGGCTCCAGTCCTTCACGCCGAAGGCGCGGTCCTGCACCACCACTTCCGCCTGCAGGCCGCCGTGACGCAGGTGCTTGCGGCGCGTGTCGACCTCCTGATAGAGGGAACCGTCGCCCAGTCCCAGTTTCGACAAAATTTTGTTGATCATGTGCTTGTCCCCTTTTGTAACCCACCCCGCAATCATTATAGGCGGGCTGTGGATAAAAGCAAAATTCTGACACTGTTAACTTGCTGAATTATCATGTTTATGTAAAATATTTGCTTTGATTTTCTCATAACTCGGCGGAATTCCTTGACTTTATACGCTCTGGCGGAATATAACCTGTGTCGATAAAGCGGATGTTTAAAGCCGCACCCGCCCTCTGGCTCGTATTGGCTGCCTCGAGGACGGTTCATTTGATTGAAAGGAAAACAAAATGCCAAAGATGAAAACCCACTCGGGCGCGAAGAAGCGTTTCGCTGTCACGCGCCGCGGCAAAGTGAAGGCGAGAGCCGCTCACAAGCGCCACCTGATGACCAACAAATCCAAGAGAATGAAACGGGAAGGACGCGCCACGCTGATCATGCGTGAAGAAGACGCGAAAATCCTGCGGGACCACTACCTGCCTTACCAGCGCAAGCTGAAGCGCCAGAAGCGCCGCTATGAAGGCAAGAACACGAAGGAGGCTGCATAATGGCACGCGTTAAGGGAGGCACAGCCTCGATCAACCGCCACAAGAAAGTCCTCAGGCTTTCCAAAGGCTATTATGGCCGCTCCAGCAAATGCTTCCGCGTCGCGCTGGGCCGTCTCGAAAAGGCCCTGCGTTACGCGTACCGCGACCGCCGCGCCAAGAAGCGCGACTTCCGCGGGCTGTGGATCCAGCGCATCAACGCCGGCGCGCGCCTCAACGGCCTGACCTATTCGAAGCTGATGGGCGGACTGAAAATCGCCGGCATCACGCTGGACCGCAAAGTGCTGGCCGATATCGCCGTGCACGATGCCGAAGGCTTCGCCAGGATCGCTGAACAGGCGAAAGCGGCCTTAAGCAAGAAAGCGGCTTGACGCTTTACTGCTGATCAAAATTTTTCAGGCCTTCGCGCATTTTGCCGAAGGCCTGAAATCTTTTTGAAACCGTTGGTCAGTTATTGTCGCAGCCCGGCTTGAAGACGGGCGGAGGAGGCGTGGGCGGCTCCTGATGGCGCGTGGGGTGCTCGTTCGGATGGCTGATCATCCTTTCGACCCCCTCGCGACGTCCATTAGCGACGTCGAGCTGTTCCGTGCTGGGGGTCTTGACGGCTCCGTCATACACGGTCGACGGCTCCGGCGCGGACGTCGATGGCCCTCCCCAGATCACGGTGCCGCCCAGCGGCCCTCCCTGGCGGGCCGGGCCGTTAAAGGCGTGGCCGAGCGCGACCATTTTATCGAGAACGCTGGGACCGGAGGATTGCGGCTGCGGCTGCGGCTGGCCGCTTTTCTTGTCGAATTTCGCGGGACGATACTCATCCGCGCCGTTGAAGATCTGGTCGAAAACCTCCGTCAGGAATTTTCCGCTCTTGCAGGCAAGCTGGCCCATCAGACCAAAGGCCACGGCATCGCACTTGATGTTAAACGCCAGAACCGCGAGCGCCGGCAGCGTCGCCCCCATCGTAAAAGGCGCCCCCGCCACGAGGCCCAGGATGGCGGGAAGGCTGTGGAACAGCATCGCGCCCATCATGGCGCGCTCGCAAAACCGCGCGCCGCGGCACAGCGGCCAGGTCACGAGCTTGTTTTTGGTGAAGAGGCTGCCCAGCGTATATTGATGGTTCGGCTTTTCAGCGAGCCAGTTAAACGCCTTCCGAGCCCATCCGAGTGGTGGAAAAAGACCCATTGTAAATTATTTCCCCTTAATTGCCGTTTTGTCTCATTTTACTCTTCTTTAATAATTATGTCAAATAAATGAACATTTTTATTCCATCTACTTGATAAGTAACATGAATATAACAAAACGCTGTTTCTGTCAAATTATAATATTCCGGAGTCGGCTTATCGTTTGCCACCCCGCGGCCTATCTGGTTAATTAGCAATTATGGCCCGTCCCGCTGCAGTTTATGTCTGTCAGTCCTGCGGTTCCTCCCACAACAGATGGGCAGGGAAATGCGAAGCATGCGGCGAATGGAATTCCATCGTCGAGGAATCGATGAAGGATCAGCCGCCGCAGGGTCTCGGCCGCGCACGCGGCAAGGTCATCGAGCTGGCGCCTCTCTCCGGCGCCTCCGAAATCGTCAAACGCCGCAAGACCGGCATCGAGGAATTCGACCGCGTCACGGGCGGCGGGCTGGTGCCCGGCTCCGCGCTGCTCATCGGCGGCGATCCCGGCATCGGCAAATCCACGCTGCTGCTGCAAGTCACCGCGCTGCTCTCGAAGGGCGCGCGCTGCGCCTATATTTCGGGTGAAGAGTCCCTCGACCAGGTGCGCATGCGCGCGCTGCGCCTGGGCCTCAACGCGGCGCCGGTCGAGCTGGCTTCGGCGACCAACGTGCGCGACATCATCGAGACCATCGACAAAAAGAATTTCGACGCGGTCGTCATCGATTCCATCCAGACAATGTACCTGGACAACCTCGATTCGGCGCCCGGCACGGTCGCGCAGGTGCGCGCCACGGCGGCCGAGCTGATCCGCGCGGCCAAACGGCGCGGCGCCTGTCTTCTTATCGTCGGCCATGTCACGAAAGAGGGCCAGATCGCGGGCCCGCGCGTGCTGGAGCACATGGTCGATACCGTTCTCTATTTCGAGGGCGACCGCGGGCATACGTTCCGGATTTTGCGCGCCGTCAAGAACCGCTTCGGCCCCACCGACGAAATCGGCGTGTTCGAAATGGCGGAAGCGGGCCTTGTGGAAGTCCCGAACCCGTCGGAGCTGTTCCTCTCGCAGCGCCAGCAGGAGATTTCCGGCTCGGCCGTCTTCGCCGGCATGGAGGGCACCCGCCCCGTGCTCGTCGAAATCCAGGCGCTGGTCGCGCCCTCGCCGCTCGGCACGCCGCGCCGCGCGGTCATCGGCTGGGACCAGGCGCGCCTTTCCATGGTGCTGGCGGTCCTCGAGGCCCGCTGCGGGGTGACCATCGGCCCCAATGACGTTTACCTGAACGTGGCGGGGGGCCTGCGCATCGCGGAGCCGGCCGCCGATCTTGCCGTGGCCGCCGCGCTGGTCAGTTCACTCTCCGGCGTGCCGGTGCCGCAGGACATGGTCGTTTTCGGCGAAGTCGGGCTTTCCGGCGAGGTCCGCAACGTGGGGCAGGTTGAAAACCGCCTGAAGGAAGCCTATAAACTTGGATTCAGGCGCGCGCTGATACCGGGGCTGCCGGGCAAGAAACCCGCCAACGCCGGGGGGTTGACGCTTGTGCAGCCGCGCCAGCTGAAAGACATCCTGCCGCTGTTCGCCGAAGGAGAAGGTTAGACATGACGCCAGATGCGCTTGACATTACGGTCGGGGTTATCCTGTTCCTCTCCATGCTGATTGCCTATTTCCGCGGCATTATCCGCGAGGTCTTTACCATTGTCGCGCTGATCGCCGCGATGGGATCCTCCTACTACGGCGGCAGCCTGATGGTGCCGCCCTTCGAGAAATGGCTGCACGTTGACACCGAGGCCAGCAAGCAGGCGGACGAACAGGCGGCCCAGGCCGTGTCGAAGGCCGCCGGGACCAGCCAGGACGCCGCCATCGTCAAGGGCAAGCTGGCGATGGGCATTATTGCGAAGGCGCATATGGCGCAGATCTGCGCCTACGGCTCGGTCTTTTTGTTCATTTACCTCGTCATGTCGCTGGTGGGATTCTTCATCACCCGGGCTGTGGCCGAGGCGGGCCTCGGCATTGTCGACCGGCTGCTGGGCGCGGGGTTCGGCCTCGCGCGCGGGTTCCTTGTCGTCTTTCTTACCTATCTGCCGGTCTGGTATTTTTACCAGGGCAGCCATGACCCGATGCCGGACTGGGCGAAGAATTCCGTTTCCGTCCCCGTTCTCGACAAGGCGGTCGCCTTTGCGGACGAGCATCTCGAGTTCACCAAGATGATACAGAAGCGCGGCGACGCGCTTGTCCTGAAGCTGCAGCAGAAGCGCGCGGCGGAAGAGGCGAAGACGCAGGATGACGCCACGATTTCCTCCCACGACGACGAAAAAGAACTGCAGGATGAACTGAAGGACGAAGAAAAGCAGGCGCCTCCGAAATGACGCGGCACGACGAGCATCATCACAAGCCGGCGAAACGCCATACGGGCAACCGCCCCCTGCGGAGGCGGCTCTTCGCGGGCGCGGTCGTGCTGGTCTGCGCGCTGGCCGCCTTCGTGACCCTGTTCGACCGCAAGGACCTGCCTGCGGGCGTGCGCGACAACCCCTATATCGCCCGCATCTATTGCGAGCGCGACGCCGCCATCCGGGCCACGACGGCGATGCTGGGACTCCACGGGGCGGAGGAAGCCCCCGCGGACGCCAATGCGGACATGAAGCAGCTGGGATACCCCAAGGACGACCGCGCAAAGCTGGAGACCATCATCGGCAAAGGCAAAACCCCGGAATGAAAGCAGACCAGGGACACAGGCGCCTGCAGGGCCGCACCGCGTTGATCACGGGCGCCTCGCGCGGCATCGGCGCGGCAGTGGCGAAAGCCTATGCCGCGGAAGGCGCGCATGTCATTTTGCTCGCGCGCACGCAAGGGGGGCTGGAAGAAACCGACGACGCGATTCGCGCCGCGGGCGGCTCGGCCACGCTGATGCCCTTTGACCTGTCCGAAACAAAGAAACTCGACGCCATCGGCCCCGCCATCACAGAGAGGTTCAAGCGCCTCGACATCCTCGTCGGCAATGCCGCGATGTTCGGGGGCCTGAGCCCCGTCGCGCAATCGGACCCGAAGATTTTCGAGGAAATTTTCCGCGTGAACTTCTTCGCCAACTATCGCCTTATCCGCGCGCTCGACCCGCTGCTGCGCGCCTCCGACGCGGGGCGCGCGATTTTCGTGACCTCGGGCGCGGCGCATCTGGCGGAGCCCTATTGGGGCGCCTATGCCGCGAGCAAGGCAGCCCTGGAGCGGATGGTCTACGCCTATGCGGCGGAAACGGCCTACAGCCCCCTGAAGGTCAATATCCTCGACCCCGGCATCGTGCGCACGAACATGCGCCGCGAGGCTTTCCCGGGCGAGGACCCGTCGAAACTGCCCGCGCCGGAATCGGTGGTGGAGCGGTTTATCGAGCTCGCGGCGCCCGGCTACGCCGGGACGGGCAAGATCGTCATGGCGGCCTGACGCCATGAACATCAAGAACCCCTACCTGCACGGCGCCCTCGACGAAAAGAGCAGCCTGAACCTGAAACGCTGGGCCTCCGTCGCGAGCCTGGGCGTCGCGATAATCCTGATCGCGGTCAAGTTCGTCGCCTTCCTGATGACGAACTCGGTCGCGCTCCTGTCGTCGCTGATGGATTCGACCTTCGACGCCGTCGCCTCCCTCGTGACCATGCTCTCCATCATGCATGCGGCGACGCCCGCAGACGAGGAGCACCGCTTCGGTCACGGCAAGCTGGAGGCGCTTTCGGCGCTGGGGCAGGCGGTGTTCATCTTCGGCGCGGCCTGCTTCCTGATTTTCGAATCCATCCGGCGCTTCTTCACGCCGATGCATGTGCATGACGCCGACATCGGCATTTACGTGATGACGCTGTCCATCGTGCTGACCAGTTTCCTCATCGCCTTCCAGATGTACGTCATCAAAAAAACCAAATCGATCGCCATCAGCGCCGACCACCTGCATTACAAGGGCGACCTGTTCATGAACCTGAGCGTCTTCGTGTCGCTTGCGCTCAGTTTTTACAGCCCCTGGCCCTATTACGACCCGGCTTTCGCGGCCGCGATCGCCCTGACGCTCCTTTACAGCGCCTATTCCATCACGAAAGAGTCCTTCGACATCCTGATGGACAAGGAAATCCCGACCGACGAACGCGAGAAGATCCTGAAGCTGGTGACGGCGCACAAGGACGTGGCGGCCGTGCACGACCTGCGCACGCGCAACACAGGCGAGCGCATCTTCATCGAGTTCCACATGGAGGTGGACGGCGAGTTCACGCTGAACCGCGCCCATGCCATCACCGAGGAAGTCGAAAAAGCGCTCTACGACGCCTTCCCCAAATCCGAAGTCATCATCCACCAGGAACCCGCCGGCATCGACGACCACCGGCTGGATAATATTATTCCGATAAAGACTTAAAGTTATCCGGGATCATGCTCGAGAAGCGGGCGCGTGACAAGGACGCCGTTCTTCCCTATATCCGGCTCCATATCCGGCTCCGGCTGCATAAAGAGTCCCTCTTCCGGGTCCCAGTAAAACGGAATCCCGCCCCGTATGTCTCCGAATATATTATTTGATGCCGCCGCCGTTTGCAGAAAGGCCGTCATACCGTCAGGCGTGACGCCGCGGGAAACGGCTTCGACCCAGACAAGCGCCATGCGCTGCTCGTTGAAAATCACGCCGTCGCCATCAAATATCTTCCGGAAGCCGTTGATGGCGGAAGCGATAATAGCAGTCGACATGTGGGCCTGCGCCATGGCGAAGACATAGCTGGCGCGCCGGAACGAAAACTCTTTCCCTCTCGTAAACTTTTTAAAGGCGGCGCGGCGGTCGGAAAATTTTTCGATATCGAGCACGGCGCTTCCCTGCTGGTGAATGCGGTACATTTCGTCGCCGAGGATCGAGGCGTTCACGAGGAAGAGCAAGGGATCATCTCCCCCCATCTTCTCCGGATAAGAGTGCCTCATCCAGTTGAAGCGTACATCGGCGTCCCATACCTTTTTGTAGGGAAGGCTTGCCGGCGACAGCGACAGCGTCGCCGCGATTTCATTTTTATACATCTGCGCCAGTTCCGGTTTTTTTGACAGGATATAAGGCAAGTGGCGGAGGATGTCGGTATAACATTTCTTGTAAAGTTCGAGGCTGACAAGATGCCCGGATCCGTTCACGAGGCGCTTGCGGAAGGCCGCGTCCGCCAGCCACTCTTTCAGCGCGTTTTCGGGATCGCCGGTATAGGCGTGGTAAGCATGCGCGATCGTTTCCAGCCGCGCGACGACTGTCAGCAATGCGCCATTGACGGGAAACTCCATCAGCGCCGGTGTTGCAAGATCGGCATAGCGGAACAGGCTCTCGAATCTCTGCAATACTTCCTTGTTGGCGGCAAGAATCGGCCCCCATTCGTCGAGATAAAGGCACTGTCCCTGACGCGCCGAGGCGGTCGGAACGGCGATTTTCGCGGGCAGCGGTGCCCCCTCATACCCCGGAGGCGGCGGCGGGGGCGTCATTGTCACCTTGGTCGGCATGCCGGGCTTCAGCTTTTGCCACCTGCACACCGTGAAATGTCCCGCTTTGGTGCGCTCCTTCAGGAGGGTGAGATCCTCCGCTGCCCTCGCACGGTCGGCGCGCCCTCCAGCTGCGACCTGCTCGACTTTCTGCTTGCCGAAAGCCACGATATCCGCCGTTCCGGCGGGAGCATCGAGACCGGCGAGCGCATAAAAGCCGGTGGGGGCATCAGGGGCGGCGAAAAAAAATGCCTTGGCGTCGCTGTCCAGCGGGCGCGGAACAAACCCTGGGACCACGGCAAAGAAGACGAACCATGAAGGCAGCGCCAGCCACCACAGGATGCGGTCCTTTGTCCAATGCCATGTCTTCAGCGGCGCCTCCTTGTAAAACGCCTTGTTTTTCCAGGACACCGGCTCCTGCGCGACCAGCGCCTTCAATTCCGGATCGCTCTCTGTCTGCCTCGCCAGTAATTTTTGCAGCGCGCGCCATTCAATGGGTAGCCACAGCGGCACGACCAGGAATATCACCGGCCAGACAGCGCCGATATAAACGGCAAGCCCGGTCGCCAGAGCGGCGGGCGGCAGGAGCGTCCGTAACCGCAGCAGGAAAAGCGCGTTGACGGTGACCATACGCGAGGGAGGCTCTGCTTCGTTGTCGCCTTCGGGCGACAAGGGCACATCGTGTGGCAGGGCGTGCATCCAGATGGAGCAGAAGGGCTCGGTCCCGCGACGGATATTGACGCGGACAAAATCCCAGGTGCAGAACCACAGGATGGCAACGCCGGCCAGCGCAAAAATCGCAAGCGCCTCTGCCCGGATATCATCCGCCGCCCATTGGTTGAAAACCACGAACGGCACCGCCAGCACCAACATGCCGTGCGTAATGAAACGGAACATCATGCGGTTGCTGAGATATGCGGATAGCTTCCAGATATTTTTGTCCATGCTGTCCCCGCAGTGGATTGCCCTTTTCAGGGAAAGCCTACACGATTTGGCGCTGTGAATTGAGTTGGAAATCGCTATTTCTACCATCCTACCTTATCTGATATGTAAAAAACAATCTTGTTTCTGTCGTTGAATTGATTGCAGAATCACCTTCTTGCAACGGAGGAATCATGTCGTCAGAAGATGTCACGCGGATGCTGAAACTGCTGGAAAAAATCGGGTATGAGTCGAAGTCGAAGGAATTCGCGCAGACGCTGGACAAGTTCAAGGCGCACCCCGAGGCGCTGAAAGCCCTGCGCAAGGGCGTCGCCCGGCAGGGACGCGAAGAAGACAGCGGCAGCTATTGCGAGGATTCGTCGCACGGCTATGCGGACTGGTACCGGAAGAACGAGATGCTGGAGAAGCTGGATCTGGAGGACGACCGGGCATTTTTAGAGAACGTCGATCCGGCGACATTGATGGACGGCCGCAAGAAAAACGGCGGCGATGCGACCTTGCGGGATCTGCGCGAGCAGGTGAAGGAACTGACAGGGCGTGTTGACCTGCTGGAAAAGCGCGCTATTCGCGGACCCACGATTGCACCGAAGGGGCCGGCCGGGATTTGAATTACTCTCTTCTCCTCCCCTTTTGGGGGAGGCGGGGACCCGTCGCTTTATATGCGCATGCGAAGCATGCGTACGACGGGAAGGTGGGGGTACTTCGTCCCATCACGGCTATTGTTGCACGGAGTACCCCCATCTTCCCACGCCTCCGGCGCGGACCCCTTCTTCCCCCAAAAGGGGAAGAGAGGTTAATCCTTATACGGATTCTTCGACGCTTTCAGCACCAGGCGCACGGGCACGGCGGGCAGGTCGAAGTCGCGGCGGAGGCCGTTGACGATATAGCGCTCATGCGCTTCGGGGTACTGGTCGGGGCGGGAAAGCCACATCGCGAAGGTGGGGGGCCTAGCCTTGATCTGCGTCATGTAGCGCAGCCGGTTCTGGCGGCCCTGGATCAGCGGCGCGGGGTTCTGGCTTTCCATCATGCGCAGCCAACGGTTGAGTTTCCCTGTCGGCACGCGCTTGTTCCAGAGCTTGTAGACATCGAGCACGGAATCCAGCACTTTTTCGACGCGCTGGTTTTTCAATGCCGAAATAGTAACAACCGGCACGTCGCGCACCTGGTGCAGGGATTTTCCGAGCTGGTATTTCAGTTCTTCCAGCTTTTTCTCGCGCTCCGTCACCGCATCCCACTTGTTGACGGCGATGACCAGCGCGCGGCCGTGATTCACGACGTGATCTGCGATAATCAGGTCCTGTTTTTCGAATTCGAGGTCCGCGTCGATGACGAGGATGACCACCTGCGCGAGACGTATGGCGCGAAGCGAATCATCGACCGCCATGCGCTCGATCTCGCCGACCACCTTCGAGCGGCGGCGCAGCCCCGCCGTGTCGACAAGGCGCAGCTTGCGGCCGCCGTATTCCCAGTCCACATGCACGGCGTCGCGGGTGATGCCGGCTTCGGGCCCCGTCATGGAGCGCTCTTCGCCCACCAGCGCATTCAGCAGCGTCGACTTGCCCACGTTGGGGCGGCCGGCGATGGCTATCTTGATGGGATTCTCGAGATCTTCCGTTTCGTCCACTTCTTCGTCGCCGAAGCCTTTTTCGTCGCCTTCGTGATATTTCTGGAAGTAGGATTCGATATCCTCTTCCTGCTCCTCGGTCAGCTCCGGGCCATCCTGCGCTTCGACCAGCGGTTTGAGGAGGTCGTAGAGGTCATCCATGCCAAGGCCGTGCTCGGCGGAAATGGGAATAGGCTCCCCCAGCCCCAGTTCATAGGCCTCGTACATGTTTTCCATCTGCTTGCGGCTTTCGCACTTGTTCACGAGCAGGGCGCATTTGACCTTCTGCTTGCGCAGCCACATGGCGAAATGCTTGTCCATCGGCGTGATGCCGGTGCGGATGTCGACGACGAGGACGGCCATGTCGGCCTTTTCGAGCGCGCGCTCGGTCTGTTTCCTCATGCGCGCCTCGATGGAAGCATCGAAGCTTTCCTCCAGTCCCGCCGTGTCGATGACCCTGAACTTCAGCCCCTTGAGCTCTGCATCCGCCATGCGCCAGTCGCGGGTCAGGCCCGGCGTGTCATGCACCAGCGCCAGTTTTTTGCCGACGAGCCGGTTGAACAGCGTCGACTTGCCGACGTTGGGCCGCCCGATGATCGCGAGGGTGAAGGTCATTTTCTAGCGCCACGCCGTCAGGTCGCCGTCGTTCGTCAGGACGAGCAGGGTGTTATTGGCGACGACGGGGGCGATGTTGGCCTCCGACCCGATATGCTCGGTCTTCATGATTTTTCCGTCCGCGGGGTTCGCCTGCAGCATATCGCCTTTGTTGCTGACAAGATACAGGCGGCTGCCCGCCAGCACGGGGCCGGACCAGACGATGGGCTTGTCCTTGTCGTTGTCTTCGTAGCGCGGCAGCTGGGAAACCCAGCGGATGTCGCCTTCGGAGCGGGTCAGCGCCGTTAGCTGCTGTTCGGTGGTCACGACGAAGATATTTTCCCCCGCCGCCCAGGGCATTTCGGAGGACCCGATCTCGCGCTGCCAGACCCGGTTGCCGGAGACTTCGTCCAGCGCGACCATGCGGCCGGAAAAGCTGATGGCGTAGACGACGCCCTGGTCGATGACGGGCAACCCGCGGATATCGGAAATGGACGACAGCGATCCCGTGCGCCGCACGGCGGAAAGGTTGTCTTCCCAGGCGACCTGGCCCGTTTCGGGGCGCAGGCCGAAAATCTCGCCCGACGACAAGGGCAGCACGGCGAGGTTCGCGTCGGCCGCGGGCGCGGCGGAGCCCAGCAGGTTCGTGGTTTCGCTGACCCCGCTGTAGCTCCACAACGGCGTGCCGTCGGTCGCGTTCAGCACGTTCAGGCGGTTGTCGAGCGAAAGCACGTAGATGCGCCCGTCGACCACCGTGGGAGCGGCGCGCGCGGGCGACGGCAGCGTCGATTTCCACGCCATCGCGCCATCCGGCGCGTTCAGGGCGACGATATGCTTGTAGCCGTTGGTCGCGAAAACCTTGCCGGAATCATAGGCGATGCCGCCGCCCAAAGCGCCCGACCCCGTTTCGCCCTTCGGCGTGATCTTCACTTTCCAGCGCTGCTTGCCGGTTTTCAGGTCGAAGGAACTGACATGGCCCTTGGCGTCAAGGGCGAATACCGCCCCTTCCGCGACGATCGGCGCGGCGGTGAGCGGCGTGCGGCCGCTGCCGCCCCTGCCGATGGACACGCGCCAGGCGCGCTTGACATCCTGCCCGAGCGCCAGATGCCCGGGCGCATGGTTCGGATACCCGCCCGCCTGCGGCCAGAGCTGGTTGGTCCAGGCTTCGGGCAGCTGCACGGGAGAATCTTTAAGGTCAGGGTTGGCGACGAGATCGCGCTGCAGCTGCAGGACCGAAATGCGCTCGCCCTTCAGGGGCGGGTTGCGGTGCTCGGTGAACAGCTGCTTGGCCGTGCTGCAGCCGGCAAGAATGACGGCGGCCAGCAGCAGCGCCGGCAGGGCCGGACGCGCGAGATGCGAAAGACGAATGGAAAACGCCATGTGCCGGACCCTCCTTTGCTTAAAAAGAAATTATTTCCCCTCGGCGGCGCCGACGTAGAATTCGCGCAGGGTGGAGGCGCGCATGCGCACGTCCTGCGGGGCCGAGGAATCCGCGATGATCTCGGCCAGGGATGCCGCGGCTTCCTTCAGCTTGCGCTCGCGCGCGTAGAGCAGCGCCTCGAGCTCGAGCGCGGAGAAGCGCCAGGTGTCGCCCTTGCCGGTCAGCTCCTTGAGGTCCTTGTGCAGCGCCGCGGGATCGCCGGTTTCAAGGCGCTGGCCCACGCTCAAAAGACGCGCGAGCTCGCGGTAGGTCCGGTCCACGCCCGTGGTGTTCTGGATCGACGTATAGATGGCGACGGCCTTTTCGGGCTGCTGGCGCTTGGCATAGACCGCGGCGGCGGCCAGCCGGGCGATGACGGCATGGTCCTTGTCGGTCCGGTCGGCGAAGCTCGAAAGCTTTTCGACATCGGACTCATTGATGATCTCGATGAGCTGCGCGGTTTCGCGCAGGTTGCGCTCGAAGGTATGCGCGCGCCACCAGGTCAGGCCCGCCGTGAACACGACCGCCAGAAAGACGCCGCCGATGATCCAGGCGCCGTTCTCCTTCCAGAACTGCTCCAGCTGCTGCCGGCGCAGGTCTTCGCTGATTTCTTCCATGATGTCGGACATCGCATGATTCCTTATGAAATTTCAGGCCTCATACTCACCAAAAACGGCCTTGGCGGTCAAGGAAAACCGCCTCTACCATATTTTCATAACACAAGAATGCCCCAGACAGAGCCTTGCATATTACGTCTTCCCGGTTCATAAGTAATTTCAGCATCCACTTATCGACTTTTGCTTTCCTCTCAGGAGTTTTTTCAGGAGCAGCATGGCCAAGGAATTTTTCAAGCGCGCGAACGAGGAGCAGAAGGCCCGCCAGCGCCGCATCGCCATCAACCAGATCAACCGCCAAGGCACCAATATGTTCTTCCAGGCCATCGAGTCGGGGAAGATCGACGACGTGGAAAAGCTGTACGACGAAGGCGCGAAGCTCGATATCCGCACGACGTCGCGCGGCATGTTCTCCGGCAACGTCCCCTACGGCACGGGCGCGACGCCGCTGCATGCTGCCTGTCTGCTGGGCTCGCCCGATATCGTCGCTTTCCTCATCGCGCGCGGCGCGGACGTGCGCGCCAAGGACGACGAGGGGCATACGCCGCTCGACTACGCCATTTTGAGCCATACCTATTACGAGCAGGATTACGAGCGCAAGCAGACCGGGCGCTTCACCTTCCAGAGCACGGTAGAGCGGGCGCAGGCCAAGGTCGAGGATTACGAGAAAGTCATTCAGCAGCTGCAGAAGCGCGGCGCCAAGCCCGGCATGTTCGCCATGCCCGACAAGTTCAAGGCCGACAAGCCTCCCGCGCCGCCCCGCCCGCCGTCGCTTTAAGGTCCGGCCGCGACGCCCAGCGCATAGTAGTATATGCCGTAGTAAGCGATCATGTGCAGCGTGTAGATTTCAAGGCTGTTGCCGCCGGTGAAACGGGCGACGCGCGCGACGATATCGGCTGGCTTGCTGCGCAGGGAATTCAGCAGCAGGCGCCGGAAATCCCAGAGCAGGCGGAAAACAACAGCGGTCCCGGCTGCCGTCACCGCCAGCTGCGGCGCCGAAAATTCGTAAAGCGACTGGTTGAAGGCGATATAATAGAAATACACCAGCAGGAAAAACTCGGAAGGCTCCACCGGGGGCTTTGGTTCCTGCCCGCGGTTGCGCGACAGCCAGCCCGCCATCGCCATCAGGATGCCCAGCGTGCCGTATTCGCAGACATGGCTGTGCGTGAAGGGCGCGAGGCCCGCAAGCGCAAGGCTCGCGCCCCAGAAACGCGCGCGGCTTTTCAATGCGAATTCCATGAGAGGTTCGAGGACAAGGCGCGTGATGACGATGGTGACGAGGATGGTCACATAGCCCATGGACAAGGCGGGCAGCCAGCGATGGAACATGAACCAGCGAAGAGAGGAAACGAGAACCGCCCCGCCCGCCAGTTTCCAGTCGACCCTGCGGCCCGCGTTATAACCGATGGGAATGAGGAACACGGGCAGCAGTATCCTGTCCGTCACGCGCAGCCACAGGCTTTCGGTCAGGTTCTCGGAGAAGTGCCCAGCGACCATCCAGAGCACGGCGATGGCGAAAAGGCCGTAGGCGGTCAGGTTATCCTCGACGCGGTCGAAAAATGATTTCAGGTATGCGGCGGTCCGCGCCATCCGTGATTACTCGTTCCCATTGCCCCGTAAAGCCCATGGCGGGCCCGTGCCCATAATAGTAAATAAGTGACGGCGGGAAAGATAGGCCTCTTCAGGGCGCGGGCTTGGGCGGCGGCGGGTTTTTCGGGGGGCTTTCCCCGGCGGGTTTGCCGTTTGCGTCTGTGTTCGCGGGAGGCTGCGGGCCTTTTCCCTCGGCATCCGCGTTCTGCGCGCCGGCGTCATTCGCCAGCGTGACGGGATTTTGCTGCAGCGGCGGCTTTGCCGGAACCGCGTTCCGCTGGGCGGTCTGGGTATTTTGCAGGATCTGTTTTTTCGGCGCGTTTGCTTTCAGCGTTTCGCGGCGCGCTTCGGCCAGCGAGGCGGCGAAGTCGAAATGCTTGTGCAGCCGCTTGGGCACTTCTTCCCAGAGCTGTTCCATCTCGTCCGTCTTGCCGACCCAGTTCTGCGCGTTGAAGATATCTTTCAGCGTGTCCTCGCGGAACACGGGTTTTGCGGGTTTCGCCGCCTGGGCGCCGGCGCCGGCCATTTCGGGAGCGGCCGTTTTCTTCGCGGACTTTTTCCCGCGGACATGCAGCTTGGCGCCCTGTTTTTTGTTGCGTCTCCCGGCGTCGTCGTCCCAATCGTCATCCAGGAAATCGTCGTCGAAAAAGCCGGTTGAACGGCCCCTTCCGCCGCCCTTGAAGCCGCCGCGGACGCCGGTGTTATGCGCGGCTTTTGATTTCTTCTGCGCCGTCACCGCGCCTTCGTCTTCCAGGATCTGCGTAACCACGTCGTCGCCCGCGTCCTTCGCGATGTCGAGCGGCGCTTCGCCAAAGGTATTGATGCGGTTGACATCCGCGCCGCCGTCGACCAGCGCGCGTACGATGGTTTCATTGCCGCGGCGCACGGCCGTCTCGAGCGGCGTTTCGTCGCTGTCGGTGAAATCCGGATCCAGGCCCTTGTCGATAAGATCAGTGACGCCGTCTTCGTCGTCGTCGCGGATGGCGTCCATGAGCGCCTGCTGCTGCGAGGTCAGGCGATCGGCATCTGACGACCGCGCGCCCTGCTGTTCCAGGTATTCGACGATCTTCTTGTTGCGGTTGCGGTCGGCCGCGTCGAGCGGCAGGTCCTTGAAATAGGTGGAATCGGCGCGGTTAACGTCGGCGCCCGCCACGACCAGCGCCTTGACCATCGCGAGATTGCCGTTGCCGATGGCTTCGTTCAGGGGGGTTCTGTCGTCCTGCTCAAAATCGGGATCGACGCCTTTCTTGAGCAGCGCCGAAACCTTGCGCTGGTTGTTTTCCTGCACGGCTTCCATCAAGGCTTCCTGGTCTTTGGTAAGACTCATATCCCACCTGCTTCGCGAATCTAACGATGATTGAACATAAACGCCATCGTATGGGGCGGAGTCAGGTTTGGCAATCCCCATCGTATGGCCTTACGTAAACTAACATGACAATGAAAACAGATTATGTTCACCTTTGACATTCACGCTGCCTTATAAAATTCAACTTTCCATGAATGATGTAAAATATTAATTGGCATAATATTTTAACCCCTTGTGAAGGGGCCGAACTTAACAATTCCCGGTTCGGGAAGTTACTTCTGGAAGCCCTTGAGCTTCAGCTTGCCGTGGGATTGCAGCTTCGCCTGCCGCAGCTGACTGACGAAGGCGTTATAGTCGACATCCTTGCGGTAATTGCCCGGCACGTTTTCCCAGAGCGTCTGGAATTCCTGCGGGCGTTTCACCCAGAGCTCGGGTTTGGCGAGCAGCGGCAGCTGCCCCTGCTGGCAGATTTTCAGCAGCACCGTGTCGCCGTCGAGCCCCTTCGACAACAGATCCGCGGCGCTCAGGCCCTGCGGATCGGCCGCCGCGAGCGCGATGACCTGCGCGAACTGACCTTTCCGGGCAAGGTAATGCAGCTGGTTAACGCCCGTTTCCGACGTCTTGTCGCGGATTTCCTGCAGCGATGCAAACGTCAGCGGCTCGCTGCCGCGCGTGAGTTTTTCGTCGTCCAGGCGTGCGCGCAGGATTTTCGCGGCGGCGTCGCGGCCCCAGATGACCGCCGTCTCCCAGGGCGTTTCGGCTTCGTCGTTATGCACGAAGGCGCGCGCGCCCTTGTCGAGCAGCTTGCCCACAAGGCCGGCATCGCCGAGGCGCGCCGCCGCGTGCAGCAGCGTGTCGCCGCGCGCGTCTTTCCAGTTGGCGTCGAGCCCGTCGTCGAGCATGCGGACAAGGCCCGCGACGTCCTTCGAACGAATAGCGCTGTCGATATCGGCGTCGGAAGGTTGCGGGGACATGGGACGGCTCCTTAAAATTTCACTTTAGGGTTAGCGGTTTTCGCGCGTTCGCGCAAGACCGCAAGTTTTTTCGCGGCTACGACCTCGGGCAGCTCGTCGTATCTTTTGCCGCCGGCCTTCGTCAGCATATCGACGATCATCGGCAGCGGACGCCAGTCGTGTTCTTCGGCGAGGTCCAGCGCGGTTTTATGCGTCGGCGTCAGGCGGTTCGGGTCGGCGCCCTTTTTCAGCACTTCTTCCACCGCCCAGGAACGTCCCTGCATCACGGCAAAATGCAGCAGCGTCGCGTACGGGAAGTCCGGAATGTTGTCGGGGTCCGGATGCTTCGCGAGCAGCGCCCTGAACGTCGACTCATCCCCCCGCGCGATGGCGGAGGCGAGATTTTCGGCGGGTCTGTATTCGGGCGTTCCGGGCATGTCAGTTTCTCTTCAGCTGGAGTTTGGGTGCCTTCTTTTTCAGCTCCTGCAGGCGGCGCGCACGCACATCGGCGGAAGCCTTGTTGAAATCGACCTTGTAGCGCAGGGACAGGGATTTCTCCAGATGCGGGCGCAGCGACATCATTTCCTCGAGCCGGTCCTGCCAGATGTCCGAGGTGAACAGCTTCGGCAGCAGGCCCGCATCGCCGCAGGCTTCCAGCAACGTCTTGCGGTCGCGGGTGCTGCGGGTCAGGAAGTCCTGCGCGGTGAGATGTTCTTGAGGATTCCTTGCCAGCACGTCGAAAACGACATCGGCATGATTGGTCGCGACAAGGTGATGCATCACGGTTCGCGGATAGATAACCTCGCCGCGCATATCCTTCTTCGGCTCCGATTCCGGCAGGGGCTGGCGGAGATCGTTCAACGTGAAGTCGCGCGGGTGTTTCACGAAAAGATTGGCATAGCCCTTGTCGTGCAGGTAATCGTATATCTGGTCCCATTCGGGGCTGAGGAATTTCACGCCCGGCGTTTCCCATTGCACGTCGCAGACTTCTTGCCCGCGGCTGGAGCGCGCGAAAATATCCGCGCCCGCCTCGATCAGCACTTTCACCTTGTCGAGCTCGCACTGCGCGACGGCTACATGCAGCGGCGGCCAGAAGGGCTGGCCTTCGGGCGCTTTCATGTTGACATTGCCGCCAAGCTCGATGGCCTGGCTGACCTGCTTCGCCGTGCCGAAGCGGATCATTTTGAAAAGCAGCTGGTTCATGCGCATTTCGTAGGACGGCGCATAAACCTCGTCCGGCTTGTCATGTCCCGGTTCGCCGTAAATACGCGGCTCGGCATTGAAGAGTTTCAAAAGCTTGATGCCCTCGTGGAATCTCTTGCGATAGGCTTCATCCATCGCCGTCGCACCCTCGATATCCCAGTCGTCCGTGCGCGCCGCATGACGCAGCAGCAGGTCGAGGGCCTTGATATCGTGTTTATGAATCGCCACATGCAGCGCGGGCATGCCGTTGATGATGATGCGATCCGGGCAGGCGTCGTCGGTGAGCGCTGTGCGCAAACCCTCGACGTCGATGGGATTTTTAAGCATCGCCGCAATCAGGCGGCGGTCGGCCGCGATAAGCCGTTCGGCCTTTTCGGGGTCGTCCAGCATCGCGCGACGCTTTTGCTCCGGATCGAAATCGTCCCATTCCGACATTAAATCGCCTTTTGGAAAATGTTATGGCTGACAAGATAATTACCATAGCGTGAAAGTCGGGGGAATACGCATTATGATTTACATAATCTATCACTCTTGCGAGACAGGTCATTCCAGGAGCGTTTCAATGCGCGTCGAGGACCGTTTTATGCATGCGGAGTATGCGCTCCCGAGGCCCTCTTTTGGTCCTCCCTGCATGCTGAAAAGGCCTGTAAATGGCCCTTAACTGACGCTTCACATACCTTTAAAAGCCCCTTTTGCAATTCTGCGCCATTCGGCTCCTGACAGCTTGCCTGCCGTTCCCGGCCCGTTCCGGGAATGCCTGACGAAGGCTGCTGTTTGCCTGTCTGAACGCTGTCAACACCCGTTTATAACCGCTTCGCAACGCTTGATTATTGCCGCGTTATGGGATTAACTTCCCTTCAAGCATTTTTAGTTTTCAGATTCGGCCCCTTACCCGGTTTTTTCCGGGGCAGGAAGAAAGTGAAATTTGACATGGAAACCGCAGCCGCCCTCGCCGCCGAAATCCCGAAAGTGGAATCCTCCGGCAACAGCCTCTTCAACGAAGACCTGGCGCCCGTGCCGATGGACAAGCGTAAATGGGGCACGCTCAGTTTCGCCGCGCTGTGGATTTCGATGTCGGCCTGCATCCCGACCTATATGCTCGCCTCATCCCTCATCGGCGGCGGCATGAACTGGTGGCAGGCGGTGCTGACGATTTTCCTCGGCAACCTGATCGTCCTCATCCCGATGATTTTGAATGCGCATGCCGGCACACGCTACGGCATTCCGTTCCCCGTTTACTGCCGCGCGTCGTTCGGGACGCTGGGCGCAAATATTCCCGCCGTGTTGCGCGCGCTGGTCGCCTGCGGCTGGTTCGGAATCCAGACCTGGATCGGCGGCGCCGCGATCTACAAAATCGGCGCGGTCGTTTTCGGTTTTGAAACCGCGCCCGCCACCGGCTGGCTCGGCATCACGAACGGCGAATTGTTCTGCTTCCTGTTGTTCTGGGGCGTGAATATGGTCGTGATCTGGCGCGGCATCGACACCATCCGCTTCCTCCTCAACATCAAGGCGCCGCTGCTGATTACGCTCGGGCTGCTGCTGCTGGGCTGGGCTTATAACGCCGCCGGCGGTTTCGGGCCGATATTATCGCAGCCCTCGCAGTTCGACGAAGGGCAAGCGCAGGCCGGGAAATTCTTCTCGTACTTTTTCCCGGCGCTGACCGGCATGGTCGGCTTCTGGGCGACTTTGTCGCTGAACATCCCCGATTTCTCGCGCTATGCGAAATCGCAGAAGGACCAGGTATTGGGGCAGGCGCTGGGCCTGCCCGCCACGATGGCGCTGTATTCCTTTATCGGCGTCGCCGTCACGTCGGCCACCACCATCATCTACGGCAAGGCGATCTGGGACCCGGTTGAGGTGCTGACGAAATTCTCGAACCCGGCGACGCTGATTATTTCCATGATCGCGCTCTGCATCGCGACGCTGGCCACCAATATCGCCGCGAATGTCGTGTCGCCCGCCAACGATTTCGCGCATCTGGCGCCGAAATATATTTCCTTCCGCATGGGCGGCTATATCACCGGCATCATCGGCATTCTCATGATGCCGTGGAAGCTGGTCGCCGATCCGTCGGGCTATATCTTTACCTGGCTGATCGGCTATGGCGCGCTGCTGGGGCCCATCGGCGGCATTTTGATTGCGGATTATTTCGTTTACCGCCACCGAAAGCTCGATGTGGTTGCGCTTTACAAGGCGGATGGCGAATACCGCTTCACGAACGGATTCAGTATCGTCGCGATCGTCGCACTGGTTGCGGGCGCCGCGCCCAGCCTGCCCGGCTTCCTCGTGAACATCAAGGTTTTAAGCGCGGAAAGCGTGCCTGCGTTCCTCA
>SCTB01000126.1 GCA_004297545.1 Alphaproteobacteria bacterium
CCCAGTCGAAGTACACCGAGACGATGGAAGGGGGCAGGATGGCTTCTCCCGCGGCGGGTTCAATGGTTGCGGGAGCGGGCGGCCTCTGAATCTCGGCCATAGCGACCTTTTCAACACGATAGATATCGCATCCCTTTAATACGTAGCCCGCGGGCGGGTCCACGTAATGCTGGCACGGTTCACGGTTCTGGTTGTATTCCATGAATACCGACCATCCGAGATAGTGATCGCGGATTTCCTCCTGGCTGACCGGGTAGTAGACGAGAGACCCCATTTCCTGTCCCGCGCGTGCCGCGTTGACGGGGGCGATCGCCATCCCGATGCAAAGAGACACATAGGATATTGAATAAATTAACGATTTTTTCATCTGACCCTCCTGTGGACATGAAGGCGCCTTATAAAGCATCAACGCTCCGGAAGGAGGGGGAGTTCCTGAGGATTGTTATTGCGGATCGCTACCCCGGCGAAGGTCGGGGGCAAGCTTCTATCCATGAAAAATGGCGGAAACCGTTTGTAAACGATTTCCGCCATCCTGTTTTGCTTTATTCTTGACCCCGGCCTTCGCCAGGGTGGCAGTAATGTTACTCTCCGTACGGAATCCAGATATTCTTGATCTCGACGGCGTAGCGCAGGTACTCCTCGCCCTCGGCCTGCGCGCGATCGAACCAGTCGCGCTGGCGGCCGTTGTTGACCCAGGTGCGCTTGAGGTTGCCGATGGAGCCTTTTTCCACCTGCGCGCTGCCGGCGGCGTCGGAACCGAAATACCAGATCGCATCTACCTCGTCATGCTCGGCCAGCGTCTTGGTCAGGTCCTTGCGGATGCCCGTGACGATGTTGATGGAGCCGGGGACGACGTCTGAAGTATCGAACACTTGATACAGGTCAGTCGCCAGCAGCGGGTATTTTTCCGACGGGATGATGACCGCGCGGTTGCCCATGGCCATCGCAGGTGCAAACAGCGACACGAAGGACAGCAGCGGGTTTTCATCCGGGCAGACGATGCCGAGGATGCCGACCGATTCCTTCATCGCGACGGAAACGAGGCGGGCAGGGGGGTAATGCACGGCGCCGTCGTATTTGTCGGCCCAGGCGCCATAGGTGAAGAGGCGTCGGATGGACTCATCCACCTCTTTCTGCGCGGCGGCGGGCGTAACCCCGGTCAGCTGCACAAGGCGCTTCTTGAACTCGTCGGAACGGGCGGAGAGGTTCTCCGCGATATAGTAGAGTATCTGCGCGCGCAGGTGATGGGCGGATTTGCTCCAGCCCTCCGCCTTCTTCGCGGCTTCCACGGCGTTCCGGATGTCTTTCCGGTTCCCTTCGCCGACCTGGCCGATAAGGCGGCCGTTTTTGTCGGTGATGGACAGGCTATAGGCGCCGTCCGGACGGGCCTGCTTGCCGCCGATGTAAAGCTTGGCAGTGCGGTCGATATTGGCGAGACCTTCCACGGCGCTGACGTGCTTGGCAGGGCTCAGGTTCGCCTTGCTCTCTTTATAAACGGGGAGCGACTTGATGTATTTGGGCTTCAGGTAGGCATACATGCCTTCGCGTCCGCCCTCGCGGCCGAAGCCGGATTCGCGGTAGCCGCCGAAGCCGCAGGCCGCGTCGAACAGGTTGGTCGAGTTGATCCAGACCACGCCCGCCTTGATCTTGGGCGCGATATCGAGGGCGAGGTTGATATTCTCGCTCCAGATGCTCGCGGCGAGGCCGTAGCGGGTGTTATTGGCCAGCAGCACGGCCTCTTCCGGCGTGCGGAAGGTCAGCACCGATACGACGGGGCCGAAGATTTCGACTTCCGCGACAGTGGATGCCGGTTGCACATTGGTCAGCATGGTCGGCGGGTAGAAGCAGCCGGTCGTGGGGCAGGCGTCCTTGCCGGGCTGGATAAGGGTTGCGCCCTCTTTCACGCCCTGTTTCACGAGGCCGTCGATTTTCTTGTATTGCTCGTCCGAGACAATCGCGCCCATGTCGATGGCTTTGTCGAGCGGGGAGCCGACGCGCAGCTGCTTCATGCGGTGCGTCAGTTTTTTGATCATCTTCTCGGCGATGCCTTCCTGCAGCAGCAGGCGCGACCCCGCGCAGCAGACTTCGCCCTGGTTCAGCCAGATGCCGTCCACCACGCCTTCGACGGCGCTGTCGAGGTCGGCGTTTTCAAAGACGATGGTGGGCGATTTGCCGCCCAGTTCCAGCGTCAGCGCTTTGGCGGAACCGGCCGTCGCTTCGCGGATGATGCGGCCGACTTCGGTCGATCCCGTAAATGCCACCTTCGCGATATCCGGGTGTTTCGTGATCTCGGCGCCGGTCGAACCGTCGCCTTGCACGATGTTGATAACGCCTGCGGGAAGGCCGGCCTCCTGGCACAATTCTGCGAACAGCATGGCCGTCAGCGGGGTGAATTCAGCGGGCTTCAGCACCACCGTGTTGCCGGCGGCAAGCGCCGGGGCAATCTTCCACGCCAGCATCAGGAAAGGGAAGTTCCAGGGGATAACCTGGCCCACGACGCCATGAGCTTCATAACCCGGGAATTCAGTGTCGAGGATCTGCGCCCAGCCGGCATGGTGGTAGAAATGCCGCGCCGCGAGGTTCACGTCGATATCGCGCGTCTCGCGGATGGGCTTGCCGTTGTCCAGGCTCTCGATGACCGCAAGCAGGCGGGAATTCTTTTGAATCAGGCGGGCCAGCGCATAGAGGTATTTCGCGCGTTCATGACCGTCGAGCGCCTGCCAGCCTTTCAGGGCCTTATGGGCGGCCTTGACGGCGGCATCCACGTCCGCTTTCGCGCCGCAGGCGATTTTGGCCAGCGTTTCACCCGTTGCGGGGTTCTTGGTGGTGAAGGACTTCGCTTTGGCGGGCTTTACCCATTTGCCATCGATGAAATGCC
>SCTB01000127.1 GCA_004297545.1 Alphaproteobacteria bacterium
GCTATGCGTCCTCAATCTGCTTGAGGGCCTGTAGCAGCTTCGCCTTGATACTTTCGGCTTCCGCGCGCGCTTCCTTCTGCTCTGCCACCACTTCTTCCGGCGCTTTGGCAAGGAAGGCAGGATTATTGAGCATCTTGTTGATGCGCTCGATATTGGCGTCGCACTTTTCGATTTCCTTGCGCAGACGCGTGCTCTCCTGCCCAAAATCGACCACATCCGAGATGGGCAGGATCACGGTGGCTTCTTCGACCACAGTTTGAAAGGAACCCTTCGGCGGGGCGGCATTCGTTGCTTCTGCCGTTTCCAGCCGCCCGAGGCGTTTGATGATGTCGTGATAAGTCTTCAAACGCTTCTGGCTGTTATCGTTCGCCCCCCGGAGAAGCATTTTGATCTGCGCACCATCGGGCACGTTCAGGTCGGCCCGGACGCTGCGGATTTCAGAGATCAGCTTCACAACCCAGTTCACCTCATCCTGTGCCGCACGGTCGATGATTTTCGCGTCGAACTCGGGCCAGCGCTTGCTCTGCAGCCAGTCGGCCTTGTCAGAGGATGCGCCTGATTTGCCGAGCAGGTGCATATGCAGCTCCTCAGTCATATAGGGCATGATGGGATTAAGAAGCAGCAACAACTGGTCCAGCACCCAGCCCGTCGTGTCCTTCGTTTCCTGTTTGACCGCCTCATCCGTGCCGTTCAGCATCGGCTTGGTGAATTCGATATACCAGTCGCAGAAGGTGCCCCAGGTGAAGTGATAGAGTGCCATCGCGGCATCGTTGAAGCGATAGGCCTTCAGGGATTCAGCGGCCTTCGCGCTCACGGTGGCGAGCTCGCTGACAATCCATTTATTGACGGTCTGTTTCACGCTTTCCGGCTTGAAATCCAGTTTCAGCGCGCAGCCGTTCATTTCGCAGAAGCGCGCGGCATTCCAGATCTTCGTCGCGAAACGGCGATAATCACCAACGATCTTGGGCGACAGTTTCACATCACGCCCCTGCGCCGCCAGCGCTGTCAGCGTGAAGCGCAGCGCATCCGCGCCATGCTCGTCGATCAGTTCCAGCGGGTCGATGATATTGCCCTTGGACTTCGACATCTTCTGGCCTTTTTCGTCGCGGACCAGCGCATGGATATACACCTTGCGGAACGGCACATCGCCCATGAAATGGATGCCCATCATCATCATGCGGGCAACCCAGAAGAAGATGATGTCGAAACCCGTGATCAGCGTTTCGGCGGGATAGTACCGCTTCACTTCCTCGGTCTTCTCCGGCCAGCCCAGCGTCGAGAAGGGCCACAGCGCGGAGGAGAACCACGTATCCAGCACGTCCGGATCGCGCTCCAGCGCGACATCCTTGCCGAATTTCTGCTTCGCCTGCGCTTTCGCTTCTTCTTCGGTTTCGGCGACGAAAACGGAATTATCCGGCCCGTACCAGGCCGGAATCTGGTGTCCCCACCATATCTGGCGGCTGATGCACCAGGGCTGGATGTTGTTCATCCATTCGTAATAGGTCTTGGTCCAGTTGGCCGGCACGAATTGCGTGCGTCCGTCTTCCACGGCCTTGATCGCGGGCCCGGCCAGCGTCTTGGCGTCGCAATACCACTGGTCCGTCAGCATCGGCTCGATAACCACGCCCGAACGGTCGCCATAGGGAAGCTGATAGGTATGCGTATCCACTTTTTCGAGCAGCCCCAGCGCCTCGATCTCCGCGAGAATTTTCTTGCGTGCCACGAAACGGTCGAGCCCCTGATATTCCTTCGGCGCGTTTTCGTTGATTTTCGCGTCCTTGTCCAGGACCGAAATCAGGGCCAGGCTGTGGCGCCTGCCAACCTCGAAGTCGTTGAAGTCATGCGCGGGCGTGATTTTCACGGCGCCGGAGCCTTTTTCGGGATCCGCATATTCATCCGCGACAATGGGAATTTCGCGGCCCACGATGGGCAGTACCACGAACTTGCCGATAAGGTCTTTGTAACGGTCATCCGACGGATGCACGGCGACCGCCGTATCGCCCAGCATCGTCTCGGGGCGCGTGGTGGCAATCGTGATAAAGCGATCCGCCTGTCCTTTGATGGGATATTTGAAATGCCACATATTGCCCCGGGTCTCCCGCTGGTCGACCTCGAGGTCGGAGATGGCGGTATGCAGCTTGGGGTCCCAGTTGACGAGGCGCTTGTCCTTGTAAATCAGCTTTTCCTTGTACAGCTGGACGAAAACCTTGTTGACGGCCTTGTTCAGCCCCTCGTCCATCGTAAAGCGCTCGCGGCCCCAGTCGGGCGTGGCGCCGAGGCGGCGGATCTGGCCGGTAATCGTATTGCCGGATTCTTCCTTCCACTCCCACACGCGCTTCAAAAATGCTTCACGTCCGAGGTCATGGCGGGTCTTGCCGTCTTTCTCGAGCAGACGCTCAACAACCATCTGGGTCGCGATGCCGGCATGGTCGGTGCCAGGCTGCCAGAGCACGTCCCTGCCCTGCATGCGCTCGAAACGGCTTAAAATATCCTGAAGCGTCGTATTCAGCGCATGGCCCATATGCAGGCTGCCCGTGACATTGGGCGGCGGCATGGGGATGCAATAGGGCGACTTGTTGCTTTTGACATCGGCCGCGAAGACCCCGGATTTCTCCCAGAGTTCGTAGTGCTTTTTTTCGACGTCTTTGCTTTCGAAGGTTTTTTCGAGCATATCCAGCCTGCCTTAATCCAATTTCAGAACTACATAATATAGTCGTAATACCATTGATTTGTGAAGGCTTTTTGCTCAGAATAGCCAGTGTCTCCTCTCCCCCGTTTGCGAAGCAAATGGAGGGAGAGGATTAAGGTGAGGGGGTGTTTCCGCAAGGGCAATTGGTTGTCTTGCTGCACCGCCCCCCTCACCCTGACCCTCTCCCTCCCGCTTCGCGGGGGGCGAGGGAAAAGAGAGGAGACCATGACCAATCCCGCGCTGTCGCCCGCCCCGCCGAAGACCGTGGAGGAATACCTCCAGCTGGCGAAAACCCATATGCAGGAACAGCGCTTTGATGACGCGCAGCAATGTCTTGAATCTTCGCTGAAAGTCGCGCCCACGGCCGCCGCCTGGCGCAACCTCGGCACCATCCACCGCGTGAAGAAAGACCTTCAGAAAGCCCTGTCCTGCCATCAGGAAGCCCTGAAAATAGACCCCAACGACCCGGCCTCCCTCTCCCAGCTGGCGGAGACGTTTTTCGCGGGCGGGGATACGCTGCAGGCCGCCGCCTATTACGCCTTCGCTATCCTCGCCAACCCGAAGGAGCTCAAATACAAAGAGCGCTTTATCGGCATGGGGTCGAACGTCAACTTCGTCAAATATGCCGATGTTATAGAAAATGCCATTGTCGAATGCCTGAAGACGCCGGAGGTCGATTTCTCCCCCGCGCAGGCGCTCTGGTACAACGTGTTTGCCCTGAACCCGGCTTTCACCCCCCTCTACAAGATCAACCCCGGCGGCAAGGTGAAACTCCTTCAGCGCGCCGACGGGCTGGATACGTTCAATAAAGAAACCTTCGACAAAGCGGGCGATTATACGGCGCTGTCGCGGCCATTTTTTCTGCTGGGCCTCAAGGGCGTTATCGTCAGCCACCCAGCATTTGAGGAATTTCTCACGCACATCCGCGCGCAGGTGCTGTCCGGAAAGCTGAAACTGCCGCTCGAGGTGATCGCGGCGCTGTCGCATTACTGCTTCAACACCGAATATATTTTCGATCTTACGCCCGAAGAACAGCAGGCGGCGGATGCCCTGCGCAAGAAGATAGAGGCAGGCGGCGCGTCGCCGGAAGAGATTGCGATCTATGCCTGCTATGCGCCGCTGTCATCGCTTGCCAACGCTGCATCACTTTCGCCTGCCGGTCTTGCCGACGTGATCGCACTGCAGGTGAGAGAGAATCTTTCCCTGCAGGAAACCCGCAAGACCATCGAGGCGATCACGCCGATTGATGACGCCATATCGCAGAAAGTCCGCGCGCAGTACGAGGAATCCCCCTATCCGCGCTGGCGCACTTGCCCGAAATTCATTTTCGCTGAAAAGCCCGGCCTGTCGCTGAAAAACCCCGGCGCCAAAATCCTTATCGCCGGCTGCGGCACGGGCAGCGATGCCGTGCAGTTCGCGACCGTCTTCCCCGAGGCCGAAGTGCTGGCGGTGGACTTAAGCCTCACCAGCCTTTCCTACGCCATCAACAAGGCGCGGGAGCATAAAATCCCGAACCTCACCTTCCGGCAGGCGGATATCCTGAAACTGGGTTCCATCGGCAAAACCTTCGACGGCATTATTTCCGGCGGCGTGCTGCACCATATGGAAGACCCGGTAAAAGGCTGGCGTGTGCTGACCGGGTTGCTGAAGCCGGGCGGCGTCATGAAAATCGCGCTCTACAGCAAAATCGCGCGGCGTCACCTGCTGGCCTGTCATGACATCGTGAAAACGGGCAATTACGGCACGGATATCCCCGCCATGCGCGCCTTCCGCCGCAACAGCGCGAAGATATTGGGCAACGACCTTTTGAAAATCGTCGCGCGCTTTGACGACTATTACACGATGTCCATGTACCGCGACATGATGTTCCACGTGCAGGAACACGACCTCGACCTCACGCAGATCGCCACGATGCTGAAACAGCTGGGCCTCACCTTCCGGCAATTCAGCCTGCCCCCCGCCGTCACCGCCCAGTATCTCGCCGCCTATCCCGCCGACCCCGAAGCCGCCAACCTCGGCAACTGGCACAAATTCGAGCAGCGCAACCCGGATACCTTCAGCGCGATGTATCAGTTTTGGTGTGAGAAGGGGTAATGGGGATGCACACCTTCACCGGGAGAATGATGATAATCACTCAATATAGGTGCATGTCCCCCGATATCGTTTTGTAAAAAACAAACTTGGACTCGTAAATGTTAAATTTAAGAAAATGTGCCCAATAGTATGAAATGCCTCACAAAGAGTGAATGTTCTGATTGGCTTCATCAGCATAGTATTGTTGAAGAGCCTTATGGCTCTGGGAAGAAAATTTCGGGCAGTTATTTGCAATTTACAGCACCTGATAGCGCGCAGGCTTCAATGCATTTAATGCGTTGCCTGATAGGTAATCACAGTAGGCATGAAGGGGATTTGGAATGCTTCGATGGTATTCTGGGGAAATTTGAGGGCGCACTACTTTTACTCAACGACTGGCAAACATATCCCCCCGATATGTATAGCATTGTAATGTCGCTTCGGCACAGCCACGAAGAGCAGCGTTCGCTTGTAGATGCGCCAGGTCATTTATTTGACGCGAACGAGGACGCAGATCTTATAGGCCAGTGTAATTTGATCTTGATGTACAATTGGACGGCCTATTTGTACCTCGCCTCTGCTAAAGCGACCTTTCTTTTTTGGGAGGGAGAGCTAATTGATTTCTGGACCCATGACATGGAAATATATCAGAAAGTAAAGTCTCTTATCCAAGAGTTGAAGCTTCGGCTTACTTAGCAAAACGTAAGTTGCTGCCAATCGTAGATCAGAACTAACCCTGCCATATTTAGGGAACACTCACCTATATCGCACGATTATCTGAATTTGAGCGCGCAATTATATTGCGTTTTTAATAATTATAATTGCTAAATTCGCAATTATCGTGTATGATGGTTTCTGGAAAGGAAACCAGATGGCCGGCCCCCCCCCAACCAGCCCGCCCCGAAGGGCAGAAAAATTTTCAAAAATCGAAAAACAATTCCCCGCCGGAAGGGAGTCACAAACCGCATGTCTCCAAATTCCACCTAAACTTTTAACATTATGGAATTTATAGCCCCGCCCCTTTGCCGGTTGCTTTTGGGGTACATTTTGAACCAAAATACCCCATATTTTAACGGAACACATATATCCAAGGCCCATGCAACCTCAGGCGCTTCCTTCCGTCGATGACCTTACCCCGGACGAGCTGAATGCTCAGGCCCGCGAATGCCTGCAGCGGGGGATGTTCGATGAGGCGCATCAGCTGGTTATCGCGTCGCTGCAAAAGGGCAAGACCGCCACCGCCCTGCGCCTGATGGGCAACCTGCTTTATACCCGGCGGGATATGCGGAACGCCATCGTCAGCTTCAACGAGGCCTTAAGCCTCGACAAGCACGACCACGCCTCGATGGCGATGCTGGCGGAAGTGTACTTCGCGATGGGCGATGTCGCCTGTGCGGGCTATTCCATGATGGCGATGACGGAAAAGCCGGCGGAATTCCGCTACAAGGAGCGCTTCGTTCATTTCGCCAACAGCATGGCGTTTACCGAGTACAGCCCGCTGATCGAGAATGCCATCGTCGAATGCCTGAAGACGCCGGGGCTTGATTGCGGCCCCCTGCACCCGCTCTGGTACAATACCTTCTCGCTGAACCCCGATTTCAGGTCGCTGTACAAAACCTATTCTTCCGCCGACCCCGTCTCCCGCCAGAAGTCTTCCGGTTTCAAGCGGATGCTGGGCGCCTTTACGGGCAATGCGCCGTCGGGATACGTGTTTTTTGATGCCGAGAATTTCAAGGCGGCGAAAGACCTCAAGCCCCTGCTGCGACCCTTCTTCGTGCTGGGGCTGAAGAACCTGCTGGTGCAGAGCCTGCCGTTCGAGGAATTCCTTGTGTGCTTGCGCACGCGGCTGCTGGATGAGGCGGAAGCACCGGAGCTTCTGCCGCTTGTGGCCGCGCTGGCCGGTTATTGCTTTCAAACCCGGTACATATTCCCCGTCACGGCAGCGGAGCAGAATAAAGTCTCGGCGCTGCAGGCTCTGCTGGAATCAGGCGCGGCCGCCGGAAATGGCTGGCAGGTTTGCCGCTACGCCTGCTATGCGCCGCTGTACAGGCTGAAGAACGCGGCGGCGATCGCCGATGCGCTGGCGTCCGTGCCGGATGTCGCCGACGTCGTGCGGGGACAGGTTCTTGACTATCTTGCCCTGCAGGAAATGGCGGACCAGATTCCGACCATCACCAGAATAGAACCGGGCGTATCCGCCGCCGTGCGCAACCAATACGAGGAATTCCCCTATCCGCTCTGGAAAGCAAAACCCGGCAACGTCACGGACGAGGTCGCGGGCGCCCCCCTGAAGAAGAAGGGCGCAAAAATTCTGGTCGCCGGTTGCGGCACCGGCAGCGAAGCCGTGCAGGCCGCCATGGCCTTCCCGGAAAGCATCATTCTGGGCGTGGACTTAAGCCGCACGAGCCTTGCCTATGGCGCCCTGAAGGCGCGCGAATTTAACCTCACCAACATAGAGTTCGCGCAGGGCGATATCCTGAACCTGAGCTCCATCGACCGGACCTTCGACGGCATTTTTTCGGCCGGCGTGCTGCACCATATGGAAGACCCGGTGAAGGGCTGGAAGGTGCTGACCGGCTTGCTGAACCCCGGCGGCCTGATGCGCGTCTCGCTGTATAGCGAGACCGCACGGCAGAATATCGTCAAGGCACACGACATAATCCGTAAAGGGGGCTATGCCCATACGGCAGAGGGCATGAAGGCCTTCCGGCAGGACAGCCCCCGGCTGCTGCCCTGGGAGGTTTTCCACGAGATCGCAAGGGCCGAAGATTACTACCAGCTGGCCATGTACCGTGATATGCTTTTCCACGTTCAGGAGCATCGGTTTGACCTTCTGAAAATACGGGATATCATGGCCGGGCTGGGCCTGAAATTCCTCAGGATGAACGTGTCAAACAGCCTGATAGAGAAGTTCCGCGCTGCCTATCCGGACGACCCGGACGGCACGGATCTGGCTCACTGGCACGACTTCGAACAAAAGCACCCGGATACCTTTATTTGCATGTACCAGTTCTGGTGCCAGAAAACATAAGGAAGAAAAACATGGCCAAACATTCCTCCGCGCAGCAAAAGGGCACCGGCAGCCGCATCGAGACGGATTCGATGGGCGAAGTCGAAGTGCCTGCTGACAAATACTGGGGCGCGCAAACGCAGCGGTCATACGAGAACTTCAAGATCGGCACGGAGCGCATGCCCCTGCCCCTCGTGCGCGCGCTGGGTGTGCAGAAGAAAGCGGCGGCGCTCGCGAACATCGAGCTTGGCATCCTTGACAGGAAAATCGGCGGCGCCATCATCCAGGCGGCCGAAGAAGTCATGGACGGGCACCTGAACGAGCATTTTCCGCTCGTCGTCTGGCAGACGGGTTCCGGCACGCAGACGAACATGAACATCAACGAGGTTGTCGCCAACCGCGCCATCGAAATTCTGGGCGGCAAGATCGGATCCAAGACGCCGGTGCACCCGAACGACCATGTGAACATGGGCCAGTCGTCGAATGACACCTTCCCGACCGTCATGCATATTTCGGCAGTCGAGCAGCTGCACCACGAGTTGATACCGGCGCTTGAGGGACTCCACAAAGCCCTCGCCAAAAAGTCGGCCGAGTTTATGGACATCATCAAGATCGGCCGCACGCATCTGCAGGATGCGACGCCGGTCACGCTGGGGCAGGAATTCGGCGGTTACGCCAAGCAGGTGCAATACGGCATCGCGCGCGTCAAGGCCTGCCTGCCGCGCATCTCGCAGCTGGCGCAGGGCGGCACGGCTGTGGGCACCGGCCTGAACTGCAAGCGCGGCTTTGCGGAACTGTTCGCCAAGAAGGTCACCGAGATTACCGGCCTTCCCTTTACCTCGGCCGAGAACAAGTTCGAGGCCATGGCGGCGCATGACGCGGTCGTCGAGACCTCGGGCGCGCTGAACACCATTTCCTGCTCGCTCATGAAAATCGCCAACGATATCAGATTGCTCGGATCGGGCCCGCGCTGCGGCATCGGCGAGATTCATCTGCCGGAGAACGAGCCCGGCTCCTCCATCATGCCCGGCAAGGTGAACCCAACGCAGTCGGAAGCCATGACCATGGTCTGCGCGCAGGTGATGGGCAACCATACGACGATTTCGGTGGCGGGGAGCAACGGGCATTTCGAGTTGAACGTCTTCAAGCCGGTCATGATCTATAACCTGCTGCAGTCCATCCGCCTGCTGGCCGATGCCTGCAACAGCTTCACCAGCAATTGCGTGGTGGGCATCGAGCCCAATACAGACCGTATCAAGAAACTGCTGAATGAAAGCCTGATGCTGGTGACCGCGCTCAACCCCGTTATCGGCTATGACAAGGCCGCCGTCATCGCGAAGAAGGCGCTGCGGGAGGACAAAACGCTGAAACAGGTCGCCGTTGATTTGAAACTTTTGACACCTGAAGATTTCGACAAGGCCGTGCGCCCTGAAGAAATGCTCGGGCCCAAAGATTAAAGGAGTGACAAAATGCCCCGCCGCCTTTCACAAAAACATTCCGTCACCGTCGCCGGCCACCGCACCAGCGTGACGCTGGAAGCGGCCTTCTGGGACTCGCTTCGCGAAATCGCGGTGGCGCAGGACAAGTCCGTCAATTGCCTCATCGCGGAAATCGACGTCGCCCAGCCCGAGAACCTCTCGAGCGCGCTGCGCGTCTACATCCTGGATTATTACAAGAACAAGGCGGCCTGACCCGCTATTCCTTCGGCAATAGCTCTTCTTCCGGCGGCGGGCCATCCGGGTCGCCTGATGGCGCGGGTGGCTGGGCAGCCGGCTTTTTCTCGCCCTCTTTCAGGCGGTCGAGGATGCCCTTGATGGCGGAATGATCCCCGGCGGGCGCTTGCGCAGGGGCCGGCGCTGGCGGCGGCCCAGGCTTGAGCACAGGAAGTGTTTCGGGCGGAGCCGGCGGTTGCGGCGCATCCAGCTGTTCGGTTTCAATCGGCGCATCAGGATCGACGCCGATCTCGTCTTCTTCGGGCTTGGGCAATGATGGCGGTTCCGGCTGATCGGTCCCGGTTTCCTCCAGCGGCTGCTCCTCCGGCAGTCTTGTGTCCAGCTGCAGAGGTTTTTCCATCAAAGGCTTCGGCGCGTCCGGCGGAACATTTTCTTGCGGCAAGGGCGCCACTTCGACGGCAGGCTTGGTTTCGTCCTTCGCCTGGCGCTTCGCGAAATAATCCAGCAGCGGCTTCACGTTGACGGTATAGCCGGGCGCATTCTCCATTTTGCCGGAGCGGCTGACGGCGAAAGACGGAACGCCGGGCGGGGATTTCAACTGGATATTGCCGGTCACCTGGAATGTTTCGGGACTTAAGTCATAATCGCCCTGCACATCGACGGAGGCGGCAGCATCGGTGAGCAGAAGTTTTACGATGGTGATCTTGCCGTCGCTGACACTGAAGGTTCCTGCAACATCGTCATATTTCGTATCGCCGGAATGAAGTGACTTCAAAACCTCCTGCGGCAGGTCCTGCATTTCCTTTTTGAAGGAGGACAGCATATCCGGCAGCGCCGCCGGCGCGAAGCTTTCGATGGTGATCGCAGAGGCGCGCATGCCGATGGTCCCGTCCATGCCGTGGAACCATTCTTTGGCTTCCTTCTCGCCGTCTGATTTCAGGTCGAAGTCGAGGTCGCCGTTGCCGGCGGTAAAACCGCGAAATTCCATCATCTGCGCGACATGACCGAGGTCGACGCCCTTTGCACGGCCCTTCAGCGTGCCGGACCAGGCGTCCCCCTTGCGCTTGCCCGATACCTCCGCGGTCATATCGCCGCCCCAGATCTGGCCGGAAAGATTCGAAACGCCTACCCGGTCAGGGCCGGCTTCCAGCGTCAGCGACGGGCCGATAATTTCGTCGCTGTGCCAGAGGAGTTTTTTTGCCTTCAGTTTCAAAGACAGGTCGTCCTTCAGGCTCCAGCCGTTCCACAGCCAGCCGTCGAAATCGAGCGTCGAGGCCGTGAGTTCGCCCTCATACTTTCCGTCCTTGCGCGATATCCAGCCGGATACGCCGCCCGCATCGATATTGCTGACCCTATAGTCCGTAGCCGTGCCCTTGAGCTCGCCCGACAAGTCCTTCGGCGCGCCGGCCAGCCTGTCTATGGGAAGACCCATCATCGCAAAGCCGCCACCGTTCTCAAGCTTGACGTTGTTTAAGTACGTCTCGACGCCGTCTTCGCCCGTCTCGGCTGTACCATTAATGAAAATGCCGTGGCCATCGGTATTAAAGGTGTATTTCTTCGCATCGCCGCCGATATGGCCGTGGATGTCCACCGCCATGTCGCCCTTCAGGGGCGGCGGCAGGTTGACGCCGAGCGCCGTCGCCACCGCGCCCGGGTTTTCCGTTTTCAGGTTATAGACGAGGTCGATACCCGTTGCGGGTGAAAGCGCGGTGATCGTTCCATTCGTCTTGAACTCGCCGCCGTCCGCGAATGTGCCCGACATATCCTTTATCTGGAGCCCGGCGGCGCCGGACTTTCCGTTAAAGGAAAAAGCCGCCAGCTTCATGTCTCCAAGGGAGAGATTCTTCGCCGCAATCTCGATGTCGCCTTCCGCCTTCAGGATGCCGGACAGGAAGGCTTTCCAGCCCTCCTCCCTCGACAGACCGGCCTCGTCCACGTTCAGGTTCGCCTTGAACGACGGATCCTTCCCCCGCCCGATGCCGAGGACGCCCGACAGCTTCATCTTGTCGCCGATTTTGGCGTCGATATCCGCAAAGCCGACCTTGTCCGCGCGCAGGTCAAGGCTGCTGCTCCAGTCGAGCTTTTTGACAATCCCGCTGCTTTCAATAACCTTCAGAATATTTCCATCCGCCAGCGGCAGCGACTTCAGCATGACCGGCAGATCCTCCGTCGTCACCTGAACGCTATAGGCCGCGTATTTCGTTTTCGGCGTCACGACGCCCGCAAGCTTGACGACGGACTTGCCGGGCAGGTCGAAGCGCGCGTTCTTGACGACCCATTCTTCCTTGTCCGTATCGATATTAACGGAGACACCGGGCAGGCTGGCGCCGCCCCACGAAATGTTTTTCCCCTTAAGCTTCAGATGCGCCGAAAAACCATCCGGTACCTCCATAAAACCGGGTTTCGAGGTGACTTTCAAAGCGCTTCCCGCAAGATCAGCGGTCAGGACAGGCTTCTTTCCCTTTTCAAAGGCAATCACGACGCTGCCGGAGGCCTCGCCCTTCTTGCCGAATTTCGCCTTGATGCCGTCCAGTTTCGCCTCGCCGCCCTTCACGTCGAGCGCGCCGGTCACATCGGCTTCGTCGTTCAGGAACGAAATCCCTTTCAGGAAATTGCTGTCGAACAGGCTGGCCAGGTTGCCCTGCGCGATGAAAAGATCGCCCTTCATGTTCAGGCCGCTCTGCGTGTCCATCGTACCGTCCAGCTTCACCTGCGGGAGGCCCTCGACCGGATTGAAAGCGATGGTCAGGGGCACATCGGCGCCGCCGAGCTTGCCGGTGCCGGCTTCGACCTGGACTTGAGCGCCCTTGTACTGCATGTCGCCTGTAATCCTGTACGGCCCGAACAGCGTATCAGCGGATACGGCAAGGTTCAGCTTGTCCACCCGCCATTCCGCGCCCGTGACCTGGTTGAGGTAGCGCACCATGCCGTCGGTCATCGTGATCTGGTTGAACTGCACCGTATCGGCGGCGTTTCCGATCCCGCCTGCGCCCTCTTCCCGCTCTTTCAGGATGCCGGTCCAGTTGGCGCTGCCGTCGTCGAGGATTTCAAGGTTCAGCGCAGGCTCGGCAAGATTGATGGATTCCACTTCGAACCGCCCCTGCAGCAGCGGCTGGAATTTTATGCGCGCTTCCAGCTGCTTCAGCTTCATGAAATTGTCGGCCTTCGCGCCCTCGGCGTTGGACAGGGTCACATCCTCCAGCAGGATTTCGGGATTGGGGATAAGCTGGAATTTCACCTGTCCGCCGACGGTCATCTGACGGCCAAGATACGGCTTCAGCTGCGCGATGATGCGCTCCTTGTGCTGGCTCCAGTCGATGAAGCCGGGCGCCACGAGCGCGACGGCAACGAGAATAAGAGACAGAAAAAACAGCGTGGCGACAATGCGTTTCATCATGGCGCTTTTTTCCCCCGCTGCTCGATAACGGAAAGAACCGCCTTGGCGGCGCGCTGGCTGGGCGTTTCGGGGTCGCCCAGGCCGATCTTGATGAGCGCCTCGCGGAAATCCATCAGTTGCGCCGCGCGCGCCTCCTTGTTGCCCATGAGTCTCAGCAGTTCTTGCGACATCGGCCCCGGCTCGCACTTGTCGAGCAGCAGCTCCGGCACCACGGGGCGCTTCAGCAGGATGTTGATGAGGTTCACATACGGCGTGCGGATAAGATGTTTCGCCAGCCAGGCCGATATGGGGCTCAGCTTGTAAGCGATGATATGCGGCGTGTCCGTCATGGCGAGCTCTAGCGACACGGTGCCGGAAGCGGCGATAGCGATGGTGCTGGCGGCGAAAGCGTCAAACTTCTCTTCCTCGTCATAGACGAGAATCGGGTTTATGCCCTTGCCCACGAAGAATTTGTCGATGCATTCCTTCAGGTGCGGCAGCGTCGGAATGACGATAACGGCATTATGCCTGTTGCGCAGGACGATATCGGCGGTCTCGCTGAACTTGCCGAGCAGGCGCGACAGTTCGCTCATGCGGCTGCCCGGCAGCATGCAGAGCACCGGCTGGTCGGGCTTCAATTTGTGCAGCTTCCGGAACCGGTCGCCCTCGCCCCGGTTTTCCAGCCGCTCGACGACGGGATGGCCGACGAAAGTCGCGGGCAAGCCGTGCTCGGTGAAATACGGCGGCTCGAAAGGCAGCAGCGTGAGGATATGGTCGAGAAATTTCGCGATTTTCTCCGCCCGGCCCGGACGCCATGCCCAGACGCTGGGCGCGACATAATGGATGCAGGGGATATACTTGACGCGGCTTTTCAGCTTCTTGACGACGCGGAAGCAGAAGTCCGGCGAGTCGATGGTGATGACGGCATCCGGGCGCACGCGCTCGATCTCGTGCGCGGTCTGGCGGATGCGGCTGAGGATTTGTAACAGCCGCGGCAGCACTTCCGCCACGCCCATCACGGAAAGCTCCTGCATCGGGAACAGGCTGTCGAGCCCCTCGACGATCATTTTGCGCCCGCCGACGCCGTGGAAAACGACGTCAGGATGCGTCTGCCGGATGGCCCGCATCAGGTTCGCGCCAAGGATGTCTCCCGAAGCCTCCCCCGCGATAATGAATATGTGGAGTTTTTCCGCCATCAGCCTTTGAACCCCAGGATAAACAGGCCCAGCCGGTCGGCGGCCGCAATGACTTCTTCGCGATCCAGCAATAACGACGCGCCAGCCTCCATCGCAATGCCTTCCAGCCCGGCCTCGAAGGCGCGGCGCACGGTGCGCAGGCCGACGGCCGGCAAATCGACGCGCTTGTCCTGCTGCGGCTTGCAGGATTTGACGAGCACGCCGCCCCCGCCCCGGCGCCGCAGTTTGCGGCAGCGCTCCAGCAGGGCGTCGGTGCCCTCCACCGCTTCGATGCCGAGCACAATGCCCTGCTGCACGACGCAGGCCTGGCCCACATCAAGCAACCCCAGCGTCTTTGTGACCTTAATCCCGAAATCGATATCGGCCCTGTTTTCGGGGGTGGGCTGCTTCGCGCCCAGCAGTCCTTCCGGCGCAATCAGGCCCGGTTCTATTTCATGCGCGCCGATAATCCGGAACCCGTCTTTTTCAAGCTCTCCGGTAATCGTGCGCAGCAAGGCATCGTCGCCAAGCGCCCGGACGCCCAGTTTCGCGAAAACCTGGACCGTGCGCAGGTCCGGCTTGATCTCGGCCAGACTGGGGCGGCGGATGGAACCCGCCATAACCAGTGTATCCACGCCGTTCTGCTTCAGGATGGAAATGGATTCCGTGGTCGCGCCCAGTTTCGACCATGCGTGAGATGTGTTCTGCAGGATGCTGCCATCCGTCTGCCCTTTGAGGCCCAGGACGAAGAACGGGCGCTGGTCGCGCCGGCACGCCTCTATCAGCTTGGCCGGCAGGCCCCCGCCGCCCGCGATGATGCCGAGGCGCGACATGGCATTACCCGCTCGTGCCCGTCCGGGGCTGCAGGAGGGAACGGCCTTCCTTGGCGCGGATGAAGTCGATCACGCGCATGACAGTCTGGTCGGCCTTGTAGTCGTTCGCGACTTTTTCGGTGCGCTCGGCGAGCGTGCCCTGGCTGTCGAAAAGCTCCCTGAACGCCTTCATCAGCACCTGGATCTGCTCCTTCGTGAAGCCGCGGCGTTCCAGGCCGACATAGTTGAGACCGGCAAGATGCGCGCGTTCCCCCTTGACGAGACCGAAGGGAATGACGTCGTATTCCACCGCCGACATGCCGCCGATCATGGCGAAGGGGCCGATGCGCACGAACTGGTGCACGGCCGAAAGCCCGCCGATGATCGCGAAGTCACCCACCTCCACATGTCCCGCCAGCGTCGCGTTATTCGCCAGAATGACGTTATTGCCGACGACGCAGTCATGCGCCACGTGCGACGACATCATGAACAGGCAGTTATCGCCGACGACCGTCTTCATGCGGTCGCCCTCGGTGCCGGGGTTCATCGTGACATGCTCGCGTATCTTGTTGCGCTTGCCGATGATAAGTTCGGATTTCTCGCCCTTGAATTTCAGATCCTGCGGCTGGTGACCGATGGAAGCGAAGGGGAAAATGACCGTTTCATCGCCAATGGTCGTATAGCCGTCAACCGCGACATGGGATTTCAGCTCCACGCGGTCGCCAAGTTTCACATTTGGCCCCACGACGCAGTAAGCGCCGATTTTGACGTCCGCGCCCAAAACGGCGCCTTTTTCGACCACGGCGGTCGGATGTATGAATGTATTGCTCATCTCTTTCTCCATTCCGGGATGAGAGCCCTGTCCCTTGATAGCAACGGCGTTTTTTACGTGCAAATCACGCTCTATGACATTGTATTTCAAACAAAAACCGCTAAACGCGATCCATAATCATGGCCGTGACAATGGCCTCAGCGCATACCACGCCATCCACTTTCGCCTCGCCTTTAAATCTCCAGACATTGCGGCGATTTTGTTCCTTCGTCACATGTATATGAAGCTGGTCCCCCGGCATAACCGGCTTGCGGAAGCGCGCTTCGTCGATCGCCAGGAAATACACCAGCTTGCCCTCAAGGGCCTTGCCGGCGGAATGGACGACCAGCGCCCCCGCCGTCTGGGCCATGGCCTCGACAATCAGGACACCCGGCATCACCGGCGCGCCCGGGAAATGGCCGTTGAAAAAGGGTTCGTTGATCGTCACGTTCTTGATGCCGACGCAGCTTTCGTTCGGCACGACATCTTTCATGCGGTCGATCAGCAGCATCGGGTAGCGATGCGGCAGTATTTCGAGGATGCGCCTGATATCAAGTATCTCGGTCATTTGTCGTTCCCTTTTTTGGCGGCCAGTTGCCCGAGCAGCGCAAATTGTCGCATAAACTGCTTGATCGGCAGGGCCGGCGAGCCCAAAACTTCTTCTCCCGCAGGAACATCGCGCATGATGCCGGCCTGGGCGCCGATTTTGGCGCCCTGACCGATGTGAAGATGGCCGGCCAGCCCGGCCTGCCCGCCCGTCATGACGTAATCCGCGAGGTGCGTCGAACCGGAAATGCCGGTCTGCGCCACGATGACGCAATACTTGCCGATTTTGACGTTGTGGGCGATCTGAACGAGGTTATCGATGCGCGTACCCTGCCCGATTTCGGTATCAGGGCCTGCGCCGCGGTCGACGGTCGTGTTCGCGCCGACTTCGACGTCGTCCCCGATAATGACGCGCCCGAGCTGCGGCACGGCGATATAACCGGCTGGATCCAGCGCAAAGCCGAAGCCCTGCCGCCCGATGACGGCGCCGGGATGAATGCGCGCCTTGCTTCCGATGATGGAATGGCCGATATAGACATTGGGGCCGATGTCGGCATCGTCGCCGATTTCAACGCCATCCCGGATGACAGTATGCGCCTGTATCCGGCAGCGATTTCCGATTTTGACGTCGCGCCCGATGACCACGCCATGCTCTATCGTACAGTCCTTGCCGATGATCGCGGAAGAGTCGATGACGGCCGTCGGCGCCCGGGAGTCGCGCGGGGCCTCCACGGGATAAAACGCCTGAGCCGCGATAGCGTAAGCTTTGTACGGGTTTTTATGCGTCAGGCAGACGGTTCCGGAAGGCGCGCCCGACGCAAGCTCCGGCTTCACGAAGACGGCGCCCGCCTTCGTGTGCCGGAAGACGTCGGCATATTTCCTATTGTCGAGGAAGCCGATCTTCTCGCTGCTTGCCTCCTGAAGCGTCGCCACGTCCACAACGCTTTTGGATGCGGCGGCGGGGTCCGAAAGAACGGACCCCGTCATTTCCGCCAGCTGGCCCAGCGTGAAGGGGCCCGCCACCTTGAAAAAACGCTTGTCAGCCATGGCTCTTGCGACCGCCCCCGATTATTTCTTCGGGGCTTTGGAAACCGACCAATCGACAGCGACTTTTTTGCCGCTGGCGTTCATGCGCGTGATCACCTCGTCGGTGATGTCGAGGTCTTTCGCGCCGATGATGACCGCGTCACGCGAAAACACCGCCGCAAATTTATGCTGCTGCGCGACGTCTTCAATCACGTCGCCGATGACCTTGCGAACGTCCTGAAGAGCCTTTCTTTCCACCTGGCTGAACTGGTTCTTGCTTTCCTCCCGCGACTTGAGAAGCGCGTCGTATTTTTCTTCCAGCGCCTTCGCCTTGGGCATGAATTCCTCTTTCGTCAGGGTGCCGCGCTGCTTCGTGAGTGCATCGCGCTCGCCGACGATGGCCTGCTGCTTTTTGTTGATGTCGGCGATGATTTTCTCGCTTCTGCTGTTCAGCTCGTCGATGACCGCCTTCGCAGCCGTCGCCTTGTGCATGACCTGCGACATATCTACAAACGCGTAGGTTTGCGGAATTGCGCCTTGGGCGGGCGCCTCCGCAAAGGCGGGCGACGCCATGCCGGCGAGCGCTATCGCGCCGGCAGCGATGATCATTGTCTTGATGTGTCTCATGTTAGTCCTCTTTCTATGCTTTGGGGGTTTGGGTTCATTGTGGTTAAGGGGTTAAAATCTTGTTCCGAAATTGAGGCGAAAAAACTCCGTTTCATCGGAATCAGCCTT
>SCTB01000128.1 GCA_004297545.1 Alphaproteobacteria bacterium
AGCATCAGCGGCACCGCCGCCATTCCGGCCATGAAACAGCTGCCGTCGATACAGGCGCTGGCGACCGTCGGTTCGCCGCGCGACCCGTCTTACGTCATGGAGAAATTCCGCCGCAGCAACGAGATGGTCTTCAAGGAAGATACGGTCGAGGTCATGGTGGTGGGGCGCAAGGTGTCGTTCCGCCGCAGCTTCGTCGAAGACATGATGTCGCAGCGGGTGCCGGAAGAAACCGCGACGCTGGACCGGAAGCTGTTCGTGTTCCACGCGCCGTTTGACAACATTGTAAGCTTCGAGAACGCCCAGGCCATTTTCGACCGCGCCACATGTGACAAGGAACTCATCACCCTCGACGACCGCGCCACCCACCTCTTCGACAACCGCAAGGAAGACGCGGTTTTCGTGGCGGAGACGCTGATGGAGTGGTTCAGGGTGCATTTAAGATAACCCAAAAAATGTCGCCCCTGCGAAAGCAGGGGCCCAGTTGGCGTTTCTTAACTCTGCAGAGAATCGTAAAGATCATCCCAACGAGGGTTCAGGCCCTCAATCAACTCTATTTTCCAGTCTCTCTTCCACCTTTTGATGCATTTTTCGCGGTGAATAGCTTCTTGCGGCGTCGGATAGCTTTCCACATAAACAAGTATTTTGACGTTGTTCTTCTTCGTAAAGCTGTCAGCCACGCCCTCCTTATGCTGCCAGATACGTTCAGCAAGCTTGTCCGTCACCCCCACATAGAGGGTTCCGTTACGCTTGCTCGCGAGAATATAGACAAAATAGGTTTTGCCCATAGAAAGACCCGACTGGGCCCCTGCTTTCGCAGGGGCGATACAGTTTTTAGAACCCCGGCTTTTTCGGCTTTTTGTAATAGGGCAGTTTCTTGTCCGGCGGCGGGCCTTCTTTTTTGCCGCTCTGCACGTCGATGATCGCATCGCGGAAGACGCGCTTGAGGCCGGTCATCGGCGGTTCTTCTTTCAGTTCGCGCTCGTTGGCTTTCTTCAGGTTGGCGGCCATGGCCTTGATCTGCTCGGGCGTGCGGTCCTGGGCCAGGTCATCCGGAATGTAATGCTTGATGGTCGAGACGTAACGCTTGCAGGCTTCCAGCGTCGCGGGGGATTTCGTTTCCGCCGCAATCTCGCAGGCCTTGTCGAGGTAGCTCATCACGCGCTGGCCGTCGGGTGTTTTCTTGCGCTGCGCGGTCTGCGTGATTTTCACGGTTTCCGCGAAAGCATTCTGCATGTTGTATTCTGCATCGGCCGACAGATGGTTGCGCGCCGCGATATCGACGGCGAGGTCGCGGGCCTGCTGCGGCGTCAGGTTATCGAGCTTGCCATCCTTGTTCATCTGGATCAGCTCATCCAGCGCGCGCGTCGTCCAGTGCGTGACGTCGCCCTTCTGCACCGCATTCATGTTGCGGATATCGGCCAGATATTCGGGGAAGGTCGAATCGTGCCCGTAACGCTGGTAATGGCGGATCATCGCATAGGTATCCGCTTCGCATTCCGCGCGGTTCCCGAGGCTCGAGACCTTCATCGCCTGCTTGTTCACCGACAGTTGCGTGACCGCATGACCGAGTTCATGGTCGAGCACGTAGCGGTGCCACATCTCGGTGTTGTTGTATTCGTCCTTCATGACCGGGAAGCTGGCGTTCGACACCGGATCGTTGGAGACGAAGATGGATTTCATGAGCCGCGCCGAAAACTCGTCGCCCGCCGGGATGACGATGCGCGCGAAGATCGGGTCTTCGGGCTTCTGGGTGAAGGCGCCGCCGCCGATATTGACGCTGCAGGGCAGTTTGCCGGCGAACATGCCGGCCGCGAGCGACTTCGCCAGCGGCAGCTTCGCCTCGGGACATTCCGTTTTCACGGCATCGAGCTTGTCGGTAATGCTTTTCACCGCGTCCCAACCCGTGGGGAATTTCTGGTGGTTGAGAATGAATACGTCTTTCTTGTGCTCGGGGAAATCCGCGTAAAATTCCGCGATGGCTTTTTCAAGATCCAGCGAGGGTCCGCCTGCGTCGTCCTCAGGCGTGCGCACGATGCCGAGTTTCATCTTCCGATTCTCCCAAATGTGTTGTGTGAGGGTAGTTTAGGGAAACGCTGGCTGCCTGTATATGGGTGATAAACTTTTACATAATTGTGTTATTCTTTGTAAACTGAGCCGTCGAGTTGCCGCTTGGCATCGTCGAACAACCTGTTGATGTACTGCCACGCACCAGCGCCAATCCACTCAGGCACGCCAACGATGCTTTCGATGGTTTGCTCTATATTTGGAAGCTGCTCTGGCAAAAGAGCGCCGTTTGAATGTTCAATGGAATATTCTTCATTATTTAAGCGGAGCGTAATAATAGTACTCGGCCCCTCATAAACACCAGCGCCTGGAAAACATCCGGGTGTTTTCAATCGCAAATACCATGATGAAGCGATGGATATCAATCCAGACTTGTTCAATGCGACAATGATCTCC
>SCTB01000129.1 GCA_004297545.1 Alphaproteobacteria bacterium
ATCAGCTCCGCCATCGGGCCCGCTTCTTTGGTGAGATCCAGCGACCCCACGTCAAGACGTGCGAGGCGCAGGTCCAGCACATGCGGGCGCAGCGGCTTCAGCACCAGATCGGCAGCGGCGAGCGGCAGCTTGAAGAGATAGCGGCCAATCACATTCGTGCCGTTCGCAACATGGAACGGGAAATATCCCAAAAAGCAGAACAGCGTCAGGAACAGGGTGTCTTTCGTATAGACGCGCTGCACGGCCTGCGCCAGCAGCGCCTCGCGGAGCGGCGGGGACAGTCGGTAGGCGGCCTCTGTCACGATCAGGGCCCATTTGCCTTCGAACCCCTGCAAGACCGCCGCCGTCACCAGCGTGCGCGGCACGGCGCGGTTTTCGAACATGTAGAGGTCCGGCATGCGCAACCCGCGCGAGATGCAGAGATTTTCAAGCTCGCGGTAAAACGCATCGGAGGACGCCAGCTTGAAAGGCTTGGCCATCATCACATGCTCAACCTTCGAGATATTTTTCCAGATGAAGAAGAGCGTGGCGCCCAGGCTGAAGAACAGGATCTTCATGAAGAACTTGAATACCTGGAAATGCAGGCGGCCATTCTCCATGAAATTGTCCAGCCTGAATTTCGGGTCCGGCACGAAAAGGGCGATGGGCACCGCGATCATCGCGACGAGCGTCAGCGAAAACGCCAGCACCCCGAACAGGAACATAAAGCTCAGGAACACCGATTTCAGGCGGTTGTTCCACTGGATTCCGGCGATGTTACTGGGCAGCGCTGCGGTCATGGGACCATTCTGGCATTCCGCGCGACCGGCCTCAAGCGGCTTCGGGCTTTTTCGCCCCGAAGCGCCGTGCGGCATCATGGCCGAGGCCCATGGCGACGGAGGACAGCCGGTTTTCCTCCGACACCGGCGCTGCGGGGAAGCGGGCGGTGATCATGTCGCGCAGCAGCGGCGTTTCGGTGGGGCCGCCCGTCAGGATAACGATTTCGATATCGCCGTCCGTCACGCCCGCCCGAGTCAGGCACTCGGTGATTTCCGCCGAGATTTTATCGACATGCGGCAGGATGACATCGTTGAAAGCGCATCGCGTCGGCTCCACATGCAGGCCGGGCTCGAGGAAATCGAGGAGGGCGTCCGTCCTCTCCTGCGACGTCAGGTCTATTTTTGCGGATTCAACGGCGGCGAGGATGCGGTGGCCGGCTTCTTTCTCGAGCGCACTCACGAAGCGGCCGAATTTCTGCGGCGCGCGGGATTCCTGCAAAATCGCGCGCATCTCCTGCCGCATGCGCGGGGTATAAAGGAAGTTGACCTTCGACCATTCCGACATGTCGTGGAAGGGCGCGAGGGGCACGTCGAGGTTCTTCTGACCATAGGTCGTGCGATAGCCCAGTTCCGGCATAAAACTGCCGAGGCTCAAGGCCTTGTCGAAATCATTGCCGCCGATGCGCACGCCGGAATGGCCGAGAATATCCTGGCTTCGGTCGGCGCGCGTCACATAGCGCGATGACACCTTGATAACCGTAAAATCCGACGTGCCGCCGCCGATATCGGCGACCAATGCGCGTTTTTCGCCTGCGACCCTCACTTCATGCGCAAAGGCGGCGGCGACGGGCTCGAACTGAAAGGCGACATGGCGGAACCCGACGGTTTTTGCGATTTTTTCCAGCTGCGCCTCCGCGCGTTTGTCGCCTTCTGCGTCGCCGTCGATGAAATGCACGGGCCGCCCCATGACGACCTGTTCCAGGGCGTGGTTCAGCCGCTTTTCGGCGGAGGTTTTGATATAGGCGATGAACTGGCCGATAATCTCGTCAAACGCCCTCAGCCTGCCGTTCACGACCGTGCCCTGGTCCATCAGCGGTGTTCCGAGAATGCGCTTGAGGCTGCGCATGAAACGCCCTTCCTCCCCTTCGAAAAACAGCTTCTGCGCCTGACGGCCGAAAGCGGGAAAGGGGGCGTTTGCCGGGTAGAACAGGGCGCTTGGCAGCGTCAGGTCGTTGCCCTCGACGGGCAGCAGCCGCGCGCCGGCCTTATCGCCCAGCGCGATCGACGAATTGGACGTGCCGAAATCGATGCCGCAGCAATGCATGGCAGTTACCCCCAGCGGAAAGGGTAGATTTCTATACCCGGCCCGAACCGATGGCAAGAAAAATTCCGGAATGCTGCTTCCTCTCTGAAATCATTCGGTTTATGTCATTCCGGTTCTTGCTGACTCGCCGCCGGTTGCGCTGGTATTATATAAATGGTGGACGGCTGAAGTGCCCGGGGGTGTCTTTTGCAGTATCCGATCCTATGGATGTTGTTTGCGTTCGTATTGCTCGCATACGTCCTGCCGTTCATCGTGACCCTGTTCAGCTTCCTGCGCTACGAAATCACCCATATCCGGTTTTCCCGGCGCGACGGTATCGGGCCGCTTAACCAGCTGCAGCAGGCGGCGGTGGACGAGGCGACGGCGCAGGGCTTCGTTCCCGTCATTCATTACACCTATTACGAACAGCAGGACGAGTTTCCGGCCATGCTGCTGAAACACCCGTCGCTGCCGGCCTTCGCAAATATCTATTTCCGGGCGCTCTCGTCGTTTACGGGATACCCGGTCTGGTTCTGGAGCTTCGCGAAGGACGGATCCGCGCTGATGACGTCCAACCGCCAGCCCACGTCGCAGGCCCTGCCGGGCGTCAGCCATGCCGATCCTTACGTGGAGACCCTGGCCCAGCACTGGCAGGAGCACCAGGACCGGATGAAGGCGGCGGCGCTGGAAGACATCAGCGGCGACGAGGCTTATGGGCGCATCACCCGTGCGACCGAAAACTACATAAGCCATAACCTCGCGGCGAAGTCCTTCGTCGAAAAGGCCGGGCGCATTTTCTTTTCATTCCCGCGTGCGTGGAAAATGACGATGGAATGCATGCGTCACCGCGGCAAGCTGAACAAGCCCTACAAAACAGCCCTGATGGAAGACGAACACCGCAGCGCCTATTACGCCGAGCTTTACGAGGTCCATGAAGCCACCCGCAAGCGCCTCCGCTACCGCCCCGATATCGCCGTGAAGATGCTGATTTTGTCGGTGATCGTGTCTTTCGGGCTCTTCACCATGTGGTTGGGCTGGGAGTTCGCATCGGCCCTTATTCTCGTGCTGTTCGTGCATGAATGCGGCCATGCGGTCGCCATGCGCGTTTTCGGCTACAAGGACATGAGCATGTTCTTCGTCCCTTTCGCGGGCGCCGTCGTGACGGGCAGCGTCAAAAGCATATCGGTCTGGAAACAGACGATCGTGCTGCTGGCGGGGCCGGTGCCGGGGCTGCTGTTCGGGCTGTGGGTCCTCCTGAATGCCAACGATTATCCCCCCGGCGGTTTCATGCAGGTGCTGGGGCTGAACGCCGCCGCCATCAATCTCTTCAATCTCCTGCCGCTATCCTTCCTGGACGGCGGGAAGCTTCTCGAAATCGCGCTGTTCTCGCGCTGGCCCTATGCGATCTTCGCATTTTCATCCTTAAGCACGCTCGGCATGCTGGCGCTCATTATCTTTGGAAAAAGCTACAACCTGTGGATTGTGGCGCTGGTGATGGGGGCGTCGTCGCTTTTGCTGTGGCGCACCGCGCGCGTGCGCCGCGCATGGGAATCTCAAGGGGAGGAGACCCGCAACCTGAAGGGGCTCTTCGATCTGGTCTGGAGAAAATACCGCCTGACCTCGTTCAACCGGCAGTACTATATCGTCCGCACCGTCTACGACAAGCCGGCCGTGAATCCGCCGCGGCCGTGGGAGACGTTCCTGGCGCTCTTTCTTTTCGTGTTCTTCTGGGGCGCCTGCGTCGCCGCCGGCATGCTTTGGCAGGGCGGCAGGGCGGCGCAGAAGGATTTCGACAGGGCGGTCACGGGCTTTTACAGTGACAAGAGCTCCGGCGCGATGGCGCGGCTGGAAAAACTTGCCGGGGCGCTCGACCCTGCCGATCCGCGCCAGATCGACCTCCTTGCCATCAAAGCCTATGCCCTGCCTGATGCGGCGCGGCCGGCGGAGCTCGAAAGAATTCTCGGGATGAACCGCGACGGCGAGCGGTACAAACGGTCGTATATCGCCACGCGCTACATGAATGACGCCTATCAATGCTGCAAAAATGACGCTTACGCCATCCGCATCAATGCGCTGGAAAGGGCGATCGCGCGCGTCGACGCTCTCGCGCCGGAAGCCTTCGCCTCCACCGTCATGCCGCGCCTGCGTCTTGCGGAATTGTACGACCGCGGCGGCAAGGCGGGGGAAGCGCAGCCGCGCCTCACCGATCTTTTCAGCCGTACGGAAAAGACGGGAAGCGGATGGGAGCATAAGTATGTTGCGGCAGCGCAGGCATGGTATTACCTCGACAAGGGCGAGGCCCCAAAGGCGCTCGCTTTCCTCGAGCAGCCGGCGCTCGCCCGGGGCATCCGGGAAAAATACGGAAGTTTAAGCCTCGCCTATGCCTGGGCGCTGATGGAATCCGGCAGGGCGGACAAGGGCCTTGAGCAAATGAAAATCGCCACGCCTCTTGCGCCGGACGATGGCGAAGACGAAGAACCGCTTTATTACGCCGACATTGTCTACGCCAACCAGAAGGCCGGCCGGATGGAAGACGCGATGACGCTGCTGCTGAAAGGAAGGCGGGAAGAGTATTGCAACCCGAAAACGGTCGAGGAAAACCTCTATAGCGATCTCTGGCAGGAAAGGCGGGTCAACGCCCTCAAGGACGCATTGAAATCTGTCTGCGCGTCATTGCCGCCGAAGCACTAGCCTAGAAATTCGGGAATGACGGCCATGTCGGCGCGCAGGCGGGCGGCGGGTTGGGCACGCGCTCGGCTTCCTCCGAAACCCAGAACAGCGGGAAGGACGTGAAATAGCCGGACACTTTCAGCTTGCCGTCATCCATCTGGCGCACGGAGAGGCCGTAGCTCTGATAGTTGAAGGGGCTTCTGATGGTGCCGTCCCAGCTGCCATCGTCCTGCTTCGTGAGCTTCGCATCGGGTTCATAGCCGCAATAGCTGGTCATCTCCCAGTCCTGCACGCGGTCGGGGTCGGGGTCATAGCCGAAACCCCATTCCGACGGCTTGCCGTAGCCTTTCAGCTGCGCCATCAGCTCGCGGGTCTTGGAGTCTTTCTCGTTGATGGACTGGAACGACGCGCAGAGCCCGCGGTCATCGCAGGGCCAGGTCTTGACGACGATG
>SCTB01000130.1 GCA_004297545.1 Alphaproteobacteria bacterium
TGGGCGAAGCGTTGCTGCATGCCCTGAAGGAAGCCGGCGCCAGGGCTCTTTTCGGGATTCCGGGAGATTACGTGCTGCCTTTCTTCGAAATCATCGAGAAAAGCCGCATCCTGCCGCTTTACACATTCAGTCACGAGCCGGCGGTAGGCTACGCCGCCGATGCCGCAGCCAGGTATGGCGCGGGCGTCGGCGTCGCCGTCGTTACCTACGGCGCAGGGGCCCTCAGCATGGTCAATGCGGCCGCCTGCGCCTGGGCGGAGCGCTCCCCGCTGGTCATCATTTCCGGCGCTCCCGGAACCAATGAACACGATCAGGGGCTGCTGCTGCATCACCAGATCCGGCAATCCGGCAGCCAGCTGCGTATCTTTGAGGAATTGACCTGCGCTAGGACGGTGATTGACGACCCGGCGAAGGCGCCGAAGGAAATCGCCCGCGTCCTGCGCGCCGCTCTTCGCCATTCCCGTCCCGTCTATATCGAACTGCCCAGAAATGTCGTGCAGGCCGCCTGCCAGACGCCGCAGCTGCGCCAATCCGAGAGTTATGACGAGACTGCAGCGCAAGACTGCGCCCGGACAATTGGCCGTCTGCTCGCCGGCGCCAAGAAGCCCGCAATCCTCGCCGATGTGGAAGTTCGCAGGTTCGGCCTCGAGGAGGCCGTCGCGGCTCTGGCGGAACAGGCCGGAATCCCGCTCATGACGACCTTCATGGGCAAGGGAATGTTCGCCGGCCGGGGAACGGCATGCCTCGGAACCTATTTGGGAGCTGCGGGAGATCCCGTCCTCAGCGATATCATCGAAAACGCGGACTGCCTCCTGATGCTGGGCGTGATTGCCTGCGACACCAACCTTGGCATGGCCGGCAAGAAAATCGATCTGGCGAATGCGGTCAGGATGAACGAAGGCTGCACCCATGCCGGCGGTCGGAAATTCGAGAATGTCGGCCTTGCTTCTCTCATATACGCGCTGCAGAAAATTTTACCCGCCAGGGTCGGGGAGCGCCCGCGCCTGCCGATTTCTGCGGCGGCAAAAACGCCAATGCTGGAAGGCGCGCGGCCCCTGGTTGCCGATGACATCGCGGGCATCATCAATGCCCAGCTTGAAAATGCGCCCAGAATGCCATTGGCGGTCGATGTCGGGGATTGCCTGTTTATCTCGATGGGCGTCCGCGATGTTCCGCTGCTGGCGTCCGGCTATTACGCCACGATGGGTTTCGGCGTGCCCGCCGGGCTCGGTGTGCAGGCGGCGACCGGCGAGCGCCCGCTTATTATCGTGGGCGACGGCGGGTTCCAGATGACAGGCTGGGAGCTGCTCAACTGCGCGCGCAGCGGCCTCGATCCCGTCGTGCTGGTGCTGAATAACGGCGGCTGGGGGATGCTGAAACAGATGGATCCGCAGGCTGGCTATGTCCTGCGGGACAATATTTCGTATGCGGCCCTGGCGGAGATGCTGGGAGGAGTCGGTTACCGGGCGGCGACGCCCGGAGAACTTGCGACGTACCTGAAAACGGCATTTGGCCGCCGCGGCAGATTCCAGATGATCGAGGCGGTTCTCCCCCGCGGCGAAGTGTCGACGACGCTGAAACAATATGTCGCGGCCTTGCGGTCCGGCATGCAGCGGCAGGCGGCGGCCTGAAGCCGGGACGCTCAGGCGCGGCGCTTTTCGGCTTCTACCCAGCGACAGCCTTCCGTCTTGTGATAAAAGCCATTCGAGAACGGCATGCCCGCCAGCTTTTCCAGCTGGACCGCAGCGCCTTTAGCCGTGACCTTTCCATCCAGCGTGTCGCGGAATATCGCAGCCACCCTGACCATGTCGTGGGTATGCGGAGAAAGCCGGAACGAATTTACTCCCATGCCCGCCAGTTCGGAGAGCTCCTGCACGAGGTTCAGGCAGGTGTATGAAAGAGTCTGGATGCCGTTGATGGCAAGAAATGGTTTCCCCGTCAGTGTCTTCAGCGTCATGCCGTTCGGATCCTGCTCGCAGACGAACTGGCAGCTGTCTTTCGTCCGGCCATGCGCCCGCGCATGGTAGCACCGCGCCGACAGGGCCAGCGGAATGCGCCCGTAAACCTGCACTTCCAGCGTCACGCCGAGGTCTTTTGCCTTTGCGCCCAGCGTCGCGATGGCCTCGCCAGGCAACTCCGCGGGCAGACAGAAGTGGCGCGCGCCCTTCGCGGCAAGGAATGCCAGCGTGTCCTCGCTATAGACATTCATCATCTGCCCGATCGAATGAGGCCTTCCTGAAAGATGCCAGAGAGCTGAAGCATCATTTGCTTCAACTAATGTGTCCTGAACGACGCAGAGGTTTTCGACTGTTCTGCGGTCCAGTTTCACCGTGACTTCGGCGAGCGTGGAAAAAACGACTTTCTTTCCGCCCTTCTGCAGCCGCTTGGCCACGTCCGGGTAGAGGGGCTCGTAGAACGGCGCCCGTTTCGAGCAGACGACCTCGCCAATGTAAACCGTGTCGACCGGTGCTTCATCCGCGATGCGGAAATAAAAATCGCGCCACCTGTCCTCGGGCCAGTGGAAGAGGATGGGGCCCAACGTCAGTTCCTGCTTTGCCGTCGTCGCCATGGTCATCTCCATACCTTGCTGCGGAAGGCGCCCTGCGTTTCGCGATGCCCTTCGGTGAGGGAGAGCAGGTCCGTCAACCCAGGGGAAAAACCTTTCATGTAATCGTCGACAGTCGACCGGAAGGCGGACACCACGGCCTGCACATAGGCGCGGGAGCGCTGGCGCCCTTCGATTTTGAGCGCAGTGACGCCCGCCTTCATCAGGTCGGGCAAAAGCGCGGTAAGGTTCAGGCTGACCGGCTCTTCGAAGGCGTAATAGCCATCCCTGCGCCCGGCGGCGAGGTAACGGCCTTTGCAGATTGTCGGGTATCCGGCGTTCTCCCCGCAGGGGAAGCGGTCGATGACGACATCTCCCAGCTTGGTGGTGAGCGTGCGGTCTTTGTCTTCTTCGTATTTGACGGCATGGGCGGGAGAACAGACGCCATCCATGTTGGTGGAGCTGCCGGTGACGTAGTTGGTCAGGCTGCAGCGGCCTTCCGCCATCATGCCGATATTGCCGAAGATGAACGCCTCGATTTCGCAGGGGATTTCATCATGCACGGCCCTGATTTCGGCGACGGTGAGGATACGCGGCAGCACAACGCGTTTAATGTTGAACTCCCGGCAATAAAATTTTATCGCTTCGGGCGACGAAGCGCCCGCCTGCACGGACAGGTGCAAGCGCTGCTTCGGATGCCGGGTCGCCACGTAGCCAGCCACGCCGATATCCGCGACGATAAAGGCGTCGGCGCCGAGGCACACGCCGTCCTCGACGGCTTTTTTCCACAGGTCCGTCTGGCCTGCGGGCGGAAAAGTATTGAGCGCCAGCAGCACTTTCACGCCATGCGCGTGGGCATATCCGATGCTTTTCCCCAGTTCCGCGACCGTAAAGTTCAGGCCGGCGAAATTGCGGGCGTTGGTGGCGTTCTGAAAGCCGCAGTAAACCGCATCGGCTCCAGCATCGACCGCCGTGCGCAGCGCGGCGGGCGTTCCCGCCGGGCAGACAAGCTCGGGCCGGGTCATTTTAGGGGTTGTCATGTCTGTGACTCCTGATTCTCCTCAATGCGGCGAGAGCCGCTTTCGCAGGCGCGCCGAACGGCCGGGTAATGTCGTCGGCGACGCTTCCCTCCAGGTCGTCAAGCGCATTGCGCAGCACGACGACCGCCTCGACGTCCCCTTCGATCACGAGGTCGCGGCTGAAAAAAAGGGCATCGCCGTCGAGACGCCCGTCGAGCATGTCGAGCAGGGTCAGGAAAGTGCCGCTGATCCGCGCGTCATACGCCGGCAGGTGAGCGCGGCGGCAGGCCTTCAGGCTTGGCCGCGCGGGATTGGGGCACAGCAGGAAATCAAAAGGCAGATTCGTAGGGGTTATCAGATACCTCTTGTCTTTATGATGGCTCAGGCGCTCAAAAAACTCAGGACGCCGCCGCGCCACGCTGCCCACCAGCCGCTGCAATACCGGTTGCAGGGGAAAGAGCGGCAGCGGCGCCAGCAGGAATAGCGGCAGATCCTGTAGTGACCTTGCCGATACCTGTACTTTTCGGGGCTGCCGTGCGATTGCCATCATGATGACGATACCCTAATATCAGGGGCTTCCCGGGGCTTTGACCTGGGTCAAATTTGCACTGATTAGTGATGCTTGACGGCAGTCAAGGAATGAACCGCATAAATAGTATGTTATAGAATTATGAGAATGATCAAATCCGGACTGAAAAAGTACCCTATCGGCGATATGACCGGCGCGTTTGCGGACGGAGCGGTTCTGTTTCCGCTGCTTGCGGCATTGGCGTTGCAAACTGGCATGAATGGCGCGGTGCTGCTGGCGACGGCGGGCGCCGCCTATATCGCCGCCGGGCTTGTCTTTCGCGTGCCGATGTCCGTCCAGCCTTTGAAATCCGTCGTCGTCGCTGCTCTCGCGATGGGGGCGAGCGCGGCGGAAGTGGGCTGGAGCGGGTTTGCGGTCGGCATCGCATGTCTCGCACTGTCTTTCTGCGGCGCAAACAGGCTCTCGGCGCTGGTGCCCCGGCGCCTGGTGCACGGGCTGCAGCTGGCGCTGGGAATCATGCTGATGGCCAAAGGCGTCCAGGGCGGCATTTCCGGGCCGGATATCATGACAGTTGTTTTCATTTGCATGGCTGGCGCGACCATCGCTCTTTCCCTGTGGACAGACCGGCCTATCATGGGGTGGATCGCGACGGCGGGCCTGCTGGCCGGAATATACGGCGCCGTGACGGGCCATGACGCCCCGGCGCGGACGGTAGCCAATCCGGTCATCCATATCAACGTCATTCTGGCGCTGACGCTGCCGCAGCTGGCTCTGACGCTCGTCAATTCCGTCATCGGCACGCATGACGTGGCGCAGCGGTACTTCGGTGACGCGGCCTCCCGGGTCACGCCTGCACGTCTGCTGCGCTCCATCGGCATCGGGAATATCCTCGTCGCGCCGCTGGGGGGCCTGCCCTTTTGCCACGGCGCCGGCGGCGTGACCGCGCACGTCAAGGGCGGCGCCCGCAGCTGGCGCATGAACCTGGTGATTGGCGGAACATTGCTCAGCCTTGCGCTCGCCTCGCAGCTGCTGTCTGTGCCGGTGATACCGGCCTATCCGAAGCTGCTGATGTCCGCCCTGCTGGTGGCGACAGGCTGGTTCCACCTTGGCCTGGCGGCAGCCAGCTGGAAGAACGCCGGATTCAGGCTGGCTCTTGTCATCATGGGCGTCACGGCGCTCCTGACGCAGGATATGCTGATGGTGCTGGCGGCGGGCATCGTTTGCGAGGCCTTGCGCAGGCTGGTTGTTCAACGGCGCGAAAGGATGGCGGAATAGCGATGATTTCCTACGTAGAAGCATTATCCATGATCCGGGCTCAAGGGGGGAAGTCCCGCCTTGATACGGAGACTGTCCCGGTTGAGGAGATTTCCGGTCGTATCTGTGCGGCGGAAGTCCGCGCGCCGATGGCCAATCAGCCCTTCGACAACTCCGCTATGGACGGTTTTGCCTTAAGGGCGGAAGACGTCATGGCCGCTGTGAATGACAATCCCGTCGTGCTGGAAATGATCGGCCATATCGCCGCAGGCGGGGAGATGGCAAGCCGCACGCCCGCCAAGGGGCAATGCTATGAAATCATGACCGGCGCACCCGTTCCGCCGGGCTGCGACACTGTCGTGCCGGTTGAGAAAACCGAAAAAGACAAGACCGGCCGCATTATCATCAGGTCCCCGGCTGCAAAAGGCGACAATATACGGCTTGCAGGACACGACTTTGCCGTAGGCGACCGCGTCCTCGAACCGGGAATGACTCTGCAACCCGGACATGTATTGGCGCTAGCAACCCTGGGGATTCCCGCCGTCGAGGTTTTGCGGCGACCCAGGGCTGCGCTGATCTCGACCGGGCTCGAGGTTGTGGACGACCTGTCGGCCGGGCTGGGCGCGGGGCAGATCTATAACTCAACCGGACCATATTTGCGCGCCGTTTTGCCGCAAATGGGCATGAAACTGGAATTTCTGGGCACCGTGGCGGATGATGCGCCCCTGTACCGCTCGAAACTGCTCAAAGCCGCCGGCGACGGCTGCGATATTATCGTGTCGACCGGCGCTGTTTCAGCCGGTGTCCACGACTTTGTGCCCTCGGTGCTGAGGGAAATCGGCGCTGAAATATTCTTTCATAAAGTGGCCATTCGCCCCGGCAAGCCTGTGTTGTTTGCAAAGCTGCCGAATGGCGGGCCGTTCCTGTTTGGGCTTCCCGGCAACCCGGTCTCGACGGCGGTGGGGCTCAGATTCTTTGTCTATCCCCTTTTGCGCGCGCTGCAGGGGCTTGAGCCCGAGGTTCCGGGCTATGCCAGGCTTTCCGAAGATTACAAAAAGAAGAAAGCAGATTTGCGTTTCTTTCTCCGGGCGCAGCTCGGCAACAGCAAGGATGGCGCGAACGAGGTGAAAATCCTGCGTGACCAGCAGTCTTTCATGGTCAGCCCGTTTCTGAAGTCGGATGTCTGGGCTGTCCTGCCGGAAGACGATTCATTGAACGCGGCGGGGGATGTAATTGAAATCTACAGATAAACCTGTCGTTTTTCAGCTCATTGCCCCCTTTTTGAATGCTTGACCAAAATCAAGTAATTTTCGCCGTATGTATGAGAAATTATAGACAGGAACGCCAACGTAAATTCAGGAATCAAAAAACCTGAGAAAAGAGGGGAAAAAATGGCGACTGGTCTCAATCACAAAACGGGTGGTCACGGTGAAACGCGCGCACTCGCGGCCAGCACGGTATCCTTCACCGTGTGCTTTGCGGTCTGGACGATCTTCTCGATCATCGGCGTCCAGATAAAACAGAACCTGGGCCTGAATGAAACGCAGTTCGGGTTGCTGGCGGGAACGCCGATATTGACGGGTTCCCTCATCCGGATTTTTCTCGGGATATGGACGGACCAGTTCGGTGGGCGTGTTATCAATGTGGTTGTCATGCTGCTGGCTGCGGTTGCAACGTGGCTGCTGACCTATGCGGAAACCTACCCGCAGTTCCTGCTTGCGGCTCTCGGCGTGGGAATCGCCGGAGGCTCTTTCGCAGTTGGCGTCGCCTATGTTTCCAAATGGTATCCGAAGGAACGCCAGGGGATGGCGCTCGGTATCTTCGGCGCAGGCAACGTCGGCGCCGCGGTGACGAAATTCCTGGCGCCGTTCGTTATGGTCGCCATGGGGTGGCAGGCGGTGGCGCAAATCTGGGCTGTCGCGCTCGTGGTCATGGCGGCTATCTTCTGGTTCACGACGGATGACGATCCGGATCTTATCGAAAGACGCCGCAATCACAAACATGCAAAAGGCACGCTGTTGCAGCTCGAGCCGCTGAAGAACCTGCAGGTCTGGCGTTTCTCCCTGTATTACTTTTTCGTGTTCGGCGCATTTGTGGCGCTTGCCCTCTGGTTGCCGCAATATCTGGTGGGCGTTTACGGCCTTGACATCAAGCAAGCGGGCATGATCGCCGCATTCTATTCGATACCGGGCAGCCTGTTCCGTGTCCTGGGCGGATGGCTGTCTGACCGTTACGGGGCGCGGCGCGTCATGTACTGGACCTTCATCATGTCCGTCATATGCACCTTCCTGCTGTCCTATCCCCCCACTCATTACGTCGTGAGAGGTATTGACCGTGACATAGAGTTTACGCTGGAAATGGGTCTGCCGGTTTTTATGTTCCTCATTTTCGTGCTGGGCTTTTTCATGTCGCTGGGCAAGGCGGCCGTCTTCAAGCATATTCCCGTATATTACGCAGGCCATGTCGGCGCCGTCGGAGGCCTTGTCGGGATGATAGGCGGACTTGGCGGTTTCATCCTGCCGATCGCTTTCGGCGCGCTCAATGACCTGACGCATATATGGACGAGCTGCTTCATGCTGCTGTTCGCGCTTGTGGCGACAGCCCTGACCTGGATGCATTTCGCCATCCGCATTCTCGATCAGAAACAGCATCCGGAACTGGCGCGGCCTGCGTACCTGCCCGAGCTCAGCGAAAAGGAACACAGGCACCGGACCGCATGAAGAATGCACCGCTGTTTCGGTGGTATTCAGGGATCATTCAGTTTACGCACGGGTGGTAGAGAGGTCAGGCTAACATGCTGTTTTTAAACGGAATTACTTGGCGGAGGGCGACGGCCAAATATTTTGACTTTAAAA
>SCTB01000131.1 GCA_004297545.1 Alphaproteobacteria bacterium
TGTCCTTCGAGTTGATGGTCATCTTCTCGATTTTCTTGCCGTCGAGCGCGGAGAGGCGCGAGGTGAAGCTCTTGCCTTCCTTTGTCTGCAGGAGGGCTTCGATGGACCAGTACTCCTCGGCCTTGAAAATTTCGATTTCCGCCTCGCGCTCGCAGATGAGACGCAGCGCGACCGACTGCACGCGGCCCGCGGAGCGCGAGCCCGGCAGCTTGCGCCACAGCACGGGCGACAGCGTAAAGCCCACAAGATAATCGAGCGCGCGGCGCGCCAGATAGGCGTCGACAAGGTTATGGTCGATATCGCGGGCGTGGGTGAAGGCTTCCTTCACCGCCGATTTTGTAATCTCGTTGAAGGTGACGCGGCGGATCTTCACCTTGTCCGCGACGTGTTTTTCCTTCAGGTATTCGCTGACGTGCCAGGAAATGGCTTCCCCCTCGCGGTCCGGGTCGGTCGCGAGATAGACGGTAGTGGCTTTTTTCGCGCGGGTCAGGATTTCGCCCAAGGGCTTGTGCGAGCGCTCGCCGATTTCCCACTGCATCGCGAAATTCTGCGCGGGGTCGACCGAGCCGTTCTTGGCCGGCAAGTCCCTCACATGGCCGAAACTGGCGACCACGCTGTAGTCGGCGCCAAGGTATTTATTGATGGTCTTGGCCTTGGCCGGGGACTCGACGATGACGAGATTATTCGACATTTCCTATTCCTGATCTGGCGACACTATATAAATATATATGTGTCGATAACGGTTTCTCAGATCAGGTTTACTCTATTTCCGGGCTGGCGTTCAATACGTCCTGCAAGCTCTAATTCCAGAATAATGGTTAAAACCTCTGGAATCGGCGCATCCAGGGAGCGGACAAGCTCATCCATTTCGACGGGAACCGGGCTCAAATTTTCCAGAATCCGGTTACGCAGCGATTGATTCGCCGGCGTCTCCGGCGGCGGCAGCAAACCGCCGCCCGCTTTCCAGTCCCGGCCCGAAGGTTCCTTCAGCGGCTCGATGCGCAGGCCTTTGAGCACTTGAATGATGTCCTCCGCACGTGTCGCCATATGCGCACCGTCGCGGATCAGGCTGTTCGTCCCCTCCGCGCGGGGGTCGAGCGGGGAGCCCGGCACGGCGAAGACTTCGCGGTTCTGCTCCGCCGCCATGCGCGCCGTGATGAGGGAACCGGAGCGCGCGGCTGCTTCCACCACCAGCACGCCCAGGCTTAGGCCCGAGATGATGCGGTTGCGGCGCGGAAAGTGGCGCGCCAGCGGCTCGGTGCCGACCGGGCTTTCGGCCACGACCGCGCCCTGCTCGCAGATCTTGCGGTAGAGGCCTTCGTTCTCCGGCGGGTAAATCACGTCGATGCCGCCCGCCACGACGGCGACGGTCCCGGTTTTCAGAGTCGCCTTGTGCGCCGCGCTGTCGATGCCGCGCGCAAGGCCGGAGACAATGACGTAGCCCGCTTCGCCCGTCTTGCCGGAGAAATCTTCCGCAATCCTGCAGCCGGTCAGCGAGGCATTGCGCGCGCCGACAACGCCGAGTGAGGGCTTGTTCAGCAGGCCGGCATGGCCTATCACCGTAATGATGGGCGGCGCGTCTTCAACCTGCGCCAGCCACTTGGGGTAATCCGGCTCGCCCCTTGCGATGAGCTGCGCGCCGATTTTTTTGACGGCGTCGATTTCTTTTTCCGCCTCAGCGCGCGGCACGACCTTCAGCGCGTCCCCGCGGCCCCCGCGTTTCGCCAGCTCGGGCAGCGCCTCAATGGCTCTTTCGGCGGAGCCGAAACGGTCGATGAGCTTGTAGAACGTGATGGGACCGACGTTCTCCGTGCGGATCAGCCGAAGCCAGGCAAGCTTTTCCCTGTCCGCCAGCGGGCTCATGCAGCGCCTTCTTTCTTGTCGGAGGATTTTTTACTGAAGCTGATCTTGCTTTCCGTGCCCTTGAACAGGCGCTTGATGTTCTCGTGGTGGCGCATCCAGACGATGACGGTGATGATAAAGACGACGGCTGTCAGCTGCAGGGCTCCTTGAGGATTATCCGCGCTGGTCAGGCGCAGCGCAATCATCGGCGCCAGGCCAAAGGCGGTCAGCGCCGACAGCGACGAATATTGCGTAACGCCCGCCATAAACAGCCAGATGCCGCACAGCGAGGCGCCCAGCATCCAGGAGAAACCAAAACATACGCCGAGCGCCGTCGCCACGCCCTTGCCGCCCTTGAACTTCAGCCAGACCGGGAAAAGATGCCCGAAGAACGCGCCGAAGGCGGCCAGTATCGCATAATCCTGATGGAAGGCGCCCGCCACCGCGACCGGCACGAAGCCTTTCAAGGCATCCAGCACCAGCGTCGCCGCCGCGACCTTCTTGCCCACCACGCGCAGCACATTCGTGGCCCCGATATTGCCGGAGCCCGACTTGCGGATATCTCCCGCGCCCGCCATCTTGCTTAAGAGAAGTCCGTAAGGCACGCTGCCGCTCAAATATCCGCCCACGGCGGCGACGAGCACGAGGGGAAGCGGATGCGTCGGGTCTGTCAGCAAAAAGGACATGGGTATTCACCTTTTGTTCCTGTTGCTGCGGATAATGGCCGATTCTGGGATTGGGGGCAATAGCCCGTTTTTGCAGATAATTACTGCGGCGCGGGCTGGGCTTCCTGGTCCGGCGGCGGTTCGTTGCCCTGCGGCTGCTGCTGCTCCTGACCGCCCCAGGTGTTCATGATTTTCGTGCGCTCCTCGGGTGAAAGCTTCCCGATTTGCTCCTGCGCCTGCCGTTTCATCTGTTCCTGCTCTTCGGGAGAGAGCGCTTCAAATTTTTGCTTGGCTTCCTCGATCATCTGCTGGCGCTGTTCCGGGCTGATGCTGTCCATCTGCTGCTTTGCCTGCTCCAGAAGCTGCATGCGCTGCTCCGGCGTCATGGCATCCACGTGCTGGCGCGCCTGGTCGAGAAGCTGCTGACGCTCTTCAGGCGTCATGTTCATGAATTGCTGCTTTGCCTGTTCAAGAAGCTGCTGCTGGAGCTGCTGCGTATTGAACATCGACGGGTTGCTGGCATCCGCGGGGGGCTGGCCGCTTTCCGGCTGCACGGGGGCGGGTTGGAACCCCTGGGCGCCGGCGTGGGGCGCGCTGAAGGCGATAGCGGCGCAAAGGCCCGCGGCGACGATGGCTTTTTTCATGATGCTCCTTTAAAAAGCCGGCTGGCGGCTCATAAAAAAAAGATGGCGGCTTTCTCTATTATACCGCATCCGCAAGCGGCTGGCAAAATCACGCCGGCGGAGGGCAGAACAGCGATTCCAGCCAGGCGCGCGCCGGCATTGCCCGTCGCCGGAGGTTCCAGCGGGCGCGCGCCCCAAATTCCTGCTGAAAAGCCTTGGTTTTGAAGGGTTTCCCCTGCCGCAGAAAGCCCGCGAGCACCCGGCGCCGGGCATTTTCGTATTCGTGCGCCGGCACATGCGCATATTCCTTCCGTATGCCGGCGTCGTAGGCATCGAATTCCGCCTTCGGCGCGCCAAGGATGGCGAGGTCGCAATCGCACAGGATACACTCATCCAGCTTGCGGGCATTCTTGTGCTTCGCCGTCACGTCGATCAGCATCGCCGTTTCCCGCATGATATGATCCGGCAGCCCGTTCTTCGCGGCGTTGCCGAGGAACAGGTTGCGGCTTTTCAATTCGTTGTCGTATTCCTTCGCGTCATACACGGCATCGTGATACCAGAGCGCCAGCTCGATCGTGTCGAACAGAACAGGCCGTTCATGCGCCGGGACATCCGCCAGGTCTCCGGCGGCTTCCAGCGCCCCCTTTGCCCAGTCGAGTTTCTGCAACACGTCTTCAAGGTGCTTGCGCGTATGATAAAAACGTCCGCTGCCCTCATAAGCGGAAATAACGGAAATGCCCGTCTCCGCCAGCCCTGGCGCTTTCGCGCCGAGGCGCCGCCACAGTTCCATCCAGCGGTCGAGCAGCGGGTCGTTTTTCAAGCGGGCGTTTTACCGCGCGCTGCGCGTCAGCAGGTCGAGGCAGGCCATGCGGACCGCCACGCCCATTTCCACCTGCGTGGTGATGAGACTGCGCTTCGGATCGTCCGCGATCTCCGCGTCGATCTCTACGTCGCGGTTCATGGGGCCGGGGTGCAGGATGACCGCGCCTTCCTTCGCGAAGGCGAGGCGCTCTGCCGTCAGGCCAAAGGTCTTGAAGTACTGCACTTCGGTCAGCGACAGGGCTTTCTGCATGCGCTCCTTCTGGATGCGCAGCACCATGATGGCATCCGCGCCGCTTAAGCCCGCTTTCATGTCCTGCGTGCCGCCGGCGGCCAGGGGCATGAGTTCGGTGGGGCCCACGCATTTCACGTTCACGCCCATTTTCTTGAACAGGTGCAGGTTCGAATGCGCGACGCGGCTGTGCAGGATGTCGCCGCATATCGCGACGTTGAGGCCCTCGAGCCTGCCGAAGTGGCGGCGCAGCGTCAGCGCGTCGAGCAGCGCCTGCGTCGGGTGCTCCCGTGTGCCGTCGCCAGCGTTCAGAACGGGGCATTCAAGGATGTTGGAGGCTTTTTCCGCCGAGCCTTCTTCACCGGCGCGGATGACGAAGAGGTCCGGGCGCATCGCGTTGAGGGTCTTCAGCGTGTCGATGAAGCTTTCGCCCTTCTTGATGCTGGAGCCTTCGACCGTCATGTTGATGACGTCGGCGCCCAGGCGCTTGGCCGCCATCTCGAACGACAGGCGCGTGCGCGTCGAATTCTCGAGGAAGAGGTTGACGAGCACGAGACCCTTGAGAAGCGCGTTGGTCTGGGACTTGCGGCGGTTCTGGACGACGTAATATTCGGAAAGGTCGAGGATGGTGTTGATATCTTCGCGGCTCAAGGCCTCAATCGACAAGAGGTGCTTGTGCGGGATGGAGAGCTTGGAAACGGGCGTTCTTTGAGGCTGGGCGTTCATGTTACACAACTCCTGTATTGCGAAGGTTTGAGATATCGGCGGCGGTCATGGCGAGTTCGGTCGTTAAAATTTCGTCGGTGTCTTCCCCCAGCATCGGCGGCGCGTGCCGGTAGGAAACAGGCGTATCTGAAAAACGCAGGGGGCTGGCGATAAGTTTCATGGCCGCAGGCGCGGCCGGGTGCGGCATTTCCACAACCATGCCGCGCGCCTGCACCTGCGGGTCGGCGAAGGCCTTGTCGACGGTATTCACCGGGCCGCAGGGAACGCCGCGCTGTTCAAGGTTGCGGGTCCAGTAAGCCAGCGGCTGTTCCGCGATGATGCCGCGTACGATGGCGACGATCTCCGCGCGGTTCTTCACGCGGGAGCTGTTTTTCGCAAAGCGCGGGTCGGCGCTCAATTCCGGGCGGCCGGCAACAGCGCAGAAGTCCGCAAACTGCCGGTCGTTGCCGATGGCAAGAATGAGATAGCCGTCCTTCGCCCTGAATGTCTCATAGGGGACGATCGTCGCATGCGCGTTGCCCATGCGGGGCTGGGTCTTTCCCGTCGTCAGGTAATATTGCCCGGCATAAGACAAGGCGGCTACCTGCGTATCCAGAAGCGCCACGTCGATGAACTGGCCCTTGCCGGTCTTCTCGCGATGGTACAGCGCCGCCAGGATGCCGTTCAGCGCGTAGAGGCCCGTCAGCAGGTCGGTATAGGCGACCGCGATTTTATAGGGCTCGCCCTCCGCGGGGCCGGTCAGGCTCATGATGCCGCCCAGGCCCTGGATCAGGAAGTCATATCCGCCCAGATTTTTCGACGGTCCGGAATGCCCGAAGCCGGTCAGCGAACAATAGATGAGGCGCGGGAATTCTTTTTTGAGCTGTTCATAGCCAAGGCCGTATTTATCGAGCGTGCCGGGCTTGTAATTCTCAAACAGGATATCGCATTTTCCGATCAGTTTTTTTGCGACCGCAAGGCCTTCGGGCTTCGTGAAATCCAGAGACAATGACCGTTTGTTGCGGTTCGCGGAAAGGTAATAAGAACTCTCGGCCGTATCCGCGCCATTCCTGTCCTGAACAAAGGGCGGTCCCCATTTGCGGGTGTCGTCGCCTTCGTTCGGTTTTTCGATTTTGAGGATGTCGGCGCCGAGGTCGCCCAGGACCTGGGTGGCGCTGGGCCCGGCTAAAATTCTGGTCATGTCAAAAACGCGGATGCCCTTCAATGGGCCTGTGTTTTCGCCAGCCGTCATTTCCTGCTGATTCCCGGTTGCATGAGCATCACTATATAACGATTCCGGCGCAGCTGACCAAGTACGCTTTGAAAATATTCTTCAGAAGCGCAGGCGGAACCGTATATTTTCATAATGATTCCATACTGCGGCTGTTCTTTCGTGATTTAATGGCGGCGGAGAATGTGTTATCTGTAGGGTTAATAGTTTGTAACTGCGGGTGTTTTCGCAGCCGGGGTTTTTTTGAAATAAAGGGATATTCGGAATGCAGGGACAAGGGGCGGATCCGTTCTACTATCAGCGCGGTCAGGCTTTGTTTCTCGTTCTTATTGCGATTGCCCTGTTTGCCGCCTTGGCCTATGTCGTGACGCAGGCGACGCCGGGCGGTCGCACTGCTGCCGGCCTTCGCACCACGGCACGGGTAGCGGCCTATCCTGCCGCCATCCAATCCGCCGTCAAGAAGATGCTGACCGGCGATGTTTCCGTGTCCGAACTCGATTTCAGCACGGATGCGGAAGGAAAAGCCGCTGTATTTTCCCCCTCCTTCGGCCTTGCCTATCGTTCTCCGGAGCTGGCGCTGGGTACAGGTATCGAATGGAATTTCAAAGGGATATCGCCGGAAGGCCGCGGCTTTTTTATCGCGGGTATCGGCACTGACGGGCCTAAAGGCAAGGACGCCATCGCCTATATCGACAACGTGCCCCTCAAGGCCTGCGAGGAGATCAATGAGGCGCTGGGCTTGCTGAGCAAGCCGCTTCCTGAAATTCCCCCGGTCAATCTGGAAGGCAAGGGCGGCGGATCGAAAGACAGCGCGGGCAAGAATTCCTACAGCTTTCATGCCTACAGCGCCGCGCCCAAACAGGGAGCCTGTGTGCAAAATGGCGACAAATATGTATACTACCACGTGATCGTCGCGCAATAAGGCGATTCTTTAAAAGGTAAGGGAAAAGGTGTGACATGGCATACAAAGTCGCCGTCGTAGGCGCGACGGGCAATGTAGGGCGGGAGATGCTGAACATCCTCTCCTCACGCGAGTTTCCGGTCTCTGAAGTGTACGCCGTCGCGAGCCCGCGTTCGGCCGGCCGGGAAATCTCTTTCGGCGACGACAATACTCTGAAGGTCCAGAGCCTCGACAAATTCAGCTTCAAGGGCGTCGACATCGTCCTGGCTTCCGCCGGCTCCAAGATTTCCAAAGAATTCGCGCCCGGCGCCACGAAGGCGGGCTCTATCATCATCGATAACTCGTCTTGTTTCCGCATGGACAAGGACGTGCCGCTGGTGGTGCCGGAAGTGAACCCGGAAGCGATCAAGCTCTACAAAAAGCGCGGCATCATCGCGAACCCGAATTGCTCCACCATCCAGATGGTGGTCGCGCTGAAACCTCTGCACGACATCTCGCCCATCAAGCGCGTCGTCGTCGCGACATACCAGTCGGTTTCCGGTGCCGGCAAGGAAGCGATGGACGAGCTGTTCAATCAGACGCGCGCGCTCTATTCCAGCGATGCGCCGGACCGCAATGTTTTCGCCAAGCAGATTTCCTTCAACGTCATCCCGCAGATCGACATCTTCATGGACGACGGCTATACCAAGGAAGAATGGAAGATGCGCGTCGAGACGCGCAAGATCCTCGACCCCGACATCGAGGTGACGGCGACCTGCGTGCGTGTGCCCGTTTTCGTCGGGCATTCCGAGGCCATCAACGTCGAATTCAAGAAGCCTATCACGGTGACGCAGGCCCGCAAGGCGCTGCAGAAGGCCGAAGGCATCGTCGTCGTCGACAAGCCCGACCCGGAAGAGGGCATCATCACCCCGGCTGAAATTGCCGGCGAAGATCCCGTCTATGTCAGCCGCATCCGCCGCGACGATACCGTCAAGCACGGCCTGTCGATGTGGGTCGTCGCCGACAACCTGCGCAAGGGCGCGGCGACCAACGCCGTGCAGATCGCGGAAGTGCTGGTGGACAAGTATCTTTAAAAATCATTGCCACATCGACGGCGGGTTGCCGGCGGCGGTTTCGGCGAGGACTTTGCGCGTGAAGGCGTCGAAGCTTTCGGGCGGGATTTTCTCGAGCGCGACGCGCGCGAATTCGGGCAGGCCGGTCAGCGAGACGGAGATGCGCACGACCTCGCCGTTGGCGCCCTCGAGCCGGAACCACTTCATCGCGGCGGAATAGCGGATTTTCGTGACGCCGCGCCACCACAGGACGCCTTCTTTGGTCAAGGTGCGGTAATGCAGCTCCTCAGGCTCGATGCGGTGGCGCTCCCGGAAATGATTAGCGATGACCGGCAGCCCCAGCGACGCGAAGCCCAGAAACCAGTAGGCGTAGACCGGGTTCGGCTTGCCCGGAAGCCCGGACGCATCCTTGTCCGGGAATATCTGCGACAGTATCGCGAGAGCCACGAAGAATACCGTGCAGATAATGCCGAGGATCAGCATCAGTTTCGGGGAGCGCATGACGTTCGTCGCTTCGCCCGGTCTGCGTTTCATCCGGCTGCGGCCCAGCATGGCCATGACAAAGCCCATGATGGCGAACCAGAGCGGCCATTGCAGCGCCTGGAAAAAAGCTTTGGCTTCCGGCGACATCGCTGCGGCGTTTATTCGCTGTCGGGTTTTTTCCGAGGGGGAACATCGCCGGCGGCAGGCTCGATATCGGCATAGGCCTTGGCCTGCGATGCGATTTCCGCGTCCTTCACGATCTGGGCGGAGAGGTCCTTGAGCATCTGCTCATCTTCTGGAAATTGCAGGGTATAGGCCGCCAGCTGGGCGGAGGGGCCGGTTTCGCTCTCGCCGCTCATGACCAGCAGCCCGGCCGTGATGACGATGACGAAGGCAAGGCCGATGCCGACGGCACCGAGGCAGCGCAGCGTGAGGCCGCCAAATCGTTTTCCTGCTGACATGAAATGCTTCCTCCCGTTTCCTTACACCCGAGGCGATTGTACCATTGCCCGGCAAATAGGCAAGTTTCAGAATATGGAAAATATTTACACTCTTGCGTTCCGCCCGTCAGAGGCCCCATAAGAAGGAATGTCGCACCTCTATATCCTTGTTTTATCAGCTATTCAGGGGCTCACCGAATTCCTGCCCGTCAGCTCCAGCGCCCATCTGGCGCTGGCGCCCCGGTTCTTTGGCGAAAAGGATCAGGGGCAGATCATTGACGCTGCCATGCATCTGGGCACGCTGCTCGCGGCGCTTATTTACTACCGCCAAGACGTGCTGGAAATCGCTCTCGGCTTCCTGAAGTGGCGTGATCCGAAGCGGGGGCAGGCCCGCAGGCTCGGCATTTTCATCGCGCTCGCCAGCCTTCCGGCGCTGGCGCTGGGTTTTATCGTTCATCTGCTTATTCCCGAGGGCATTCGCAGCGTCACGGTCATCGCGGCGACGACGCTGATTTTCGGCTTGGCTATGGGGTATGCCGACAAAAAGCATCCCGAAAAAGAGGGAGTGGAGGGCATGTCGCTCCGGCAGGCGATGATTATCGGCTGCGCCCAGGCGCTGGCGGCCATGATGCCGGGCGTGAGCCGCTCGGGGATTACGATGACGGCGGCGCGGTTTATGGACTTCAGGCGCATCGACGCGGCGCGTTTTTCCTTCCTGCTCGGCATGCCGGCGACGGCAGCGGCGGCTGCCTTAAGTTTCTGGGAGCTCTATAAATCCCATGACGCGGTGATGCTGCACGAAGGCATGCTGGCGGCGTTTTTCACCTTCTTCTTCGGGCTCGGCGCGATCTATCTGCTGATCAGATGGCTGAACAGATTCGGCCTTATGCCCTATGTGGTTTACCGAATCCTGCTCTCCTTCTACCTGCTGGTCAAATTCATCATCCCCGGCCTAAAATAATAACAATTTTTTAAGCTGCGGAATGCGATGATGGATCGCCGCCTGCGATATTTTTAAGGAGATTTGCCATGAAAAGAATCCTGACCTGCCTCATGATGACCAGCGCGCTGGCCTATAGCGCGGCGTCTTACGCCGAAGACATGCCGGTCAACAGCGTCATTCTCTCGACCAGCGGGTTGGCGAATTTCGAGCACCGCGCGCATGTGTCGAACAACGCCAAGCTTGAATTTCCCGTGCGCTTCGAGCAGGTGGACGACATCCTCAAAAGCCTCATTGTTTTTGACAAGCGCGGACGCATCGGCGGCGTGACGCTGCCCGGCAAGCAGCCGCTGGCGCAGGTGTTCAAGGACCTGCCCTTCACGCAGGAACAGCTGAACAACCCGATGACATTGCTGAACGCGTATCAGGGCGCGCAGGTCAGCCTGACCGGCCCCAGCCTGAAAGCGACCGGCAAGCTGCTGCAGGTCATACCGGAGCAGGAAGAACTCGGCCAGGACAAAACAGTCACGCGCAACCGCATCAGCATCATGACCGATCAGGGCATCAAGACCGCGATCATGGAAGATATGTCATCCGTCTCGTTTGACGACGCGAAAATCCGGGACGAAGTCATGCGCGCGCTTGAGGCTATCCGCGAAAACGGCACGGCGGAACGCCGCATGCTCACGGTCAACCTGCTGGGCGAGGGCGAGCGCGACGTGACGCTTTCCTATGTCGTCGATGCGCCCCTGTGGAAGACGGCCTATCGCATGGTCGTGCCCGAAGCGGGCGAGAAGAAAGGCCTGCTGCAGGGCTGGGCGGTGGTCGAGAACATGACGGCCTCCGACTGGAACAATGTTGACCTGACTCTCGTTTCCGGCAATCCCGTCACTTTCCGCCAGCAGCTGTATCAATCCTATTACGTGACCCGCCCGGAAATCCCGGTGCAGGTTTTCGGCCGGGTGATGCCGCGCATCGATCAGGGCACGGTTGCGAATGCGCAGGAGATGCAGGCAGAGATGGAGGAAAGCTCCAACGCACCGCCGCCGCCCGCGCCCGGCCGCATGGGGATGATGTATCGCAAGGGTCGCGGCGCGCCGATGAAGTCGATGGCGGCGCCCGCAGAGGCCGGTGTCATGGGCGGTATGGCCATGGAATCCGTTTCAGCAGATATGGCGGTGCCGGCTTCTGCGCCGGTCTCGAACGGCATGGCTAATCTGGCCACCGCTGCGAACGCCGCGCAAAGCTCGGAAGCCACGACGCAGGTGCTGTTCCGCTTCCCCGACCATTTTGATTTAAAATCCGGCCAGTCGATGATGGTGCCCTTCGTTTCCCGCGAGGTGCCGATGGAGCGCGTGTCGCTCTACCAGCCGGAAACGCATCCGACGCATCCGCTGGCCGCCGTTGAAATTAAAAATGATGGTGAATCCGGGCTGCCGCCGGGCGTGCTGACGCTCTATGAGGAAAGCGAGCTGCTGAAAGGCACCAGCTTTGTGGGCGACGCGCAGCTGCCCGTCGTCGGGCAGGGGGACAAGCGCCTCGTGTCGTATGCGCTGGATTCCAAGACTTCCATCGACCGTGCCGATAAATCGGCTTCGGTGCAGG
>SCTB01000132.1 GCA_004297545.1 Alphaproteobacteria bacterium
GCATATTTGCGAACGCTTACATAGCCGATTTCTTTCGTGAAGGCCGCGTCGATCAGCGCCATGGTGTGGACGTTGCCGATGATGGTCACGTTTGAATCTCTGATGGTGCAGGAAAGCAGGCCGTTCTGCGTTTTACTGTCCTGCGCCGCCATCCAGTTTTCCACCGCTGCGTGGAAGGTGCAGGCCCGGTCGCGCGGGTCTTTCTGGCCGAAGGCGCGATCCTTCAGGTGAACGGAGAAAACGCAGAATTGCTCTGCGGCAGCGCGGTTGAAATCGTCTCGGGTCATGGGAAAAGTCTTTTGGTTGTGGATTCTTTCTATTCGGCCGGGCCAGCATAGCATTGCTTTTTCATAATGACAATATTTATGGGATTTATGCTGGGATATCAATGACTAGCTGAAAAACTTTAGTGATCATCCCGTGCAGCATGCATCTTACCGCGTCGACTCGATTGTAACCATCCCAAGCAAACAAACCCCACAAAAACCCCCTGATTCTCCGCCTTTATATGACCGGTTTGTATCAATAGGATACAGCCGTTTGGTTACTGTGAGTTAATTATAATCCAGTAAAAACAAGGAATTATTTGAAATTTGAAAATTTGCAATCCAAATAATGAATCCCAATGCTTGACCAGTATATCCATCTTGGGTATGCTCTAAATCATGACGAGCAACGAAACACAGAAAATGCTATTGGACCGCAGGGCGGCGGTTGCTGCTGAGCTGGAAATGATTGACAGGATGCTTGCAGCCAGTGGCATTGCAATCCCCAAACAGGTCCGGAAAGCGGGCCCTGACACCACAACAAATGGACAGAAGGTGCTGTCAGTGTTGAGTGAGGCACCTGCTGGTATGAAGACTGCGCAGGTGGTCGAGAGGGTGAAGGAAAAATTCGGTAAAGACCTAAACCTTAAGCACTGCAGTTCAATTCTTTCCGTGATGCGGCATGAAAAAAGGCAAGTCACGCTAGATGAGGTAAACGGTGTTTGGAAAAAAGTTTAAATTCTTCAGCGTGATGCCAAGAATCGAAAACCCCAGATGCGGACATCTGGGGCTTCGTTGTGATACTGTCCGCAAAACTCACCCGATTGTTCAGAAAGGAGGACGTTTCATGGCTTGGTATCGCCAGCCCTCGTTATCCTGAGGGCAGGGGGCAGGGGCATAAGCCCCTTCCTTCCTCATTATATACTAACCGACATTAGGTTAGTCAATCATTAATTTCCAGATTCCATCGGGTCTGGTTCAACAATGAGGTAACAGATGGCCAAAAAGCAATCTGGTAATAAAGCCTCGTCCATTGCTGGCAGAGTTCTTGCTGGCGAAAAACCGACGCTGAAGCAGGTCAGAACTCTCGCCGCTTCGGTACTTGGTCAGGACGAGAAGAAGGGTAAGAGGTAAGCTCCGGCTCCTCTATCGTTTACTGATACTACGCAGTGTGCAGGTATCCGGATAACAACGGGTACCTGCATACTCACCCTCAATCCTCCACAATAAACCCGCCCGACTGCAGCCTGAAGAACCCGGCGTAGATGCCGTTGTCATTCGCGACGAGTTCGGCGTGGGTGCCTTCTTCGACGATTTTTCCCTTGTCGAAGACAAGAATGCGGTCGGCATCGAGGATGGTGGAGAGGCGATGCGCGATCATGATGGAGGTGCGGCCGTGGGTGAGAGTGTGCAGCGCGTCCTGAATCGCTTTCTCGCTTGCGGAATCGAGAGAGCTGGTTGCTTCGTCGAGGATAAGGATGGGCCGGTCGGCGAGGATGGCGCGGGCGATGGCGATGCGCTGGCGCTCGCCGCCGGAGAGCTTGATGCCGCGTTCGCCCACCAGCGTTTCGTATTTCTGCGGCAGGCTTTCGATAAATTCGTCGATATGCGCAAGGCGCGCGGCTTCGCGGATTTCATTCATCGTGGCGGCTGTCTTGGCGTAGGCGATGTTTTCCTTGAGAGAACGGTGAAAGAGGATGGGGTCCTGCGGCACCAGCGAAATCGCGCTGCGCAGCGAATGGCGCGAGCCTTTGGCGATATCCTGCCCGTCGATAAGAATTCGACCTTCCTGCGGCAGGTACAATAGCTGCAGCAGGCGCACGAAACTTGTCTTGCCGCTGCCCGAATGGCCGACAAGCGCGATACGCTCGCCCGCGCGGATGCTGACGGCAAGGTCCTTGAAAATCGGCGATGTCTTGCCGGGATAGGTAAAGCTGATGTTGTCGAACGTAATCGCGCCGTCGCGGATATTCAGCGCGGGCAGCTCCGGATGCGCGGGCACTTCGGGTTCCTCCGCCATGATGCGGATGATGGCGTGAAGGTCGTAGGAGGCGGTGAGCAGGTTCTTGATATTCTCGCCGAGCTCGCGAATGTATGACTGCATGATGGTATAGGCGAAGGCAAGATAGGCCATGCTTTCGACCGTGGCCTTGCCCTGGAACAGGTACCAGGTGCCGCCGCCCAGCAGCAGCGCCAGCATCCCGCATAATAACATTCTTTGAATGAAGGCTGCCGTATTGCCCATGACATAGGCGCGCACGTTCTTGATTCGCAGGGCGCCGGTGATGTCGAAAAACTGCGTCAGTTCGTATTTTTCCTGCGCGTAGGATTTCGTCGTCGGGATCCCGACCACGCTGTCGGCCAGATGCGCGCCGAAGCCATCCTGCGCGTCGGCATAGGCCCCCTGCGCCGGGCCGGAAACCTTGAACACAAGGAAGGCGCTGACGATGGACAACAGGACAAGATAGGCGACCATCAGCGCCGCCAGCATCGGGAAGCGCAGGGCCAGAAACGCCGTCGTGAAGGTCAGGACGATGGCCGTCGGTATGATGCGCAGGATGACCTGATCCTCGAAAGTCTCGATCTTGGTGCGCGCGCGGTTGATTTTCGAGATAATCGCGCCGGTGAAGGTATTGGAGAAGAAGGTTTCGGGCAGTTTATAGATATGCGCGAAGGCGTCATCCAGCACCGCCTTGAAGATATGCGTCTCAAACGAATTGTAGAAAAGATACGAAATGCAGAACAGCACCGCCTGCGCGACGTAAGCGCCCAGGAAGATGGCAAGGCAGGTGATAATGATATCATGGTCCTTGTCCTCGCGGATGGCGCCCAGGAAATTGGACAGCGCGTTGGGTATATAGGTTTCAATGATGGCCGCCGTGACCACGAGGATAAGTATCACCGCCAGCTTTCCCGGCTGCCGCACCCAATACCCTGCCGCGAAGCGCAGCACGTCGGTAAAGGAGATCTTCATTTTGGTGTCTTCGGGTTCGGCGGTCATGGGGGCCTGATGCTAGGGGTCAGGCATCATAGGCGGTTTTGCGTTGCGGTTCAAATGACGTCAATGCCGTTGCAATAATGCATTTCGGTCCGGGAAGTACCCTCACCCATGCAGGTCCCCGTTAAGGGGACCTGCATGGGTGAGGGTACTTTCAGATGATGATTAAGGCTTCGGCGCGTCGGGCTGCGATGCGGGGGCGTCGGGCTTTTTGAGCGCGGTCACGGCAGCAACGGAGGGAAGCTGGCGCACCTTGTCGGCGAAGGCTTCGTCGCACTTCAGCAGCACACGGCCGTTCTTTTCCAGCTTCACCTCGAAATCGCCTTCCTTGTAGCTGTAGCCGGTGTTTTCGGTCATTGTCGTGGGGTCGAAATAGCCTTTGGCCACTTTTTCCGTGTTCGCCAGCGCCATGATGGCGACCGCCACCTTGTCCGCCGCGCGATAATCCGAATAGAGGTCGAAGTAATCCTTGATGCTCTCCGCGATGGTTCTGGACGGGGTCGCGCTTTCGACAACGTAGTCGTAGCGGCTTTCATCCGAAGCGACGGTGGCCTGAAGGTTGAAGTAGTCCTTGATGCGCTGGGCGATGCGGTTGGTGAACATGGCGGGCACTCTCTTGAATAAAGGGTCTGTTGCCAGGATGTCATAAAACATCCATGTCCGTCCGTCAAGGTGGTTTTCGGTAATGTTTCAAAATATCATTTATTTACTGAGGTTTAAGTTCGAATTGGCGGTTCAGGGCTTCGGCGCGTTTTTGCCGCCGCCGTCCATGTCGCGGCGGCTGAGGAGAATGTCGGCGCGCTCGGCGTTGATGAAGGAGGCAGGGTCGCTGCCGATGCGGCCTAAGAGAATGCCGGCATCGGCCTCGGAAACCGCAGGCAGCACGCGCGTGCCGGTGCCGATGACGTTGGAAAGGCCGACGTAATGCTTTTCCTTCTGATCGTAATCCACGCCAAGGATGTATTCGACCGTCTTGCGGTCGTCGCGCACGGTCAGCTCGCGGGATTCCAGGTCGCCCGCGTCGTATTTCTGCCCGTCCGTATCCCTAGAAAAATCGCGGCCCATGCGGTGGACCAGATAATCGGAGACGGTGATCTCGCGTCCATCGACCTTCCTGGTCGATATGACTTCCAGCATCGTCACCGTCGTGCCGCTGTAGGCGCCGATGCCGCTTCTCTCGAGGTTGATCTCGAAGCCGCGTTTTTTCATGTAGTCGGCATAGTCGGTGATATCAAAATCGCCCAGCATGACTTTTTCCTGCGGGCTTTGCGTTGTCTGCTCGATGGCGGTTTTTTCAGGCGGCTGTGCTTTCGCCTCCGGCGCCATGAATGACGAACCGGCAAGCACAGTGCCTACGATCAAGTCCCTGAATTGCATGCTAACCCCCGAAAGAATATACATAAAGTATACCGGAATTCATGGACGGAGGCAATGAATTGAACTAAAAATCCAGTTATTTCAATGAAATCATGAAGATTGTTTGACGATAGGCAAGCACAAGTATACCATAATCAAGTTCAATTCAAAGGTAGAGTAGCAGGACAGCGGTACATGCCCCGTGCCGTTTAAGGAATATGTTGTGACAGAAGAATATGATCCAGAAATGACGACTATGCCCGACGGCACCCGTGAGTGGCACCGGGACGGCAAGCGTCACCGCGACGGCGGTCCCGCGATCGAATGGTTCGACGGCACCAAGGTCTGGTTCCGCCACGGTCAGCTCCACCGCGAGGACGGGCCGGCCTATGAAGGCCGCGACGGGGACAAGCAGTACCACCTGTTCGATGAAGAATTGTCCTATCCCGAATTTGCCAGGCGCGTCGCGGAAATGCGGCAGAAGCAACATGCACAGCGCATGGCCGAAAATTCAGCCTTGATGGAAGCCATCGATAGACACATCGAACTGCAGGAGCCGGTTACGGTTCAGAAGCCTCTCCGGCTGAAGAGGAATGCGCCCGGATTATGAACGGGGGGCGTTCTTCGGCGCCGCGGGTTTCTTCGTCTTTGCGGCGGCGGAATAGGCCGCTACTTCCGTTTCTCCCTTTGCGATGGGAACGAGCAGGGAGCCCACGGTGGAGCCCTTCTTGACGATACGCCCGACGTTGGACGCGACAGCAATGGCTCGAACAATGTCTTCGACCAGGTTCTGGACGCTGGCGGAGTTAAGCTCTTCCCGTACTCCCCGCTCGTAGGCGCCGCCCGCCAGAAAATCGTTGATGGACCTGACGGCATTCGGGGATGTGGCGGAAATGTACTGAATATCCGGCGCTGCGCTGCCTTCGGCGATTTTGGCAGGGCCGACGACCAGCGTACGGTTCAGCAGCGTATCGTCGATAACCGGCATATAGACGGTCTTGCCCTTATGTTCCGCTTCGATCATCGTCATCCGGAAACCTGATGGATGCTTGCCCATGAGGATATCCAGCCCGGCGCGGGCGCCGGGCGTATACTGATAGTCGTCGGTCAGCTGCTGATCCATATCCTTAAGGAAGAAGGCTTCTTTTTTTTCACCGGACAGCTGGGCGACCACCCGCTTGAAGTTCGCCAGCGCCGAACTGTCATGGTCGTCCATATCATAGACTGCCACTGCTGAAAAATTTGGCGAGAGCTGTCTGGACGGGGTTTTTGCAACCATGATGATATACCTCTTAAAAAATGCGACTCAACCCCCGAAGGGGCGAGATAATGGTATATTAAGGAAACTTTCTTAAGGGGCGGTTAATGGAGGGAAATAGCCAAATAAAGGCGGGTTTTCGCCTGTGCGATCTCCGCATTCAATGCCGCCCGTGCTTCGTCGTCATCCACGCCGCCGCATATAAACCCAGCGCCAGCAGGTACAGGAACGCAAAGCCGAACTGCATGGAGTTATATTCCAGCAATCCCCCCAGCATCGCGCCCATCAGGTTATAGGCAAGGACGGAGGCGATGTCTTCCGCGCCCGCCAGCAGGGTCGAAAAGACGATGCCCGAGAAGAGAAGGGGGCAGGTGAGGGCCGCGATCATGAACAGCTTCACGCCAAAACCCGTGTGCCCAACGCCGCCGCTTGTCGCCAGGACATAGCCCGCCGCGATGGCGGCCAGCAGCAGCGCATATGGCACGTTCACCTTCTTGAACCGCATCTTGGACACCAGCACGTTGGCGGCGAAGGCCATGACAAGCACGCCGGTAATCGTGATGCCGACGACCTGCCAGGTATTGCCGAACAGCAGGCCCAGTTCGGTGATCGCCTTGGTTTCCACCAGCATGAAACCGGCGCCCAGGAAGAAGAACGGCAGCAGGGATTTGTTCCATTTCTGCTCCGGCAGGAAACCGCGCACCATGAACAGGGCAAGCGCCATGACCAGCACGAGCGAGACGACATAGGTCGCCGGGTACATTTTGGCGTCCATGTAGAAGAACGGCCAGTCGTCGGTCGGGATGACAAGGCTGTCGTTTTTCTGCGCCGCGAATTTGGCGGTATGGTCAACGAGGTAATGCGAGTCCATAAATTCCTGCGGCAGTTTCACATCGGCCTTCCTGCGCACCATGAAGGTATAGGTGTTCTTGTTGTCATACCCGGTCAGGATGGCGACGGGTTTCCCGGCGTCCGGCATATCGGAGAGCATCTGGAATATCTTCTGCCCCATCAGCAGGTTGGGCAGCGCGAAGGACACGCTCATGAGACCGCCTGTTTTCAGCAGGTTATAGGCTTCGGTCAGGCCTTCTTTCGTGTAAACGAATGAATCCAGCCGCACGTTGGAGCCGTGCGACAGCAGGATATGCGAGTCCAGAACGCCGTAGACGATAGCGTCGAATTTATCCGTCGAGCGGCGGAAGAAGGTGCGCGCGTCGTCGGTGACAGGGTTGACATGCGGGTCGTCATAGGGATGTTCGGGGTGGTTCATGCGGCCCAGCGCCATGATGGCGGGATCGATTTCAACAGCTTCGGCCCTCTTCGCGCCCGAGCGCACGGCGGCAGCCACGTCGTTGCCGGAGCCCGCGCCCACCACGACGACGCGATCCAGCGACGGCGCGGTGCGGAAGGGCAGCTCGTAATAGCCGACGACGCCCTTGAGGTCCTCGCCGTCGCGGTTTTTATTGTCCATCGAGAGGTCGAAGACCTTCTGATAGTAGGTGCCGGCCGCCAGAATCTCCATGTATCCGTCGGGCTTGGAGGTCTTCTGGATCAGCTGGTAGGGCGAATAGATGCTTTGTATCAGCGGGTCCACGGGCCAGGCGGTGATGAGAACGCAGGCCAGCGCCGCCGCGATGCCGGTGCGCCGCGCATCCGCAACCGACAGCTGGTACCACAGCACGAGCGCCGCGCTGAAGCCGAACCAGACGACCGGCCCCGTCCACATCCAGCTGAAGAAAAACAATCCCGCCACGCCCGCAATGCTGCCCAGAAGGTTGCAGCCGTAGCCGGACAGCGAATTCACGCGGTTCATCACATGGCCGCAATACTGCGCGACCGGAATCATGACCAGCACGTTCAAAATGAACGCGCCGACCAGCAGCCCGTAGAGCGGCAGGTTATAGAAGACCCACGACATCGTATTCGCGGCATGCACCTCGAGCACGGATTTTTCTTCCTGCACGGGCACGAGGAACAGGAAGTTCTGCACTTCGGGCACGCCCATGTGGCGCAGGGCCGTCAGCGCCAGCAGCGTCACCGCCAGCAGCGGCAGCGCGGCGGGAAGCAGCAGGGGGTTCTTTTTCGCCAGCGCATAGCCGATGCCAAGCCCGCAGAAGCAGGCCAGCAGCGTGAAGTTTTTATACAGCGCGAAGACCGGGAACAGGCTGGCCTGCCAGCGGATAAGCACGAGTTCGAGGAACAGGGTCGCGCCCGACAGGATGACGATAGCCGGATAGATGGACTTTAAAGGCGCGGTCTTCGACCAGTTGTGCAGGGCAGGACTCGCATGGGTGATGACGCTGTCGAGGAATTTTTCGGTGCGCGGAAAGGCGTAGCGGTAGAAGAAATAGATCGCCGTCCAGAGCAGCACCGCCGTGAACGTCCCCGCCGCCTGCAGGTTCCTGGCGAAGGCCTCGGCCAGGAAGGGCGTCGCGTAAATCAGCGGCGGAATCAGGAACAGAACGGTCGCGATAATGCCGCAAACGAGGGCGGAAGAAGCCACGCGGACGTAATTCATGTCTTAAATATCCCCCATATCCTTTGCGGCTTGGGCGCCGCCACCCCTGATGGTCATACAACACCCTGTCATTCGTCAAGGGAAGTGAAGGGGTGGGGAAAAGAAAAAACATGGCATATCAGCGGATTATCAATTTCTTATGTTCAATTATCGGGGAATCTGCTATAAAATGTCCTTTATCGAAATGAGGGCGTGCATGCAGCTGAACCGTATCGGAAATCTGGAACAGGAAAGCGATCTCTCGGATCTCGACGAACTCGAGCGCGAACTGGAGATGGAGCTTGAAGACGAACAGCCCGAGGAGCCACAGCAGATGGCCGCGCAGGATTTGAAAGCGGCGAAAGCTGCCCCGCCGGTCATGTCGGCCACGCCCCAGCAGAACAACACCTTCCTGATCGCGAACGGCAAGGCGAAGGGTTCGAAATTCGCGCCGCAGGCGAAAGTGTCGGCCTTCGGCTTTTTCCCCGACCAGCCCGCCGCCGGCGACAGCAAGGCGACCGCGCAGGAACGCAAGCGCGACCCGTTCATGACGCCCATCTCCCTGTTCGACAGCAAGTTTGCCCCGCGCCCGCGCCAGAAGCCCGCTAACGATTCAAAGAACAAGCTGACTGAAACGGTGGACGTGGGCAGGCCCGAGCCCCAGACGCCCAAAAGCAGCCGCAGCCGCTTCGCCCGCTCGACGGTCGAGGCGCTGCTCTCCATCGGCGCATTGCCGCTGCAGCTGCTGATCGAGATCGGCCGTTTCCGTTTCGCGAAGGAACACCGCTTCAATTCCCTGCAGCGCCTTGAAAAGGCCCTGGGGCAGGGCAACGAGGATGCGGAACGCTTCCTGCGCTACCATCCCGGCGCGCTGCGGAAGAAAAAAGAACCGGAACAACTGGCGCCGCCCGCTCCGCCTGCGCCGACCGGAATGTAACAGGCAATCACTTAAGCTATTCAATATAATGGGCGTTTTCGCCCTGACGGCTTAACATTATCTTAAGGCGTCTCTGATACCATAATGCGTAACTGCATATCCTTTAATTATGAGGACAAATTGGCGGAAACGCAGGCAGATCAGCGCCATGATTTGGTCATTGTTGGCAGCGGCCTTGCCGGTACGGTCACCCTTGTCCAGGAACTGCTGAGGATCTCAGCCGACAAGAACATCACGCCCGACAAACCCGTCGATATCGCGATCCTCGAACGCTACCCCCAGCAAAAATTTGGCGGCGTCGCCTATGGCAAAACCGCCGACTTCGAGCAGTTCCGCCTGAACCTGTCGGCCAAGCGCGCCACGCCCTTTATGGCGGATGACATCCCGGCCGGATTCCCGTCTTTCCCCGATTACATTATCGGCCTTGCGAACAACGCGGACGACCGCCAGCAGAAAGAACGCATACTTGGGTATCTTGAAAACCCGCCGCGGCAGCTTTTCGGCGATTACCTGGGGCGCCTCGTCGATCTTGCTCTTGAAAAGGCGGGTGGCAAGGCAAAGGTGACGACGGAAATTGGCGAAGCTCTGGACATGGACGTCACGGGGCCGAGCCCGAAACTGATGGTGCGCATGAAGGATAAAATGCAGACCATCGAGGCAGGGCAGGTCGTGCTTGCGACCGGGCAGCGCGAAATCCTGCGGCCGGAATTCGTCAAGGACATTGTCGACAGCCCTTTGTACCTTGAAAACATATATTCATCCAACGCGAAACCCTTCTACGACAAGCTGCTGGGGCAGCCGCCCGGGCACGCCCTGATCATCGGTACGGGCTTGAGCGCGGATGACGCGGCGCTGCGCCTTCTGCAGTCCGGCTATAAGGGAAAGATCACGATGATCTCGCGCAACGGGCTGGAGCATGCCGGTTATGGCGCGGTTTCCGTTGAAGAATATCTTAAGAACTCTCTTGTCGGAGAGCCGCGGCCGGAAAAGAAGCGCGAGCTGGAGAAAACGCCTCCTCGTTTCATGCGGGTCGTCAACGCGCAGGCGCGTCAAATCAAGGAAAAGAACAAGTCCCTCGACGACGTCGAAAGGGACGTCGTGACGGCGATGCGCCGGGAATTCGGCGTTCTGATGAAGCGCGGTTATACGCCCGAGGAAGTGCTGGGATACTGGGAACGCTTCATTCCCGACATCGGGAACGCGCTGCCGGATTCCGTCTGCGCCAATATATACAACCGCCATGCCACATGGCTGGGCACGCACCGGGTCGGCACGACGCCGGAGAACACGCGCATCATGGAGGAAGCCAGGAAATCCGGCCAGCTCGAGGTCGTAGCCGGATTTATCTCCGCGGAGGACGGCGAAAGGATGTCGGAAAAGAACGGCAAAATCGTGGCCGCGATCTCCCGTCGCGCGCGCGTCGAGAGGGCGGGCGGCGACAACGGGATCGGGGGCATGCCCCGCAACTGGGATTCTTCCTTCCAGAGGAACATGCCAAAGGAAACGCTGGAATTCGACGTCGTGATCGCGGGCCTTGGCAACGCCGTCACCTACGACAAGTCGCGCGACCCCTTCTGGGCGAAGATGATCGAGAAGGGGCTCGCGATTCCCCATAGGAAGGCGCAGGACGGCATCGAGCTGGATCCCGACGACCTTACGCTGATGGATGCGAAGGGTAAGCGCGTGGAAAACGTCACCGCCGTGGGCATCCCGGCTTTCGGCGCCACGATGTACGGCCACTTCCCGCATCCCGAGGAGCCGGGGGTCTACGGCGGCCGGATACTTCCGTTCACTGCGAATATCGTCGGTATCACGGGCGGGATCCTCGCCATGGTGCCGGGGCTGCATGAGAGGCTTATACTGGACCGCGAACAGCTGCCGGTGCAGCAGACCGTTCTTTCGGCCGCTTCAGCGGCGAAAGGGGGAACACTGTCGCAAATGCAGCGGGGCGACCTGGGGCCGGAATTCACCCAGGCCGGAAGCGGTGAAGGCGTGGCCGCGCCCTCAACGGCAGCACTGAATAAGGCCGTCGCTGAAACAATCAAGCCAAAAAGATAAGAAGTGCGCGCGACTTGCCGCAGCTTTACGCCCCCTGAAGAGAAGGAAAGATCCGGAACTGGCTCCGCCCGTGCTGGGGATGTGACGCGGCGTCAGTCTTCGTTGATGATTTTTAGCAGGTCCCTTTCAAGGCCGTAATGGCGCACTTTTTCCAAAAAGCGCGGATGCAGATGCGTATACCTGAACTCGCCCGTGATGCGGCCTTTTTCGTCCTCGCCTGTCATTTCGTAGGAGACGAGATCCTGCAGGGAGATCATTTCGTCTTCCATCCCGACGATTTCGCTGATGTTCATGACCTTCCGTGAGCCGTCGCGTAGGCGCTGGGTATGGATGAAGATCTCGAGGGATGAGGCGATCTGCTCGCGGATGGCGAAGACCGGGATGCTTAAGTTCGCCATCGCGACCATGTTCTCGAGGCGGAACAGCGCGTCGCGCGTGCTATTGGCGTGGAACGTGCCCATCGAGCCGTCGTGGCCCGTGTTCATCGCCTGCAGCAGGTCGAAGGCTTCGGGTCCGCGCACCTCGCCCACGATGATACGGTCGGGGCGCATGCGCAGACAGTTGCGCACGAGATCACGCATGGTGATGAGGCCCACGCCTTCCGCGCTGGTCGGACGCGTCTCGAGGCTCACGACCTGCGGCTGCTGCAGCTGCAACTCGGCCGCGTCCTCGCAGGTGATGACCCTCTCGCGCGGGGAGATGAACCGGGTCAGGCAGTTCAGCAGCGTCGTCTTGCCGCTGCCCGTGCCGCCGGTGATAAGCAGGTTGACGCGGCATGCGGCGATGATTTCCAGCAGCGCCGCCGTGCGGGCATCGACGGTGCCTAGGGTCACGAGCTTGTCGAGCGTCAGGCGCTCCTTCTTGAACTTGCGGATCGTCAGCGCCGAGCCCTTGATCGAGAGGGGCTCCAGGATGACGTTGACCCGTGAGCCGTCGGGCAGGCGCGCGTCGCAGATGGGGGAGGCCTTGTCGACGTGGCGGCCCACGCGCTCGACGATGCGGCGGCAGACGTTCAGTAGGTGATCCTCGCTGCGGAAATGGACGCCCGTCTTGTAAATCTGTCCGTTCATCTCGACGAAGACCTCGTTCGGGCCGTCGACCATGATGTCGGAGATGTCGTCGTCCGCCAGCAGCTCGTCGAGGGGGCCGAGGCCCAGGATGTCGCTTTCGAGCACGCGCAGGATTATCGATTTTTCGGCGGGAGTGAGGTTGAAGTCGCGGTACTGCAGCACGGCATCCACGCATTCCGCGATGGATTTCCTGACTTCGTCGTGGTTTTCCATCGCGAAAGTGCGCGCGTCGACCTTGCTGTAAATCTCCTTCGAAATCTGCTCGACATATTGCTCGATGCGCTCCCGGTATTTCGCGTCGCCGTGGTCGAAGGCGGATTCGATCGTCGGAATCGCATGCGGGTCGTTGAGGCTGATGAGGTATTTCTTCAGCGCAGGCGTATCCGAGCCGTTTTCAATGACGGCGTCCGGAATTTTCGGGACAATCCTTTCGGCATGTTTGACGGGGGCGGGTTGGGGTTTCGGGGCCGCTGCAGCGCCCGGCTTGGGCGGCGGCGCGTGGCCGAAGGGCGGATGAGCGGGAATCTCCTTGTGCTCGGTCGCCGCTTCCTGCTCCTCTTGCGCCTTGCCGAAATGTCGTTCCATGTTTTCCTCCCCCAAGAATGTTGTATGTATCCATTTAATCATATGCCGCCCATCGGGCGGTTGACTGAAATCAAGAAACAAAATATGTCATTGATTTCAATTGGTTATCCTCTAGCTGTGCGGGCGGGAGCTTTGCCGGCAAGGGCATCGGGCGACACTCTTACCTGATTCCGCCCGTTGTGTTTGGCTTCATAGAGCGCTTCGTCGGCTTTCGTGATGATGTCGTCGGGCTTGGCGCCGGAATAGGGATAGGTCGCGACGCCGATTGAAACGGTGACGGCGCCGATCTGGCCTTTGCCTAAGGAAACTTTCATCGCGTGCGTGGCGGCGCAGATCTCGTTGCCGCGTTTCTCCGCCATCTCGGCCGAAGCATTGGGGAGCAGCAGCACGAACTCTTCCCCGCCGTAGCGCGCGGCGACGTCTTCCTTGCGGGCGGCTTTCGCCAGTACTTGGGCGAAATGGACGAGCACCGCGTCGCCCGCGTCATGCCCCTGCGTGTCGTTGAACTTCTTGAAATGGTCGATGTCGAGCACGAGCAGGCTGACGGGCTGGCCGTTGCGCTCGGCGCGGCTGAATTCGCGCTCCATCGTTTCCTCGAGGTAGCGGCGGTTGAACAGCCCTGTGAGCGGGTCGCGGATGGACTGGTTCAGCAGCCGGTGCTGCAGTTTCAGGTTCGAGATGGCGAGCGAAGCCTGCTCGCTCACGTTCCGGACGATGCGCTGCTCGTCCTCGCTGATGGACATTTTATCCTGCGCGACCAGCAAAAACATGCCCAGCGTGTCGCCATGCGCCTGCATGGGCAGGCAGACCGTGCCGCCCTTAGGCTCGGACCTGAAATGCGTGCAGCAGGGCTCGATGCCGCCTGGCTGCGTCGCGTGGATGCGCCCGCTGCGCAGCGCCCAGCAATGCTCGGGCATGAATTCCGTCTCCACCTTCGTGATGTCTCCCCAGTGGCTTTGAATCTCGACCAGGTTGCGCGAGTTGTTGAACAGGTAAATCGCGCCGCTGGTGCCGGGCAGCAATTTATGCACCGTCTTGCCGATGATGGCATGGGCCTCTTCCGTGCTGCGGCAGCTTTGCAGGAAATTCGTCATGCCGCTGATAACGGCTTCTTCCTCCGCATGGCCCTTCGTCTCGGCCAGCGCGCGTTTCAGGGACTCTTCCGACGCGCGGCGTTTTTTGTTCTCCACGCCGATGGCCAGGAAGACGAAGGCGAGCATGACGCAGCACAAGCCTAAGCCCGCGGCGCCCGCCAGCAGCGTGCGCCGTGCGTCCTCGTCTGCGGCGGATTGCTGGAGGCCTAAGAGCCGCGTTTCCTCCGCCGACATTTCGTATGTGGTGCGGCGCACGGTTTCCATTTCCTTGGCGCTCAATCCGTCCCTTACCAGGGAGGCTGCGGCTTTCGGGCCGTCCTTCTTAAAGGCGGCAATGATTTGCTTTGAGGTCGTGATCTGGCGCTCTGCCTGGCTCTCCACGAGCTTCAGGCGCGCCGCCTGCGCTGCGTTGTCGGAAACGAGCCCTTCGAGCGCGGTAAAGCGCGGCTGCAGTCCGGTGACCGCCGTTTCAAAGGCGGCGAGGTCTTCGTTCTCTCCGCTGATGACGTAAAGATAGGTGGAGGACTGCACGTCATGAAGCTGTCCCCGTACGAAGGCGAGCTCGGTGATGATCTGGTGCATGCGATCCGCGCCGTCCTGCCGCGCGTCGAAGCCCCGGAAATTGGTATAGACATAGGCCGCATCCGCCGCCAGCACGGCCAAGGCGGCAATAAACCAGAGAATGATGCGACTGTTCAGTGACATGTCTGCCTTAAACCCCCGTCCATTCTAGCCCCGGGCCGGTAAACAGAAGCTTACCGCCCGGAATTTCAAGGAAATCCGCGGCTATCCGGCTTAAATCATTGACAATTTTGACAAATTATGGCAATATAATATCATCAGAGGGGAGCGTTTTCCGCACACATGTCAAAGCTGATGGTCGCATTTGCGATGGCCGCGGGCTTTGCGGCGTCTGAAACCTCGGCGCAGCCGGCGGCGAAGAAACCCGCTGCCGCCACGACCTATACCTATTCCGTCAGCCGCGGAGAGTTCTACAAGAAACTGGAGGATGAGGCGGCTGCAAAGAACGCCGCTGCGGCGCAGAATAATTCATCGAAATTCACGACCCGCGCGGCGGAGGCGGAACGGCCTGTTGTGCCGGATCCGGGAGCCGTCAACGTCGGCATCAATAGCTGGGACCAGATCAACCAGCCGGGATCGATGCTCGACTATTTCCGGTACTGGAGCCCCAATATGGCGGCGAATGAAACCGAAGCGTCGTCGCCCGATTTCAACAACGAGATCCGTAATTCCACGACAGCGCCGGGCCATGTGGGCCTGGGGCAGGAAACGGACTTCCGCTGGCAGCCCAGCACCTATGTTGGAAAAGAGACGAAATTAGCCGCCTGCGCGCTGACCGACCAGCCCGACAAGAACATGTACTGGCTTCATCCCTATACGCTGCAGCCGCTGGGTAACGATCCCGTGAACAACCCGTTTTACCGCTACGCGCTGCCCAGCGAATTCACCATCAGCTCGCAGTTCTACGGCGTGAAAGGCTTTACGGTGCAGGGCAATGTCGAGGGCAACGCGCCGGGATCGCCCAAGGACGCCTATGCGATCGGGGTCATGTACATGACGGACCGGAGATGCTCCGACGGCAACAACGAGTACGGGTTGTGGCGGGAGCTTGCCAGCCAGAAGCCTGATGCAAAGCCGGAAGAACAGCCGCTGTATTTCTATTACTCTACGCGCACCAACTGTTTCCCCGGCTGGGGCTGCTTTGCGGATCCGCAGGGCACCAAGGAGGACCCGCAGAAGACAAGCGCGGTCACGACGATGACGAACCTGCGCAACCTCGACGCGGACAAGCCGCCGAATTTTTACTATTCCGCCTATATGATCCCCGACAACAACCCCGATCCCGACCACAAGACGGGTTATAAATTCCGCGTGCAGGTTGTGGACGGCTATCACACGGACAAGCTGGCCACCTGCAACATCAACGGCGGGCCGGACCAGCCCTGCGCCTTCGACGCGCCCATCGAAAACTGGTTCCCCGCGGCCGAAATGCAGCGCGGGCAGAACTATATGGTCACCGGAACCCAGACGTCTATCTCCGGGACGACTGCGGAAGGGGTGACAATCGACCGCGCCCCGCGGTTCGATACAAAAGACCCGAAATTCAACGTGAAGGGCACCTGGCTGGGCCGCTAAATCAACTGGTTACCTCATTTAATTGACATAACATTTATTTCCGTTTACTATCCCGAGCCTTGAGGAGCGGGAGTAAATGCAGGAAGTTATTGGAGCAGAAACAGCGCCCGAAACGGGGACGGACCGCAAGTCCGTCTTCAATGAACTGCTGCAGAATGGTATCGACAAGAGAGACAGCGAGATGGTTGCGCTCGCGCTGAAGAACGGCGCGGAGCCGAATATCCTTCTCTTTGCGGGCATCACGTATAAGCAGAGCAGCTGGGACCGCCTGCGTGGCCGCAACGAAGGCCTGGGCGCCGAATGGGTGCGCCTCGCGCTCGAGCATGGCGCGGATGCAGAGGCGACCAAGCTTCACCGCGACGAGCGGCCTTGGCCCGCCATCCACTGGGCGCAGGCTTATTTCCTGCCCGCCGTCATGGACATGCTGATCGCAAGCGGCGCCAAAGTGGACACGCCAAGCCCCGACGGCCGCACGCCGCTGATGGATGCCGTCAAAAACGGCTTTGCCGAAGAAATCGAATATTACCTGCAAAAGGGCGCCGACCCGCTTTACCGCAGCGCGGACGGCAATACGGCCCTCAACATGCTCCGCCACAGCGGCCAATTCGACCGCGCGGAGCAGGAACGCCTCATCAAGCTGATGATGCAGCATTCCATCCCGGAAGCGCAGGCAGTCGAGAATACGTCGGCGCCGGGGAAAAGATTTTCTATTTAGGGCGGGATTTAATTACATCGGCGCCGCACCGCGCAGACGCAGGGGTTTCGATACCGTCATGTTGTTCTCGAGCGTCACCGCCCTGGCGACCAGCTCTTCCAGCATATTCAGGCGCTTTTCTTCGTCGTGCTCTCCCTGCCATTTGCGCAGGAACGCCGCCTTGGCGTCATCGTCAAGCCACCCGATATAATCGGCGGGAGTCTGACCCTTGCTGTTCTTCGCGCCAAAGTCGGCGCCCTTGTCGAGCAGCATCTGCACCAGCGTCAGGTCGTCTTCTCTGGCAATGTAGTGAAGGGCGCTATAGCCCTTTTCGTCCGTCGCCTTGGGGTCCGCCCCGGCATTCAGCAGCACCTTGAAGGATTCGAAGTGCCCGAACAGCGCAGCGGTCACGAGAGCAGGGTCGCTCCCTTTATTGGGGTCTGCACCTTTTGACAGGAGGTATTTGACGAGCTCAACCGGGTCGCGCCCCGTTTCCGCGCACTGGACAGCGGCGCACAGCGGCGTGGTCGTCCCGTCTTTAGAGACTGCGTTGACATCGGCGCCCTTCTCGATCAGGCGTTCAACGATGGTGCGATGTTGTCCCCCTGCGGCGGAGTGCAGCGCCGTCCAGTTGTTCTCCTCATTCGCCGCATTCGCGTTGGCGCCTTTATCAAGGAGCGCCAGCGCCTGTGCGGCGAAATTCCCGCTCAGGTGCGATTTTCTAATGGCGCGGAGAAGGTCTTTGTCGTTCGGCGTCCTGTTGAAAATGAATGACAGCATTATTCGTCTCCCCTGTGATTCCCAAAACACTGTTTTACATAATACTAAAAACAGAGGATAAGGCAATGAAAATGATGGATAACTTATATTTTATTCAAGTATTTGGGAAGGGTCTGGCGAAAAAACGATGCGCACAGAAAGCGCTGCCCTGATCCCTTCTCGAAAAGGAAAAGGGATCAGGGCATTTATCTGCAGGCGGAATATCTTCAGGCGTTCTGCCGCGCGATGCTCAGGCCGCGCCAGTAGCCGGCTTTCTGCGAGGAAATGGCTGCGATCTGCGCGCGCGCTTCCTTCCAGTTGTCCATGCCCGCGATGTCGTAGCCCTCACTTTCGGCCTTGTCGAGGATGCGCGTGATGCGGTTGGGCAGCGGGTCGAAAAACGGCTTTTCGACGGCGAGGCCGGTCTCGAGGCGCTTGCAGCAGTTCTTCATCGGCCCGCCCCAGGGCAGGGCGTTGAAGGCGGCGGTCAGCGTCGTTTTCGAGCCTTTCACTTCCTCCAGCCAGCTTTTGGTGAAGGCGCCGAGAAGGCTTAAGTCGAGGTCGATGGCTTGTGTGGTCAAGATAGTTCTCCTTTTTGTTATACGTTGCTCATTTTAAATCTTAGGGGCCGCATGAGGCTGATGGCCTCCGGCACGCCCTGCACGGGGACGGTTTCCGCTTCCGCGACCGCCGCCAGCATGTCGCGCTGCTTCTGCCAGTGGCGGAAGTGGATATGTTCGTCCTCGCTCATCTTGATGGCCTTGACCCACCATTCCTTGCCGCCCTTGGCGAGTTCGACAGCCGGACCCTCGACGCGGTGGCGCATGCCGTTGTCGTACCAGTGGCGGTCGCCGTTCTTGCATTCGATGGCGGGGCCGCCGTCGCGGTGCAGGACGTTGTTGCGGTAGTATTCGACGCCCTGCGCGGTTTCGCGGATTTCGTCGCCGGTGGCGGTGTTGAAATCGACGGTCAGGAAATTTGCGGCGAGAGCTTCTGTCATGGCACGACCTTTCAAATGGCACAGTCACGAAAAGCCCCAATCGGGGGTGGGACGTATTCGTCGCTGTTTTGGGTCGTGCTGCTAGGCAGACAGACGAGAAACGAAAGAAAACCGTTCTGTCCCGGTGATGCACGCGGCTTGGGTGTTATGTATAACCATAATTGTGGGAGGCGTCAAATGGAATAGGGTAAGGGGTTGGAAAGAATTAAAGATTTATAGTCTGCTGCCTTCGGCAGAAGATTTACTATCTCAGATGGCACAGCCTCTCCAGCCCCGGCTCCATTTCAGAGATCACGTACTGGGTGCGGGTGCCGGGGCCGCCGGAGGTGCGGCTCTGGAAGGTGCGGGACCAGTGACGCATCTTGACCACGAGGCCGCAGAGCATGCCGCCGGTGGCCGCATGGTTGCCTTCGATGTCGCGGCGCAGGCGGTTGAGAGCGTCGCGGTTGATGTCGCGCCAGAAAATGTCGAAGGCATGGCGGAAACTGTTGAGCCTGACGCGGATGGTGGAGGACAAAAAGCGGATGGATTCATCCACCCGGCGGTAATGCAGCGCGTTCTGCGCCGACGCCGCCGCGTCGCGCTGCAGCGTAATGTCCTTCAGCCAGCTCGCGCAGTTGTCGATATCGGGCGTGATGCGGTCGAGGTTCTGGCGGTAGTAGATGACGGACAGGAAAAGGTCGCTGTAGGTTTCGAGAAATTCCGGGATATCTTCCACCGGAATGCCGGTTTTCTGCGACATGGTTTTCAGCCGCTCGGCCACTTTTGTCTTGTTCGGCGCGCGGAAAAGCCTGGTCAGGTCCTGTTCCGCCGAAGGGTCGTCGTCGCCATAGACGGTGCGGAGCAGGGGCCGCGTGAATTCGGGAGAAAACTGCGCCAGCTGCTGCTTCATGTCATCGGAAAGCCGGAGCTGCTCCTCATCCGCCTCCACGCCTGCTTTCAGCAGGGTCCGGCGCAGGGAATAGACGTCGTAGCTGTGAAGAGTCGCGAGGGCAGCTATGGTCTTGTGATCCTGCCGGTGGCCGGGGAACGCCGCCGGCACGTCTTCGGGGCGCATCTGCAGGCTGCCCGCCTTTGAGTCCCTGTGCAGTTCCACCACCGTCTCGAGCCTGCCGTTTTTGATGAGTTTGGCCGCTTTCAGGGCCGAGCAGGAAAGCGGCATAAGCGACAGCGGCAGCGTATCCATCGCGTCAAGATCGGACAGGTCCTCCGCCACCGCGCGTTTCGAAGCCGCCGCTTCCGGCGTGGCCGGCGCCGCGATCTCGCCCCTCACGTCGAAAATGCGTCCGTCCTTCAGCCGGAACCACACGCCCTTGCCCATGCTGCCGCGGTTGAAGTACATATCCTCGACGTCTTCCGCGCGGAACGGATAATGCTCCTCCGCCGTTTGCGCATCCGTGCCCTTCGCGCGACGCAGTTCCAGGAACTGCGTGTGCATAGCGGCCCGGATGACGACGGGATTGAACTTCATCTGCCTGCCCCTGACGTGGGTAACCCCCAAGAGATGCGAGATAGAACTTGGCCAACGAACGCCGGACAAAACGCTTCCGGTAATCTATAAATATTTTATCACGCGCAGTTTAAGGATTATTCAACGATAGAAGGCATTTGAGGCAAATTTGCGATATGGGAAATGTGTTGACGGTGGAGGGGCAGCTAGGTCTCAAAATGCGACCGTTTTCAGGGTGTCCTTAACAGACAGGGCAAGTTAGGCTGGGAGATAACGAAACGGTGTATTTAACATGACAAAGACGTCATTCTATACAGTCCTTATTTTTCTATGCTGTTTTGTTGCCTTTCCGGCACTGTCGGAGGATAAAGTCCAAGTTAAGAAGAATGCGCCTGAGGGCTGCATACGGGACGAACCCGGATCAAGCTTTGGCGGAATCGGTCTTGGGCCGCATCCCACGGAAGACGGGATAGTTGTTGAGACGATACTCGACGGGTTTCCAGCAGATCGTGCAGGCATTAAATCAAACGATTTGATTTTAGAAATAGACGGCAAGTCGGCAAAGGGGTTGTCGCCTGCGGGGGCAATCAAGCTCATACGGGGAGAACCAGGAAGCAAACTTACACTCACAGTTTCACGGAAAGGGACAAGTGAGTTGTTGCGGTTCGAGCTCATTCGCGAAAAACTCCATGTTGCAAGAACAGATGCGCTTGGATACTGGTGCGATTTGGGATCGGCTTTTCCTCCGCCTGCTGATGACTATTTTAAAAACCTTCCGAAGTGTTCTCCATGGCCCGGTAATGGGGAGATACCTCAGCCCTTCTACCGCAACCTGAAAAATATTTCTCTCCACATCGACATTCCCAAGAATGAGGAAGCCGCCGTAATTGATCTTAAAATGCTGGAGGAAATCTTTAGCGGTGCGATAAGAAAAAATATGATGCCATTTGTTCAGCCTGGATCCGATTGTAAAATACCTGATTTGCACGTCGTTGAACAATTTCGCGACTCTATAGGGCGGGATCTGCCTGATAGACATGGCGCGACGACCAGAGTCCGTTTCACTAATGATGTTTTTCTCGTCAACAATGTGCGCGAACATTTGGCCCAGCCTGCGACCGCCGAAGATGATACTCTTTCGGTAGTCGTTACTGTGTCGTATGTGCATGATACGTCGCCGGAAGCTGCAGTTCTGCATGTCGGACAATTCAGATGGAAAAAGGAGTGCAAGTGTCTTATCCCGAGGTTCCCGCAAACACTTTCTGTTCCTCTTAATCTTCCGAAGTGGCAAATTGCTCGAATAGTCAAAGACTTTGCTAATCGATTGGAGATACGCGGAAGTCACTTCTCCCCTCGGATGATGCGTTATAGATGCGATGCAGATACCGGTGCTATTGCGTTTGAAACCTTTGATTTACCGCTCCGCAATCTGGAGTATAACGGCGTTCATTTCGAGTATCCTAACATTAACCCCATGCAGCAGATAGGTCAGGACTATTACTACTTGGTAGAAAAAATGCCGCCTCTCGAATGTAAGGTTCCCGGAAGAACCGTCAAAGCCAACTATGACGGTACAGTTCTTTCAGTAGCCGAAGATGATGGGAGCAAAACTCATAAGCTAAAGATGGAGCATTACTGGCATCGCCAACTACGCAGCTTTGAAATGGGTAAGTGGGAGGTTTGTGACAGCGTTGCATCTGAGAAGCCCGAAAATCTCATGTGCGCGCCAGTAAACTTTTCTACTGACGACGAAAGCATAGACCCTCAACTTTTACTGATACGTAGTGGTGCGGAGAAAGGTAATCCCCGTTCTCAGGAATCTCTTGCGGTGCTGTTACAAAACGCAAAGGGCCAGGACAATTCGGAAGCCGCTGAGTGGGAGCATAGGGCGTTTCAGACATATCTTAAGATGGCAGAAGAGGGAAATATTGATATTCAATGCATGGTAGGTGATAGTTATTATCAAGGGCGAAAAGGTGTAAAGAAGAGTACGAGTGAAGCCCTCCGATGGTGGCGCAAGGCTGCTGCAAGGGGAAATTTATGTGCAAAGCAGAAGATAGCAAGCCATTATGTTGGTGGGTGGCTCTCTCGTTTGTCCGGCGGTGATGGTTCAGCCACGAACCTCGCAGAGGGAATAAAATGGTATCGCAAATCAGTTGATTTGGGCGATAGGGGCGCCATGTGGGCGCTTGGCAGTATGTATTTGCAAGGTGAGGGTGTTCCACAAGACTATAAAGAAGCTTATTACTATTCAACCCTCGGCGATAGTGTGGCAAATGCTGCTAAAGCCGCGTGGCATTTGACTGCTGGCGACATTGCTGCGGTTCAACAGCGTGTCAAGAAATGGCAGGGCGCGCATCCGGTTTTCGGACCGCCGCTTCCTGTTGACAAAAAATTATAAATTTAAGTTAGGATGTCAGTTTTTCGAACGTCGATCTGTGGTCGATCAGTTGCGTCACGCCGTATATTCCCCACGTCGCCAAAGCCAGCAGGACGATGCCGCCGATGATGATATAGCCGGGGATGTCTTTTAGTTTACTCACGAGGATTCACCGAGTGACGACTTTCGCGGGAATGACGGGCTTTCTTTATTTGCCTCTGGCCCAAGAAATCCAAACTGGCCGCTAAAAATATTTCAGGTTATGTTTAATATGGCGCTGCCTTTTGGCTTTTCAAACGCCTCAAAGAAGCCGTTCACGACCGCATAAATTCCATCAACTTGTCAAAATCGTGATTGTCCGCCGCGCGCAAGGCTTCCACATATTTCTTCCGCGTTTCTCCGCCGACCTTCCCGATATTTTCACGGCCCCAGCTGAAAGCGGGAATGCCGAGTTGCGCGGCCAGGAGGTCGGTTGCGAGACGCGCGTGCCGTCCGTTGCCGTTGGGAAAGGGGTGAATTTGGACGAGGCGGTGGTGAAAGCGCGCGGCGATTTCATCCGGCGCACAGGTTTTGTTTTCGATCCAGTACCGCGCATCCTGAACAAGCTGATGCATGGCAGGGCGGATTTTGTATCCGTCAAGGCCGACGGGAAGGCGATTATTTTCCTTGCTGTATTCGCCGGCCCATTTCCAGACGTCCTTGAACATTTCCTTGTGCAGGCGGAGCAGAAAGTCTTCGTCCAGCACATCGCGGCGCCGCGAAAATGCCCAGGTATAGGCAGCAAGAATGCCGGCCTGCTCCGCCTCGTTCAACTCGCGGCGCAGGGTGATATGCGAAGGTATCAGGGCGCGCTTTTCATCCCCCGTCAGCAGCGTTGCGGCATCGTCCGCAGCGAACAGCAGATCATTCATCGTCGTCCCACAGCCGGTGGAGGTTGCCGCGCAGGAGTTCCCCGACAAGGCGCTCGTATTCGGCCTTCAGCGCCGCGCCGGAGACGCCCTGGTCTTCGAGACGCATGGAGTGGCTCACGCGGTCGAGGCGTTTCTTTGCAACTTTCCGCGCCTGTTCTTTGAGGGTCTCTTCAAGAGAGCTGTTGGGCACAAACGCATAGACAAGCGTGCAGTTCAACGCGCGCGCTGCGCGTTCAAGCGTTTCGATGCTGATGGCGCCGCGCTGTTCGGCCTTCTCCATGCCGATGACGGAAGGCTGTGACATGCCAAGGCGTTTTGCCAGCTGGGTCGTCGTGATGCCCAGCGCTTCACGCACCGCGCGCACCCATCCGCGTGCCGGGCGCGCAAATTCCCCGGCGGACGCCAGTTTGGCCAGCTTGCGGTCGAGCTGTTTGTATGCGATGTTTTTCATGTTAATATCTATATGTTATAACCTATAATTATCTTATTAAGATATATGTTATAACATATATTTTGTCAAATATATTATATGTTATAACCTATAATATTCTCGTTCGGCGGATTTCAAGTCTGGCCAAAATGACGTTGCAGAGTGTGTGCGGAGTATGTGCGCTAAAGGCCCTCTATTGGCGCTCCCGGTATGCGGAAAACCTGCTGTTTATGGGCTTTTTTCGTGTTTGATACCCCCCAAAACGCCTTTTGCGGAAATGCGCATATTATGCTCCAAAACCGGGTTCGGGAGGCTTTAGGTCAGGCGCCTGGCGTCATTCCGGGAGCGGGCGGGGCGGATTGAGGCTGCGTTTGGGGGGCTTCCGGCACCGCGGTCGCGGCGTTTTTGAAGGCGGCGGCGGGCTTTGCCGTGACGCGGAAGGAAGATTTTTCGGTGGCGGCGGGCACGGGCGAGGGGGTCTTCAGCAGGTGCCTGCGCGCAGCTTTGAATGTGTTTCGGATGCCCTTCGCGGCAGCGCGGCACATGCCGAGGCCCGTCGTTGTCACCACTGTTCCCGTGCTGCCCAGCAGCGCCGTGGCCACGACGGCGGCGATGGAGCCCTTCACCGGCAGCATTCCCGAAGCGACCAGGAACATCGGCATCGAGACCGGAATCGCGATCAGAAAATACGCGCCGGTGACAAGGCTGGCCACGCCGGCAAAACTTCCGGCCGATTTGCCGATAACATTGGCCGCTTTTTCCGGCACGCCGATTTTGCGCAAAAACTTCGGCAGGATTTTTTCGGTGAATTCCGTTCCGCTGCGGTAGAGGCTTTTGAATCCGTCTTTGATAAATTTCATGCTGACGGCTTCCCCGGTGAATGAATTTTTATTTTCACGATTTCGGGACGTGCGCCGAGACGAAGCGGCACGACGCTGGTGCCGATGCCGCTGGTGACGATGAGCTCGCGACCGTCTTCCGTGATGTGGCCGTACATATATTTGTTCGGCGCGCGGGTGACGGGATTGTCGAAGAATTTCACCAGGAACGGCAGGAACTGCCCGCCGTGCGTGTGCGCGGCGAGCGACACGACGGGGCGCTCGTTTTTATCCATGAACGCGCCGGGGTCGTGCATGATGAGGATGACGGGCGCGTTGTCGGTGATTTTTTCCGACGTCTTTTTCCAGTCGGGTTTGCGCGAGGTGTCGTCGGCCAGTCCCGCGACCCAGAAGTTATAATCCGCCGACTGCACATGCGCGGCGTCGTTTTCGAGCACGCGGATGCCCGCATTTTCCAGCGCGCGCTGCATGCCGTTCGGGTCGTTGTAAACGTCGTGATTGCCGAGCACGGCGTAGACGCCCAGCGGCGCTTTCAGGTTCTTCAATACGGCCGCGACTTCATCGGGCGGCACGTATTTTCCGCCGATGACGACGTCATGTCCCGTCATGGTCAGGAAATCGCCGGGCAGCACGATGATGTCGGGCTTGAGGTCGTTGATGCGCTGGACGATTTTTTCCAGCTTGCTCACCGTCACATTCGGCGCGCCGACATGGAAGTCAGCCGCCATCGCGACGTTCAGCGGCGGCATTTCCTGCGGCCATTTCGGCGACTGGATATCGTATGCCGCCGTTTTCAGGTTGTTCGGCTCGATCGCGTAGCTGTACGAACCGACGGCAGCCACGGAAAATGCGGCCGTCAGCGAAGCGCGTTTCAGAAATTTCCGGATGCCGGATTTCATTCGAGCCCGCAAAATTATGCTTCCGCGCGCCGCCGTTTTTCTGGCGGGTGCGAAAATGTTGTTCATGTCCAAAAGATGCTGTAGTTATTAGGGGCGGCGGGGCTTTCTGTCAATGCATCCCGCAGGTCTGTTGCCATAAATAGGGCGTCCTGAAATCCGGCTATGCCGGACGCGACGGCTGTATTACTCTGATATTCATGAATTTACCCGCGCAGGATGCACAGCTGGCGCTTCCCACGAGCACGTATTACATGCTCCGCTGCGTCGTGGCCGTCGCCAGCGCCGATAATGTCATCAAGGAGCAGGAACTGCTGTTCCTGCGCGCGCTTTTGGCTCATTTCAAGCGCCATATGGTCGTTTCCGCCGACCAGGTCAACCAGTTGAAGGAAGACCTGAGGCATCACCAGCCGATTGATGCGCTGCTGCCATACGTGACGGAGCGCGGCGATCGGGAGCAGCTGATCTTGTTCGCGGGGCTGCTCGCGCAGGCGGATGGCGACATGGCGCCCGCCGAGGAAGCGATACTTCAGAAAATCCGCGCCCACTGCACGCCGCTGCCCGGCACGGAAGAACCTGTGCCCGGTCCGGCAGGCGGCCATCCGCCGTCGGCGCCCGCGCAGGTCCATATCGTTCCCGCAATTGCGCCGGTGCCGAAACTGGACATGGCCAGTTTCATGCAGGAAGTGCGCGACGTCGTGAAGCAGGAATTCTACAAGCAGGCGATCGCCACCAGCGGCGTCGCGCCGAAGACAAGCCGCGCCGCCGTCGTCGATGCCTTCGTCGAGAAAAGCAAGATCGTGCCGCACGCCAGTTCCTACGACGTGCTGGCCGAAACGCCGAAGATGAGCCGCGCGATGCGGCAAAGCCTGGTGCCGGAAGAGCGCCTGCTTGGCAAGGCCCGGTTTCATTATATTTATACGATCTACAGCCTGATTATTTCGGGCCTGCTGGTGTCCGCGGCGAAGCCCGTTGCGGGCCTCGTGATGACGCTGGTCAAGATGATGCAGGATTACCTGGTCAACACGAGCCCGGGATGGCTGGGGGATGCGAATATCGAAGTGCTCCTGCGGGCGCTCTCGAGCCCGCTCTGGGCCGCCGTCCCGGTCGTCGGCCTTTATGCGCTGGCGCTCCTGTTTTTCCTGTGGCGCGTCTTGCGGCAGCTGACGACGGAAATTATCATTACCGACAGCCGCATCGTCGTGAAGCAGGGCATCTTCATCATCCGCACCTTCAAGGCGGACCTTTCCAATCTCGGCCAGGTCGACGTGAACCAGTCTCTGCTGGGCGGCCTCCTGAATTACGGATCGGTGCATATCTATACGCAGAACTGGAGCGGGAAGGGCAACCAGATGGAAGCGGAGGGAATCTACCTTCCCCCCGTCGCCGAACCACATGCCTTCAGCACGCTGGTCGACCGCGCGCGCCGCATGTGGCGCACAAGGACGGTCTAAATGACCGCCGAAGCCGAGCTGCCGGAACTGAACGACAGCACCTTTCATATGCTGCGCTGCGTCGTCGCTGTCGCTGCCGCCGACAAGATGATCCGCAGTCAGGAATTGCTTTTTCTCAACAATCTCCTCATCCATTACCGCAAGCAGGCGACGGTGACGCCCGCTCAGGTCGCGCGGCTGCAGGACGACCTGAAATACCAGCAGCCGGTCGACAAGCTGCTGGAGCATGTCACGTCGCGCCCCGACCGCGAGCAGCTGGTGCTGTTCGCCGGCCTCATGGCGCAGTCTGACGGCGAAGTGCATCCGGCGGAAGAGGAAGTTATCCGGCTTATCCGCGCGCATTGCATCCGCCCGCCTGCGAACGACACGGCGGCGGAGCAGGCGCCCTCGCCGCAGCCCGGGATTCCGGGTTTTGACATGAATGCCTTCAAGAAAGAAATCCGCAGCATCATGCAGCAGGAATTCTACAAGAATACCATCGCCCACAGCGGCGTCGCGCCGAAGACCGGGCCCGTGGCGGTTTCCGACGCTTTCGTCGATGCTTTCTCCCAGATGTTTCCGGGGCTGAAGCCCGGCTTTACGACCTACGACCTCATCCGGAATGCCGCCGGGCGGCACCGCGCCGTCTTCAATCCGGAAGAACATGCGGAACCGGTGGTGCCGAAAACGCCTTTCGGCGTGGCGACGCTGATCAGGCTGATCTTTGTCCCCGCGCTGCTGCTCTGGATGTCGGACCGCGCGGATATGATCGCTTCCAGTTTCACCTATCGCCAGCTGATGACCCTGGAACGGCACGGCTTTTCGCCGGAAACCTACGAAAGGCTTTTCAGCATCCTGTCGAGCCCGCTGTGGGGAACGCTGCCGGGCCGCTTCTTCCAGGCCTGGGCCGGACTGCTGCTGCTGTGGAAATTATGGGCGCTGTGGATGTCGGGGCGCCTGAGCCCCCTGATGCGCCGCTCCATCGTCCCCGGCGAAAAGGTTCTGGGCAAGGCGCGATTCCATTTTATTTCCATCGCGCATCCGTTTTTCTGGGCGCTTGTCCTATGGGGCGCATCGTTCAAGGTGAACATGTTCCTGGCGGAGCAGACCTATCATGCGATGGAATATTTAAGCAACCAGAACGCCATTTCCGGGGCGACATATGACGCCGCCTTTCGCGTGTTCGCCGACCCGTTCTGGGGCGCGCTGCCGGCGGATATTTGCCGCTGGCTGGCGCTGGTGATTGTCGTCGTGCGCCTGTTGCAGGCATGGACGACGGAAATCGTCGCGACCGACAGCCGCCTGCTGTTCCGGCAGGGCATTTTGAGCGTCCGCACGCTCAAAATCGACATTTCCAACCTGCGGCAGATCGATGTCGACCAGTCGATGCTGGGGCTGCTGCTCGATTACGGCGCCGTCCATATCTTCACGAACAACTGGAGCGGGAAGGGCGATGACATCGAAGCCGCCGGCATCTACCTTCCCCCCGTCGCCGACCCGCATACCTTCAGCACGCTCGTCGATCGCGCGAAGCGCATGTGGCGCAAGGGAGCGGTCTCGTAAATCAGGCCTTTTCTTCCATCACCTCTTTCACCTTCGTCGCGAGCTGCTTGAGGGTGAAGGGTTTGGGCAGAAACCAGACGTCGGAGCCGAGATGTTCCTTGAAGCGGTCCTCGGCATAGCCCGAGATGAAGATGATTTTAATCTTCGGGTATTTTTCCTTGACGATTTTGGCGAGCGTGGTGCCGTCCATTTCCGGCATCATGACGTCGGTGATGAGGATTTCGGGGTCGATCTTCTTTTCTTCCAGCAGTTTCAGCGCGGTGGCGCCGCCCGGCGCGTCGACGACGTGATAGCCCTTGTTTGACAGCGCGCGGGCGCTGAAGGTGCGCACGGCGTCTTCGTCTTCCACCAGCAGGATGCGCGCGGAACCGGTCAGGTCGCTGGTGGAGGCCTTTTCCTCGACGACTTCGGCCTTCTTCTCGCCGCCAGCCTCGTTGTAGCGGGGCAGGTAGATTGTAAAGGTCGTGCCTTTCCCCACGGTTGAATGGACAGAAAGGAAGCCGCCGGTCTGGTGGACGATGCCGTGGACCGTGGCGAGCCCGAGGCCGGTGCCCGCGCCCACTTCCTTGGTCGAAAAGAACGGCTCGAAAATGCGCGGCATGATCTCAGGGGAAATGCCGGTGCCGTTGTCTTCCACCTCCAGCGTGACCCAGTCGCCGGCGGGCAGCATTTCCTCGTTCGATAATTTGAGGCCCTGCTTGTTGTTCAGGTTCTGGGTGCGGATGATGAGCTTGCCGCCGCTGGGCATGGCGTCGCGCGCGTTCACGGCCAGGTTGATCAGCACCTGTTCCATCTGGCCTTGGTCGGCCTTGATGAGCGACAGGTCTGTGCCGTGCGAGAGGCGCAGCTCGATATTCGCGCCGATCAGGCGGCGGATGAGGTGCGAGATTTCGCTTAAGACGTCGGTCAGGTCCAGCACGCGCGGCTGCAAGGTCTGCTGGCGCGAGAAGGCGAGCAGCTGGCGCACGAGGTTGGCGGCGCGGTTCGCGTTTTGTTTTATCTGCATGATGTCGGCGAAGGACGGGTCGCCCGGCTTGTGGCGCAGCAGCAGCAGGTCGCAGAAGCCGATCATCGCGGTGAGCAGGTTGTTGAAGTCGTGCGCGATGCCGCCGGCCAGCTGGCCGACCGCCTGCATCTTCTGCGACTGCGTGAACTGCTTTTCCAGCTTTTTCTGCTCGGTCAGGTCGACGAAGTGCATCACGAAGTTGTCGCCGGCCTTGAATTTGCGCGCATAAAGCTGCGCGATGACGTCGATAGAGCCTTTCAGCGGCACTTCGATGAAGACTTCCGCCTTTTCTCCGCGCGAAAGCTGGCGCAGCCAGTCCTCGACGCGGTGCTGCATGTCCTTGCCGATGAAATGCAGCAGCGGCTTGCCGTTGATGGCGTTCACGGGCAGGCGCAGCATGGCGGCCAGCGTCGTGTTCGCGTCGCTCACGATGCCGTCGGCGTTCAGCATGCAGATGCCGACCGGCGCTTCCTCGAACAGGCGCTCGAAGCGGTCTTCGGATTCGCGCAGGGCCTGCTGCATTTTCTGTTCTGTCGTCAGGTCATAGACGACGGAGCGCGAGATGACCCGGCCTTCCTCGTTCTGCGTGATGGAATGGGTGATGGCGGCCTTGAAGATGCGTCCGCCCGCGCCCTTCATCAGCAATTCGCCGTGCTGGTGGTATCCGCCTTCCTCGAACAGGTCATAGGGGCGGCCGCTAACGGGCGGCGTGACGAGGAAATCATGCAGCCTGATCTTGCCGATCAGCGTCCGCGTATCGGTGCCCAGCAGGCGCAGCAGCGTGTCGTTGGCGAACTGGAAGCGGCCTTCCTCGTCCACCGTGAAGAAGCCGACGGGCGCGTTGTCGGTGAAGTCGCGCAGCTTTTCGCGCTCCTCGCGTATCGCTGCCTCCATCTGGTAGCGGTGCGTGATGTCGTCGAAACGCCAGTGTACGTATCCGGGCCAGCCGACGATGAACTGGCAGGTCACCTGGTACCAGACGGTGCGGCCGCGCAGGCGGGTCTGGATCTCGGTTGCGGCGGAGCCGGCGGGAGAAGCCTTGTTCTGCAGGTCTTCCAGCGTCTTCTCGATCTTCTTCGAGTGCTCGAACAGGCGGGTGAAAGCGGAGAGTGACGGCTCGCCCAGGCCCTCGATGAGCTTGCCGAAGCGCATGTTCGAATAGATGGTATGCCCTTTGGGATCGGTGATCGCGCGGGCTTCCGTGCTCTTCTCAAGGACTTCGGTCAGTATCTTGCGGCTGCGGTCGACTTCGGAATAGCTTCTGTTAAGCAGGAAAAAGCCGATGCCGCCGATAATGCCGATGGCATACACCGCAACGAACGAGAGCGCCGCGGAGCCCTGGTGCTGCATATAGAGAGTGAAAATCGTGACAAAGCCGTACAGGGCGCCAAGAATGAACAGGAAGATCGCGCGCTGGTTGCGGCGCGAGGTCAGGCGGTTCGGATTGTCGGGCTTCTTTTCTAGAAAAAAGCTGGAATTCTGGTTCGAGGCGGTCACGGTAAGTCTTTTTCCCCTGTCTGCCTAATCTAAGGGCTTTGGCGTCAAAAATCCACTGGCAGGGTTATCTTTGGAACAGGTCGAGAACCTTGCTCCGGACGCTGGCGGGCGCGTTCATCTTGTCGTCCCAGATGATATGCGACGAATCCTTCGACCACATCTCTATTTTGGAAATATCGGCCATCATCAGGTTGTATTTTTTCCCGTTCAGTTCGATGGGCTTGGGGTCCGCCTGGCTCGGGATCATCGAGAGGACAAGGGTTGCATTCCGGCCATTGTCGGTTTCCCGCATAATCTCGTTAACCTCTTCCGGAACGGCCTTCAGCCATTGGTAACGGTCGATACCGCTGGGGACCAGAGCGTAGCGCTTCCCAAGATATGTATAATCGAAGTACGACATATTCTTGAAGTTCTGGACCAGGAAGCCTTTCCCGGTGGGGCTGTAACCCGATATGCGGGCCTTGATGATCAGCACAATGGGTTCCGTGGGGGTCAGCAGATCATACGTCGTCTTCAGTTCCTTGCTGTTTTTGATAACGATGTCAGGCCGCTGATAAAGCTCGGCCTGCAGATAGTCGGGGGATCTCTGCACCCATTCCTCGAAATCCGGCGTTGTGTTGCTGTGGACGAACTTCTCGTAGAGCATGGCGATGTAAATCGCCTTTGTCTGCTCGGGTATTTTGGGTTGGGTGAGCTGCGCATGGGAGATGCCGGCGAAGGCAAAGGCCAGGCAGGCAACCAGGGCGGTACGGGCGATATATTTCACAGCTTTTTCCCCTTGAGCCGGAAGACGTAGGAGATGACCTCGGCCACCGCCTTGTAATGCTCATGGGGAATAGTCTGCTCGATTTCCATTGAATCGTAAAGGGCGCGGGCCAGTGGCGCGTTTTCCACAATCGGGACCTTGTTTTCCGCGGCGACCTCGCGGATTTTCTGCGCGACGAGGTCCGCGCCCTTGGCGACCATCTTCGGCGCGTCCATGGCCCTTGAATCGTATTTCAGCGCCACCGCGAAGTGGGTGGGGTTGGTGATGACGACATCGGCCTCGGGGACCGCCTGCATCATGCGCTGGCGGGCCTTCTTTTCGCGCAGTTCCTTCAGTCGCGCCTTGATCTGCGGGTCGCCTTCGGTCTGCTTGAATTCCTCGCGTATCTCCTGCTTGCTCATGCGCATTTTCGACATGAAATCGTGCCGCTGGTAGAGGTAATCGAAGACGGCGACCAGGAACAGGACGCAGAGAACCGCCACCATCATCTTGAGGAAAAGTATCCGCAGATCGAGCATGGCGGCGTGGATGTCCTGCCCGACGAAGTGCTCGATGCCGCCGAAATACGGGAGCAGCACGAAGATGGCGGCCGCCGAAACGATGACGAGTTTGGCGATGCCTTTCACGAATTCCATGATGGAGCGCAGTGAAAACAGCCGCTTGAACCCCTGGAAGACGGATATCTTCGAAATGTCGGGCTTGACGGGGTCGAAGGTGAAGATGGGGCCGGTCTGGATGAAGCCGGACAGGATGCCGGCGGCCGCCAGCACCAGCAGCGGCAGCGCGAGGGCGCCCATGACGTGCCAGAACAGGTCGCTTAAGAGACGGTGCAGGCTTGTGCCCTCGGTTTTGATCGAGCCCGCATCGGCGAGGAACCGGCTTAAGGTATCGCGCAGGTCGGCCATGATGCCGGGCCCGGCCATGACGACAAGCAGCGTGGCGGCGAACAGGATCGCCCAGGTGGATACTTCGCGGCTGTAGACGACCTGCCCGCGCTTGCGCGCTTCTTCCAGCCTTCGCGCTGTCGGCTCTTCTGTCTTCTGGCTGTCGTCTGTTTCGTTATCGCCTTCTGACATGCCTTGCTCCCTAGGGCGTTATCGCGCCGGCGACGGCGTTTTCGAAGCCGTTCAGCCAGTAAAGGATGCCCGCGGACATCACCATGGTCAGCATGACGAGGCTCAGGAGAATTTGGACGGGCAGCGCCAGGAAGAAAATCTGCACCTGCGGCATCAGGCGCCCGAGCAGGCCGAAGCCGATCTGCACCAGCGTGCCCACGACGAGGAAGGGGATGGCGAGCTCGACGCCGATCTTGAAGGAAACCGTCACCGTGCGCTTGATGACCTCGAGGACGGATTCGACGTCAAGCAGGTGGCCGTTCGCAGGAAAAATCTGGTAGCTGTCGACGATGGAGGCCAGCATGTAATGGTGCAGGTTGGTCACGAACAGGAGCGTCACGCCCATCACCGAATAGAGCGCGCCTACCAGCGAGCCCTGCGTGGCCGTGGCGGGGTTGAACACCAGCGCGTTGGAATAGCCCGCCTGGATGGAAATGACCATGCCGGCGGTGTCCAGCGCGCCGATCATGATGCGCATGATGGTGCCGATGAAAAGGCCGATAAAGGCTTCGGTCAGCAGAAGCTCGACCATCACAAGGCCCTGCGCGGGCGGCGCGGGCAGGTTCTGCGCGAGGAAAGGGGCGAGCACGAAGCTCATCGCCAGCGCGAAGGACAGCCGCACCTGCGGCGACACGAAGGCATCGCCGATTCCGGGCATGATCATCAGCGCCGTGCCGAGGCGCATGAAAATCAGCAGGAAGGCGAAAACATGGCCGACAATCAGGTCCTGCAAAAGGGACTGCATAATCTTGAGACTAGCCCATGCTGATGATTTTGTCTGCTATCTGCTGCGTAAATGCGATAAGCGCCTGGGTGAACATGGGGAACATCAGGAAGATGGCCAGGAAGATCGCCATGATTTTGGGCACGAAGGCCAGCGTCATTTCCTGTATCTGCGTCAGCGCCTGGATAAGGGCGATAATCACGCCGACGGCCAGCCCGATCATCATGACGGGCGCTGAAATCTTGATGGTGAGGATAATCGCCTGCCGGGCAAACTCGATGATTTCCAGCTCGTCCATTTTAGGACTCCTAGATATTCGTCCGCATAATATTCTCATAAGCCTGCACTACCCGGTCACGAACTGCAAGCACCGTATTGAGGGCGAGTTCGGCGTTATTGACCGCCTGCAGCACCTGGGTGATATCGGCCTTGCCGACGAGGGAGGCGGCGGAAACCTTTTCGCTGGTGTGCTGGGCGTCGATGGCGGACTGTATGGACTGCTTCAGCACGTCGCCGAAGGAGGGGCCGCCGGATGCGGGCGCCGCGCCGCCCGCGGCTGTGTTCTGGACCTTCTGCAGGGCGTTCAGGCCGACGTTCGTGATGTTTGCCATAGCTTTCCTCCTTAACCGCGCAGCAGGTCGATGGTGTGCATGAGCATCGAACGCGCCATCTGGATGACGCCCAGGTTTGCTTCATAGGACCGCTGGGCCTCCCGCATGTCCATGATCTCGAGCAGCGGGTTGACGTTGGGCATCTTTACATAGCCTTTGGCGTCCGCCGCCGGATGACTCGGGTCGTACTTCATGATGAACGGCGCGTTGTCCTTGACGATACGGTCGACGTCGACGTCATGCGCGCCGCTCTGGCGGTTGAGGATGTTCTTGAAGGTGACGATCTGCCGCTGGTAGGGAGCATCGTTCGACGTCTTGCCGGTCGTTTCCGCGTTCGCCATGTTTTCGGAGATGACGCGCATGCGGGTGCCCTGGGCCTTCATTCCCTGAGCCGCTGCTTCCATTGCCTTGACTAAATCCATGACTTAACCCCTGTTTTTGCAACAGCTCTTGTTACTTCAGAGCTTGTTTGAGCATGTCCATGTTTTTTTGGTACAAATTCGTCGTGAACTGGTAATCGGTGTAGTTCTGGTTCATCTTGATAAGCTGCTCTTCGAGGATGACAGCGTTGCCGGCAGGAGATACCTCGTAGGGATTTTTTTCCGCCCCCGTCGCCGACTTGCCACCGATTGTTGCGCTTTCGCCTGCGCCAAGATGTTTGGCATCTGTCTTTGCAAGGCCGGAAGCCGGAGCAGCCGCAGCGCCCGCGCCCAGTGAAACCGGGCTGGTAGAGCTTTGCAGCAAATTCTTGAAATCGAGGGGTTTTATATCCTGCGCCTGATAATCCGGCGTATCCGCATTGGCGATGTTCTCCGCCAGAACTTTCTGGCGCTGCTCCATCCAGTTCATCTTGGTCAGCATTGCTGACATTAAAGTCAGGTCCTGCATCGGCATTGATTTTCTCCCTCAGTAATTACATATGCAACGAATATGCCATGTAACAACCCCATGCCCACTATACCACAACCCGTTATTTTGGAAGGTAACATTATTGGCGTTAATAAATTGTAAACTTTTGATATAATCCTGCCTGTATGGTGAACATCCTCGACAACGATGACGAAAAGAAGTCCGCCGAAGAAGGCCGGCGGCTGGCGGCGGTTGCGCTTAAGAAATATGGAATAGATGACGCTGCCATCCCTAAAATCGTCGCGGCAGGTTACGGGAAACTGGCGGAGCAGATACTCGAGATCGCCTTCCGCAACGGCGTGAAGGTGCGCGAGGACAAGGACCTTGCCCAGGTGCTGGCGGCCGTCACGCTGGAGAGCGAAATACCGTCCGAGGCGCTGGTAGCGGTGTCTGAGATTTTAGCCTATGTTTACAAAGCGAACCGAACCTATCAACCTAGCGGGGAGGAGACCAGCGGTGGCACAGCCGACAGCGGGCCAGAAGCCTGACAGCCAGGAGCTCACGCAGCGCCTGACATCCATCATCGACTACGTGCGCGACTGCGAGCGCCGCGTCAACCAAGGGGAGATACTGGAGCTCGACGGGCTTGACCGCAACGTGGTGTCGATCTGCGACGGCATCAGCGCCCTTCCGCAGGAGGAAGGCAAGCGGCTTGAAGAGCAGATGTCGGAACTGATCAAGGATCTCGAAAGGCTTGCCGGCGCCATGCGCGAGCAGCAGAAGAAAATCGAAGCGGAGGCCGGCTGATATGGATATGACTCTCAGCCTCAAGGCCATGGCGGCCTTTGTCTTCGTGATGGGGCTTATGTATCTCCTGTCCTGGGCGATAAAAAAGCTGGGCCTGAACGGGCAGAGCATGCTGCCGGGCGCGAAGCGCCGGCTGAAAATCGTCGAATACCTCCCGCTGGACGCGCGCCGCCGCCTTGTGCTGGTGCGCCGCGACCAGAAGGAGTTTCTGCTTGTCCTGGGGCCGCAGGGCGAGACTGTCGTCGAAAGCAATATTCCCGCGCCCTCCGACAACATCGTGGAGTTCCCGGAGCATAAGGAACAGAAGAATGGATAGTCCCGTATCCGTCATTCCCGCGAAAGCGGGAATCCCGTGCCTGCAAGAAGCGCCGGTTCATGTTGCACAAGATCCCCGCTTTCGCGGGGATGACGGCAAGAGACTCCTGCGGGGCTTGACGGCAATTGTTCTCGGTCTTGTGACTGCGGGGCTTCTCTTCCTCCCCACCCATACCTTCGCGCAGAGCCTGACGCTCGACCTCGGCGGGAACGCCGCGGGCGGGGATGGCGGAACATCGGTTGCGGGCCGCGTCGTGCAGATGGTGGCGCTGCTGACTATCCTGTCGCTCGCGCCGTCCATCCTGATGATGATGACGTCGTTCACGCGTATTGTCGTCGTCCTGTCTTTCCTGCGCACGGCGCTCGGCACGCAGCAGACGCCGCCGAATACGGTCATGATCAGCCTCGCGATGTTCCTGACGTTGTTCATCATGATGCCGACCTTTCAGGCTTCATACGACCAGGGCCTCAAGCCGATGATGAACGACGAAGTGTCGGAGCTGGAAGGCTTCCAGGCCGCCGTGGTGCCGTTCAAGCAGTTTATGCTGAAGCACACGCGGGAAAAGGATCTGGCGCTGTTCATGGGGCTGTCGAAAACGGAAAAGGTGAAGGACGCCATCGACACGCCGCTGCAGGTCGTTATCCCGTCGTTCATGATTTCCGAGCTGCGCCGCGCCTTCGAGATCGGGTTCCTGATATTCCTGCCGTTCCTTGTCATCGACATGGTCACGGCCTCCATCCTGATGTCGATGGGCAT
>SCTB01000133.1 GCA_004297545.1 Alphaproteobacteria bacterium
CCGCTACACGAAAAAAATCACACTCCCGCATTTCGAGTCGCGAAAAAAATTCCGAGTCGAAACTGCCCCTCTTGTCATGCCCGCGAAAGAGGGCATCCAGTACCGTGGTTTATAAAAACGGCAACCTGTCGGCAATCATTTTCGTAGCAGCACGTATACTATTCCCACAATAAAAATTAGACCGACTAAAATATATCCGTATTTACGGACTCTCCTTTCATTGGCTTCACGCTCCATCCTCGCCGCCTCAATCGCGCGTGAGATAAGCGTCTCCAGCGATGGGTTCCCACCAGGCTCAATGTCAAATCGTCGCTTTAGCGCCGCGAAAAAGTCTGAGCGCGCCATTTCTCCGGTTGGTCTAAGAATGCCAGGTTTGACTTCAATTCCCCCTCTCTCGTCCTCTCTTCTTGTGCCGGGCGGGACCTCTATCGAATAGACATTCCCTTCCTCATCAAACGCGCGAATATATTCGCCATCTAAAATGTCCGGGGATTCCAGATCGCCTCCAGCTTCCTCAGGGGATTGGTAAACGCCAATATCGCCGTTTTTTTGCAATACAAAAATTGTCAACTAGAAAACCTTTCTAAACATTTATCCGCGTCCATCTGTGGTTCAAAAAACGACTTTCGCTCTTCCACAATACATCATCGTTTTGATAACCACGGTACTGGATGCCCGCTTCCGCGGGCATGACAAGCTCTATAAAGAAAAAATGCCCCCGAATATCGAGGGCATTTTGTTCAGAATCTGAAATCCGATTTTACTCCCGCATATCCCTTTGCGTACGCTCTTTCCGCTCGTGGCGTTCCTGGGCTTCGAGGGAGAGGGTTGCGATGGGGCGGGCTTCGAGGCGCGCGATGGAGATGGGTTCGCCGGTTTCCTCGCAGAAGCCGTAGTTGCCTTCGTCGATCTTCTCGAGCGCGGCGTTGATTTTGGAGATGAGCTTGCGCTCGCGGTCGCGCGTGCGCAGTTCCAGCGCGTGATCCGTCTCGGCGGAGGCGCGGTCGGCGATATCGGGCTTCTGCAGGTTATCTTCCTGCATTTCCTTGATCGTCTCGTTCGATTCAAGAAGCAGCTCGGCGCGCCAGCGGATGAGCTTCTGGCGGAAATATTCGAGCATAACCGGGTTCATGAACTTCTCTTTTTCGGAAGGACGGTAATCCGGCGGCAGAATAGTCGACGAAGTTTCTGGCAGTGAACTCATGTGTTTACCCTAAAGTGAAGCTTGTCTTAAATTATAATCCTCCAGTCCTTAATAAACAATTGTGGACTGCAGAATCTAGCCTGATTACTGAAAAAGTCGGCGGATTTCCAGCAAAAAATGCGTTTTATGGGTAAAAAACCCTCTGTAACCCCGGCGAACGCCGGGGTCTAAGACGTTTCAGCTCTCGTTTCGGCTGGTTTTTGAACGATTTCCAAAAGTATTGCGGAGAGATGCCAGACCCCGGCTTTCGCCGGGGTTACACGGCCTACCCGCCGTGCTTGGCCAGTTCCACCTGAACCCGGAGGTCGATTTCGTCCAGTAATTCGGCCAGTTGCGGATCCATGACGTTGTCGCGGTGGGTCGAAATGGTGCGGCCCAGCTGCTGCAGGGTGGAGCGCGGAATGCCGCCGCTCAAAATGCCGATGCGCAGCTGATCCAGCTGGGCGAGCAGAAGCGCCGCGCGCTGGCGGCCCTTCTTCGCGGCCTCCTCCGAGGTGCTGCCGCCGCTTTCCTGGACCGACAACAAGGCGTCCAGCTGATTTATTTGCATAACCCCACTGACGGGCTTCTGGGCGGGGGCTTCCTCCGTCTCATCGATCAGGCCGCTGAAACTGGCGTCGCCCGTGGATTTGGCGGCGCCCGTTTTGGACGCGCCCTTGGCAGGGGAGGATTTCTTGGGGCCTTCAACCTTCATTATTATAGTATACCCCGCTTATTATGCAGAAACCAGTCGGCAATATTTTCCGTTGTCCTCAATTCCTTTCCCCTGTCATTCCCGCCCAAGCGAAAATCCCCTCGAAATACCAACGGGATCCCCGCTTTCACCGGGATGACATTATCTGGCACGGTTCTCGCTTCGTTATTCATCGGGAAAAACTGTCTTGGGGTGGGTTGGGAACATGAAAAGGTTTTGGAAAATATTCATTGTGCTGGTGCTGGCGGGCTTCTTCGCCAGCACCGCCTCTTTTGCAGACGGCTCCGATGGGGCTGGCTCAGGCGGCGGCAGAACGGGCATGGGCACAAGCGCCGGCAGCGGGATGAAAAAAGCCCCTGTCTCGCGCGACGTTCAGGCGGAACCCGGCAGGACCCGCATCAAGGATATCGTCAATTTCGAAGGCGTGCGCGACAACATGCTGGTCGGCTACGGCCTGGTGGTCGGACTGAACGGCACGGGCGATTCCTTAAACAACTCGCCCTTCACCGCGCAGAGCATCATCGGGATGCTGGAACGCCTCGGCGTCAACATCCGCGACGAAAAGCTGAACACCAAGAATATCGCGGCCGTCATGGTCACGGCCACCCTGCCCCCCTTCACCAACCAGGGCGCACGCATCGATTCAACCATCTCCGCCCTTGGCGACGCGAAAAGCCTGCAGGGCGGCACATTATTGGTTACACCTCTGTTAGGGGCCGACGGCAAGGTCTATGCGGTGGCTCAGGGCCCCGTCGCCGTCGCGGGTTATTCCGCGAATGCGCAGGGCGGATCGGTCACGCAGAATATTCCGACCACGGGCCGCATCTCGGCCGGCGCGATCGTCGAGCGCGAAGTGCCTTTCAGCATGGAGAACATGACGCAGACGCGCCTCAGCCTGCGCAACCCCGATTTCACGACGGCGCGCCGCATCGCGCTTGCCATCAACAATTACCTGCACTTCCCCGCGGCCAGGGCCGAAAACCCGGCCTCTGTCGCGATGAACGTGCCGCCCGGCTATAACGCGGGCCTCGTGAACCTTATCACCGACATCGAACAGCTGCGCATCAACCCCGACCAGGAAGCCAAGGTCGTTATCGACGAGCGCTCCGGCGTCATCGTCATGGGCAAGGACGTGCGCATCTCGACGATTGCGCTGGCGCAGGGCAACCTGACCATTCGCATCTCGGAAACGCCGCAGGTGTCGCAGCCTGCGCCTTTCTCCCAGAACGGCGAGACCGTGGTCGTGCCGCGCTCCGACATCATGATCAACCAGGATACCGACAATAAAATCGCCGTGCTGCCCGAAGGCGTGAGCCTGCAGGCGCTGGTCGCCAGCCTGAACGCGCTGGGCGTGGGCCCGCGCGACATCATCACCATATTGCAATCCATCAAGGCCGCGGGCGCGCTGCAGGCCGATATCGAGGTGATGTGATGAGCGGTTTTCTCCCATCCACGCCCGTTTCGGCCGAAACCGCAATGCAGGGCCTGCGCGCCGGCGCCGTGCGGGCGCCGGACCCGAAGACCGCGGATGCCGCGAAGGATTTCGAGGCGGTGTTCCTGTCGGAGATGTTCTCGCATATGTTCGAAGGCGTCGACGTCGACCCGATGTTCGGCGGCGGATCGGGCGAGAAACTGTTCCGCAGCATGATGATCCAGGAATACGGCAAGAACATGGCGAAACACGGCGGCATCGGAATTTCCGACCAGCTGCAGAAAATGATGATTCAAATGCAGGAGAAGGGACAATCAACATGAGCACCATAGCGACCAGGGCGCCAACCGCGAAACGCCCACTTAACAGCGACATCACCGACGTCATGCAGCTGATCGAGGATTTCGGCGCGTTGCTGATGCGGGAGACGGCGGCTTTAAAGAAATCAGACTTCAATCTTGTCGATACGCTGCAGCCGTCCAAGCGCAAGCTCGCGCTTGAATACCAGAACATGGTAACGGCCCTTGCCCCGCGCAAGGCGGAAATGGCCACGCTCGATGTCGCCGCCCGCGAAAGGCTTGTGAAAGCGCGCACGCAATTCACGCTGATCCTCAACGACAACCTCGTCGCGCTCGAAGCCGCGAAGGAAAGCACACGCCGGCTCGTCGGGAAAATACTCGACGCGGCGCGCAGGACCGTCGTCGACGAGAAGCAGACCAATTACTCCGCCAAAGGGCAGACGCAGGCATACAAGACCTCGACCCTCTCCTTGTCGGTGGACCAGAAACTATAATGATTTGACTAAAGACTGAACCAAGGTACTACCACTCCCTCCCAAAGCGGGCTGCCTGTTTTTCCCAACAGGCGGCCCATTTGGGTATTTTCATTTTTGCGTTGCACGCAAAAATTTCTCCCACCAAAAAACTTGGCACGGGTCCTGCAAGGATAGCCTCGGATAATTATGCGAGGACCTATCTTGACCACGTCGCTCAACATCTCCGCTCTCGGCCAGACAGGGAACACGAATTCCCTTTTGGGCAAAGGCGTTGCCGCAGGCCAGGACGGAATTCTCGCGTTCCTCAACCTGCTCGCGGGACAGGCGGAAACTGCGCAGGGCGGCCAGGATATCGCGGCAAAAATTGCCGAAATCCTCAAACAGGGACAGACCGACCAGCCTTCGCTCGCCGCTCTTCTGCAAAAACTGTTTCCTGACGCCAGCGCCGAGCAAATTCAGCAGGCCCTTGCGTCGCTACAGACGCCGGATGCCGCAACTGAGACGGTAAAACCCTCCCTCACCAGCGATCTTTCCGCGACTCTGGCAATCGACGCGCAGGAAAATCCCGATATTCTGGCGCAGCTGCGCGAAAAATTCGCGGCCCTGATGGACGAAGGCGAGGTCACGCCTGACAGGCTCGCGCATTTCCGCAAGGATGCGATCGACTTCCTGAAAAGCCAGGGCATCGCCCGCGCCGATATGGATAAATACTTGGTGCCGCTGGCGACCGACCTCGGCGACAGGCTGACGGTGCCGCTCGCGGCCCAGCTCGGCATGCCCGTGCCGCCGCAAGCCGTCGCAGCCGCACAGGCGCCCGCGCAACAAAGCGATGAGACAGCTGCTTCCACCGAAGCATCCGCAGATGCGGCAGACGCAGAGTCGGCAACCTCCGGCGGCGATGAAACGGCCGCGGCCGATGCGATGACCGGCCTGGATTTCCTTCAGCAGCAAATCGCCCAGTCTGCGCCGGAAGAGACGCCGGAAGCCGGTGAGGCAAAACAAGGCATACAACTGCGCGCGAAAGCCGACGTTTCCTTCACGCCGCCCGCCCCCGCGGCGGACGACGGCCAGGCACAGCGGCAGGAAAACGCCCCGGCGCAAAAAACGCAGCCGGTCCACCCGTCCCTCGTCAACAGCCTCGCACAGGGCGAGACCGGATACGGAAACGGAGATTCCCCCTCGCAGATGTTCCAGAACGGCAACAGCCAGATGGGCTTCTCGGGCATGATGCACGCGGCGGACAAGGCCAGCGCCCAGAGCTTCGTCAATTACATGACGTCCGGCGCCTCTGCCACGCAAACGACGCAGATGATCGCGATGCATATCCAGCGCAACGCGAATGCGGGCGTCAATACCTTTACCATGCAGCTGGAACCCGCCGAACTCGGCCGCCTGGAAGTCCGCATGAGGTTTGGCCGCGACGGCGGCATCCGGGCGCATCTCATCGCCGACAAGCCCGAGACGCTCTCGATGCTGCAGAACGATTCCGCGCAGCTGCACCGCATCCTCCAGCAGGCGGGATTCGATGCCGACGACAGCGCGCTGAGCTTCGATCTGCGCCATCAGGGCCAGCATCGCGACACCGAACAGTCTTACAACGGCGCGGGCCAGCCTGCAGGTTACGACGCCGCCTCATCCGATATCCAGCAGATAAAAATGCCGATTGTCGCGGAAGGCTATATCCGCCAAAACGGCGTCAACATAATGGTCTAGGGGTAACGTCACATGACGACAGTATCGAGCACCACAAGCACAACGGGCGCCTCTTCCGTCACGAATGCCAAAGATGTCGGGACCCTGAACGCGAACTTCGACCAGTTCCTGCGCCTGCTCACCACGCAGCTGCAGTACCAGGATCCCCTCTCGCCCATGGACACCGCGCAGTTCACAAACCAGCTGGTCATGTTCTCGCAGGTTGAGCAGCAGCTGAAGTCGAACGACACTCTGAACAAGCTGCTGACGATGCAGACGCTGAACATGACGGCGCTCGGCGTCAGCTTCATCGGCAAGGATGTCCAGGTGGCCGGTGCGAACTTCGACGAGGGCGGCGGAAAATCGGTCAATCTTGCCTACAGCCTTCCGACGACGGCGGCCGCGGGCAGCATCTCCATCGTCGATGCGAACGGCAACACGGTTTACACGCGCGAGGCCGAACTGGGCGCGGGCACGCATGAATTCGTCTGGGACGGCAAAGATTCCCTCGGCTCCCCCGTCCCCGCAGGCTCTTATACGCTTGTCGTCGGCGCACAGACCGCCGAAGGCGACGCGCTGAATGTCACGACATACGTGCCGGGCCATGTAACCGGCCTCGAGACCGCCGACGACGGCACGCTGATGCTGAATGTCGGCAACCTGATGGTGCCGATGACGGACGTCCGCCAGATTTCGGAGCCGTCGGCATGATGTTGGCACGGGTGTTGCAAGGAATGTTTCAAGTTTGATTAAAACGCCGGGCAAAAAGATCCGGCAGTAAAATGGAAGGAGACTATCATGAGCGTTTTTGGTTCCTTGTTCACGGCGGTGTCGGGCCTCTCTGCGCAGGCGCAGTCGATGGGCATGATCTCCAACAACATCGCGAATATCGCGACTGTCGGATACAAGCGCACGGACGCCGCTTTCTCGAGCTTGGTCACGAGCTCCAGCCGCTCGACATTATATGCGCCGGGCTCTGTGAAGGCGACTCAGAACCAGCGCATCGACTTGCAGGGTATTCTGCAGCAGAGCGCCTCGGCGACCGACCTCGCCATCTCCGGCAACGGCTTCTTTATCGTGAAAGCCTCCACGACCGACCCGAACGCTGAAATTCTTTACACCCGCGCAGGCTCCTTCTCCGAAGACCAGAACGGCAACCTGACCAACACCTCCGGCTTCAACCTTTTCGGCTGGCCCCTCGACCAGAGCGGCAATATCATCGGCTCGACGACCAGCACGAGCGCTCTTGTGCCCGTAAACGTCGCCTTCCCGACCGGCCTGACGCAGCCGACGACGGAAATGGCGCTGACCGCAAACCTGGACGCCAACCAGATCGTCAACGCCAGCCCTACCCCGGATTTCTCCCGTGACATTACGGTATACGACAGCCTCGGCAACGGACATACGATCTCCATCAACTTCAAGAAGCAGGCTTCGTCTCTCCCGACAGCGACCGGAACATTCGATCTGTCCCTCGTCAACGGGAACTTCCAGCCCGGCACGGATTCCTTCGACGTCGATGGCGGACTGGGTCCCACAACAATCACGCTCGACGGCGACGTCAACAAGCTGTTGACGGACCTCAACGCTGCTCCGGGCGTACTGGCCCACATCGACGGCAACAACTTCCTCGTTATCCAGTCGTCCGATACTGCGATAACGGCGACATTGACTCTCGCCGAGAACAGCGGCACGCCTCTCGCCAGCCAGCTTGGCATCACCCCGGGCGGCTTCGCCGCCGTCGATTATACGACGAACCTGCTTTCCGGCGCCGTGCCGCAGAACACGCCGGAGCCTTCCGAAGGCTGGTGGTATGTCAGCTTCGACGCGCAGGGCATCGGCACGAACTCCGAAGAGGGATATATCAGCTTCAATTCAGACGGAACGCTGAACGCAGTCCCCGATGCCAATGGCGACGTCTTTAGCCAGCTGGGCACTATTAACTGGGGCAACAGTTCCAACCCGCAAACCATCCAGTTCAACCTTGCGGATCTGGTCCAGCATGCCGGCGACTACACTGTAAGCTCCGCCGACCAGAACGGCACGGCGCTCGGCTTCCGCACCGGCGTCTCGGTCAACGATGATGGCGTCGTAAGCTGCCAGTTCTCCAACGGTCTTTCCCGCGAGGTCTATCGCCTTGCGATCGGCACCTTCGCCGATACGAACGGCCTGACGCCCTTAACCGGCAATGTTTTCCGCGCCTCCGACACCTCGGGCACGGTCGTGCTGAACCAGGCGAACAACCAGGGCGCGGGTTCGGTGCAGGGCGGCGCGCTTGAGCAGGCGAACGTCGACCTGGCTGACGAATTCTCGAAGATGATCATCACCCAGCGCGCCTATTCCGCGAACACCAAGGTGATCTCGACCGCCGACCAGATGACGCAAGACCTTCTGAACATCCGTTAACATCAACCTCAACAGTTTAAATTGAACGCTTTATCTTAGGAAAGGAAATACAAAATGGCTGACGTTACTCTGACAGCTGCCCTCCGCTCGAACCTCCTCAGCTTGCAGGGCACGCAAAGACTTCTCGACCAGACCCAGCTGCGCCTCGCGACCGGACTGAAAGTCAACAGCGCGCTGGACAACCCGGCCGAATACTTCGCGGCGCAGTCGCTGAACAACCGCGCCTCCGACCTTGCCCGCCTGCTTGACAACATGGGCCAGGCCATCCAGGTGCTGAAGGCGACGGACAAAGCTATCGAGTCCCTCACCTCGCTCGTCCAGCAGGCGCAGGCTCTTGCCCAGCAGGCGAAAGACGATGCCAGCTCGGGCGCGCCGCAGTCGAGCATCGACGTGCTCGCCACGTCATATGACGGCATCATGACCCAGATCGACAACCTGGTCGGCGACTCCGGCTATCGCGGCACGAACCTGCTGAAGGGCAGCGTCACCATGACGGTGACCTTCAACGAAACAGGGTCGTCCTTCCTGGATGTTCCCGGCGTCGACTTCGTCCACGGCGACAGCTCGCCCACGGGCCTCGGCATCGATACCGCCACCGGCGTGTGGGACGTGAACAACATCTCGACCACCATCGATGTTTCGCTGACGCAGCTTTCCACGGCGCTGACCACTGTGCGCAACCAGGCGGAAGCCTTCGGCACCAACCTGAACATCCTGCAAACCCGCGAAGACTTCACGCAGAACATCATCAACACGCTGAGAGAGGGCGCGGACAAGCTGACCGTCGCCGACAAGAACGAGGAAGGCGCGAAGCTGCTCTCCCTGCAAACCACCCAGCAGCTTGGCATCACCTCGCTCTCGCTGGCCAGCCAAGCCAACCAGGCCATTCTGCGCCTGTTCCAGTAAGCGGCGGAAACTAAAGGATAAAGAGACCCGGCGGCAGGATGCCGCCGGTTTCTTTTTGTGCTTGATTCCATCCCTGTCCTGAACGACATTACAGCAAAGCCGTCAAGGAACACGGGAAATGGGCACAAAAGACAGGCAAGGCAAGGCTTTGAAAGGCGGCAACCCGGCAGCGCTGCCGCTGGTCGATGCTGCCGCAATGCAGACGGCGCTTGACCTTGCCGCGCGCGGCAAGACCGCCGACGCCGCGAAGATGCTGGAGGACATCGCACGCCGGAATCCTGCCAATGCCACGGCGCCGTTCAATCTTGGCATGCTCTGCTACAAGGCCGGCAGCCTCGCCGAGGCCGAAAAATCCTTCCGTAAGGCGCTGGCCCGCAACCCGGAGGACGGGGAAACGCTGGCCTATCTTGCCGGGGTCCGGCTGGACCGGGGCGCGCATGCGGAAGGCCTGGAGCTCTGGGAAAAGGCGAAATGCCATCCGTTATCGGCAAGATCATGGGTGACGATCGGCGGGATCCTGCGCGAACTGGGGGATATCCCGCACGCGAAAGAGTGTTTTGAAACCGCCCTTGCCCTCCAGCCCGATTGCATCGAGGCTTTCTACGGGATTTCGCGCGTCAGGAAGTTCACGACCGAAGAGCTTGCCGCCATGCGCCGTATCGCGAATGTCCGGACGACGGACGAAAAAATCAAGCTGGAATTTTCTCTGGGCAAGGCCGGCCTCGACAATGACGAAGCCGAAGAGGGCTTCCGGCATTATGCGGAGGCCAACCGGCTGAAGAAGAGCACGCGGCCGGTGGATATTTCTCTCTACGAAAAATATGCCGACAGCCTTATCGGGCTGTTCAGCCAGGATGTGGTCCGGCGCCTGCGCGGCAGGGGCAGCGTCACGAGCAGCCAGCCCGTCTTCATCGTCGGCATGATGCGCTCCGGCTCCACGCTCACGGACCAGATTCTTTCCAGCCATCCGGATGTCAGGAGCGTCGGCGAGGCCGAATACTTCGTCAAAGGCATTCCTGCCTATACAAACACGGAAGTACCCGGCCATTTCAGGGCGGGCGCTCCCAGCATCACACGGGAGTTTATCGACAAGCTGACGCCGGATGTGCTGGACACGATTGGCCGCAAATATCTCTCCCTGACGGCGCCTGCCGCACAGGGCGCGACCCGCGTTATCGACAAAATGCTGCATAATTTCTTTTGGGTCGGACTTATCCGCCTGGCGCTGCCGAATGCAAAGATCATCCATACGACGCGCGACCCCGTCGACACGGGCCTGTCGCTGTACACGCTTTTGTTCACCAGCCACCTGCCCTGGACCTACGACCAGCGGGACATTGGACGCTATATATTGTCCTGCAACAGGGTTATGGACCACTGGAAGAAGCTTTTTCCCGGCGCAATTTACGAGGCGAATTATGAGCGCATGATCGCCGACCAGGAAAGCGAAACCCGCAAACTGCTGGAATTCTGCGGGCTTCCCTGGAACGACAGCTGCCTGAAGTTCCACGAAACGAAGCGCCAGGTGAACACCGCCAGCGCCACGCAGGTTCGTCAGCCCATATACAAGGACTCGGTGAAAAAGTGGAAGAAATACGAACAATATCTCCAGCCGCTGATTAAAACGCTCGAGGGCGGCGAATGAACCGCCGCCAGCGCCGCGCGGGAACCGGTTCCGCAAGCCTGCGCGAGGCGCGCGAGCTCGTCCGCCAGGGCCGCAGGGCCGAGGGCGAGGCGATGTACAAGAAAATCCTCAAAGGCGATCCGCGCGCCCTGCCCGCACTGGTGGGCCTCGGCATCCTGTGTCTGGAGCGCGGCGACCTTCTGGAGGCCGACGCATACCTGTCGCATGCGACCGTCGTCGCCCCGGCGGACTGCGTGCCGATGTCCCTGCTCGCCGCCGTCAAAATGGACCGCGGCGACATGGAAGGCGCTCTCGACTGCGCGAAACGCGCCGTTGCGATGCCGCCCTCGGCCGGCATGCTGCAGCGCATGGGCAGCCTGTTCCGGGAAGCCGGGCAGCTGGCATGCGCGCAGGACTGCTATGAGCGCGCCATCCGCCTGCAGCCGGATTACGTGCCCGCTTATTTCAGCCTCGGCACGGTGCGCAAGTTCCAGAAGGACGAACCCGCGTTCCTGCAACTGCTGAAGATCGGGGACCGCGCGGAATCGCTGCCGCGCGAAGACCGCGCCGCGCTGCATTTCGCGCTCGGCAAGGCTTTCACCGAACAGGGCGACGCAGACAGCGGGTTCCACCACTTTGCGGAAGCCAACCGTATCCGCCGTAGCGCTATTGCCTATGACCCCGCGACTTTCGAAAAGCACGTCGACAACATCATCAGCCTGTTCACCGGCGCGGTCGTGAAGAATCACGCCGGCAAGGGCGTGCTGGACAATCGCCCTATTTTCGTCGTCGGCATGCCGCGGTCGGGCTCCACCCTCACCGACCAGATATTGTCGAGCCATCCCGATGTGCGCTCGGCCGGCGAGACGAAGATATTAAGCACCTGCATGCCCGCGCTCGCGCACGAGGAAACATCCGGACTCTCCCCGGCCGCGGCGCCCGCGATCACCCGGCGGCTGCTCGATGAAATGACGCCTGAGATGCTCTCCGCCGTCGCGCGCAAATACCTGTCCCTCACCGAACCGATTGCAAAGGGCGCGAAGCATGTCGTGGACAAGATGCTCTACAACTACCTGTGGATCGGCATGATCCGTCTTGCGCTGCCCAACGCGAAAATCATCCACTGCACGCGCGATCCGGTGGATATGGGGCTGTCGATATGGCAGCTGCTGTTCAGCGATGGGACGCTCTGGGCCTATGACCAGCGCGAAATCGGCCGCTATTACCTGGCCTATAAGAAGCTCATGGATCACTGGAACCGCCTGTTCCCCGGCGACATCTACGAGGCGAACTACGAAAAAATGGTCGCCGACCAGGCGGGAGAGACAAGGCGGCTGCTGGATTTCTGCGGCCTGCCGTTCGACGAGCGCTGCCTGAAGTTCCACGAGAACACCCGCGCCGTGAACACCTGGAGCGCGACGCAGGTCCGCCAGCCTATATATAAGGACGCGGTGAAGAAATGGAAGAAGTACGAAAAGCACCTCCAACCGCTGATTGAAACCGTAAACGGACACAAGCCATGAACCGGAAAGAACGACGCGCGCGCGGAGCGACAGGCGGAACAGGCGGCGGCAATGCGGCGGCCGCGCTGAAACTGGCGCGGGAGATGGCGCGACGCGGGAACGCCGCGGAAGCCGGCCTGATGTACCGCCAGATTTTGCAGGAGAACCCCAACAACGTCGCCGCGTTGCTCGACCTCGGCATCGCGGCGGTGGAGCGCAATGATTTCGACACTGCAGCGCCGCTCTTGGCGAAAGCGGCCGCGCTCGACCCGAAAAATCCCTGGGCGCTCGTCGGTCTGGCTATCGTGCGGCTTGAGCAGAGCAACATGGAGGAAGCTTTAAGGCTGGCGGAAAAAACATCGCGGCTCGATTGCCCACCGCAGGTGCTGACCAAGCTTGGCATCCTCTACAAGGAAACCGGACATCTCGACCGCGCACGGCAGTTCCTGCGCAAGGCGCTGGTGAAGAAGCCCGACCATGTGATGGCTTGGTACAATATCCAGGACCTGAAGAAATTCGCGCCCGGCGACACCGATATCGCGAAGCTGCAGGAGATCGAGGCAAAGGCGCAGACGCTGCCGATGCATGAGCAGATCGACCTTCAGTTCACGATGGGCAAGGCTTTCCTGGATGCCGGCGATGCCGACAAGGCCTTCGCGCATATCGCCGAAGGCAACCGGCTGAAACGCGCGACGATCGCCAACTACGATATAGGCTTTTTCGAGGAATATGTCGGCAACGTCATAAAACATTTTGACGAAGGCGCCGTGAAACGCCTGCGCGGCAAGGTGACGGTGCGCAGCGACCGGCCGGTTTTCGTGGTGGGCATGTTCCGCTCCGGCTCGACCCTCGCCGACCAGATTATTTCGAGCCACCCCGACGCGACCAGCGTGGGCGAGGCGAAATTTTTCCAGCAGGGCATCCCGGTCGTGCCGAATACGGAGATGCGCGAGGGCTATTTCAACGACACCACCCCCAGCGTGTCGAAGACGTTCATGGAGCGGCTGACGGGCGAAGCGCTGGACGGCGTCGCGCAAAAATACCTGGCCGCCACCGATCCCTTCGCGAAAGGCGCGAAGCGCGTGGTGGACAAGATGCTGTTTAACTATATCTGGATCGGGCTGATGCGTCTTGCCTTCCCGGAGGGGCGCGTCATCCGCTGCGTACGGGACCCCGCCGATATCTGCCTGTCGATCTGGCGCACCAATTTCGCGGCGCCCATCCCCTGGGCCTATGACCAGAAGGAGATTGCGCGCTATTACTTAGGGTATGAGCGGCTGATGCAGCACTGGCACAAAATCCTGCCGGGCGAGATCTATGACCTGAACTACGAGGCCATGGTGGCTAACCAGGAGGGCGAAACGCGCAAGCTGCTCGACTTCTGCGGGTTGCCCTTCGACGATCGCTGCCTGAATTTCCACAAAAACGAGCGCCGGGTGAATACCGCCAGCGATGTGCAGGTCCGCCAGCCGATTTACAAAGATTCGGTTAAAAAGTGGAAGAAATACGAAAAATACCTCGGGCCCATGCTGGAAACGCTGGGCATGAAATAGCCCAATTGGCTTGATTCTTGCTTCCTATCCAAGGGAAACTATCTCGGTAAGGACAGCCGAGGGGAAGCTATGAACAGACGAGATCGCAAGGCGCGGGGAATCAAGGGGAAGAAGGGCGATCAGGCAATCGTCCACAACGCCATCGCGCTGGCCCGTCAGCTGGAAGAGAAAAAGCAGCATACCGAGGCCATCAAGCTCTACGAAAAAATCCTGCAATACGATCCCGATAACATTATCGCTCTCTTCGACCTCGCTGTAGATGACCTGGAGCATGGGCGTATCGAGAGAGCGGAGCAAAAGCTGTCCAACATTCTGCGCCAGGATCCCAGGCATGGCGGAGCGCTGGCATGCCTTGGCACCATTCGGCTCGATCAGGGCCGGCGGGAGGAATCCATGCGCCTTGCGGAAAAGAGCCTGCAGACAAACCCTAATCACGGGGTATTGGTGCAGTTAAGCGTTCTTTATCGAAACGCCGGCCTGCTTGAAAAGGCCAAAGACCTGATATATCGCGCGCTGAAGCTTCATCCGGACGACATCCGCATCTGGTATACGCTTCAAAGCCTCGACAAGTACAACGCTGAAGATTTGCCTCTCCTTTCCGAAATCGAAAAGGGCGGAAATTTTTCACTTCCGCAAAAAATAATCCTCAAATTTACGCTCGGCAAGGCCTGCATGGATACGGGCCAGCCCGAAAAAGCCTTCTGGCACTATGCCGAAGCCAACCTCCTTAAGCGCGCGACGTACAAATTCGATATTGCCGCAACAGAAGCCTATTTCACCAGCATCACAAAGCTTTTCACCAAGGAGACAGTTCAGCGGCTGCGCGGAAAGTGCACTATAAAAAGCGATCGGCCGATTTTTATCGTCGGGCTGCCTCGCTCGGGATCCACGCTTGTGGACCAGATACTGTCAAGCCATCCCGACGTCGGCAGCGTCGGCGAGGCTCGATTTCTCGGGAAGAGCATTCCCGCCTTCCCCAACGAAGAAGTACCCGGATACATTCAGGAAGGCGCGCCGAGCATTACCCAAAAATTGATGGATAACATGAATGGCGCCATGCTTGACGACATAGCGGCCACTTATCTTCGGTTTCTGGACCAGGATTCCAATGCCAAACGCGTCGTCGACAAGATGTTGTTCAACTTCGCATGGCTTGGCGTGATCCGGCTGGCGTTCCCTGAGGCCAAAATCATCCATTGCGTGCGCGACCCGGTGGATATCGGCCTGTCCATCTGGCAAATTCTTTTCACCGACCTTATTCCATGGGCGTATGACCAGAAGGAAATCGGCCGGTATTATCTTGCCTACCGCAATCTTATGACGCACTGGCGCAAGCTTTTCCCGGGGGAATTTTACGACATCCGCTACGAGGATCTCGTGGCGGACCAGGAGGGACAAAGCCGCAAGCTGCTGGAGTTCTGCAACCTGCCGTGGGATGACCGCGTCCTCAAGTTCCATGAGACCACGCGCCAAGTCAAAACCGCCAGCGTGACGCAGGTGCGCCAGCCGATTTACAAGGACTCAGTCAAGAAATGGAAGAAATACGAAAAGCATCTGAAGACGATGATCGACACAATAGGCCTCACAGAGTAAAAATTTCCCCGAAAAATCAAAGGCCGTAGCTTAATTTTGCGTAAATCGCCCGTTTAAGCGTTTTTTAACCCGCATATGCCATCATGAGACATGGCTAAGGGAGTATCCCGAAGCCTTTAAACATAATGCATCAACCTTAGGAAAGGAAAATGCCATGGCTGACGTTACCCTTACTGCGGCCCTTCGCTCGAACCTTCTGAGCCTTCAGGGCACTCAAAGACTCCTCGATCAAACCCAGCTTCGTCTTGCAACAGGCCTGAAAGTGAACAGTGCGCTGGATAACCCCAGTGCATTCTTTGCTGCACAGTCCCTGAACAACCGGGCGGGCGACCTCAACAACCTGCTGGACGGCATGGGTCAGGCAATCCAGACATTGAAAACCGCCGATGAAGGCATTAAAGGCATCACCAGCTTCCTGGAGCAGGCTCAAGCCGTTGCCCAGCAGGCTCTTGACGCATTGAATGCCGATACAGCCGCCGACATCACTTCCTTCAAGACATCGTTCGACGCGATCCTCGGCCAAAGCGATGCTCTGGCCGCCGACTCCAGCTATCGCGGCACTAACCTCCTGTCCGGAACTGCAACTCAGGTGGTGAATTTCAGCGAGGCGGCTACTCCCTCCACGCTGTCAATCACCGGCTACGACCTCGTCGTTGGCGGCGATCTGACCGTTACGACGGGCGCCTGGGGTAGCACCACGGCGATCCAGACGGCCATCGACGCCATCAAGGCGGACCTCACGACAATCCGCAATGATGCTTCGGTGCTGGGTTCCAACCTGAATATCATCCAGACGCGTCAGGACTTCACGCAGAACCTCATCAATGTTCTGAAGGAAGGCGCCGACAAGCTTACTGTCGCCGACAAGAACGAGGAAGGGGCCAAGTTGCTGTCTCTGCAGACGACACAGCAATTGGGCATCACTTCTCTGTCTCTTGCGTCGCAAGCGAACCAGTCGATCCTCCGCCTGTTCCAGTAATAGACGGAAAAAGAATAAAAAGGGGCCGGCGGCAAGAAAGCCGCCGGTTCTTTTTTGCCCCTAAATGCTGTCATGCCCGCGAAAGCGGGCATCTCGTCAGGCCCAAACTGCATGAGATCCCCGCTTACGCGGGAAAGACGGATTGAAACTGGAAATGGCACGACATTTGCTGATATTTAACCGATATGGGATAGTATCCCATGGCAACGCAGTGGAAGAACTCCATTTACATAGCAAGGAGAGAATCTCATGGCCCTTATCATCGACCTGAAGCCCCAGGAACGCATTATCATCGGCAACGCGCTGATCACCAATGACGCCAGCCGCGCCCGCCTGCATATCGAGGGCGAAGCGCCCATCCTGCGCGAAAAAGACATCATGAAGGACGCGGACGCAAATACGCCCTGCAAGCGCATCTATTTCACCATCCAGCTGATGTATCTGTCATCCGAGCCTGCAAAAATTCATGAGCTTTACTTCAAGCAGATCCATGAGGTTCAGGAAGCGGCGCCGTCTACCGCCACTTTCTTCATGAAAATCAACGACTACATCCTGAACAACCAGTATTACAAGGCCCTCAAGGAAGCCAAGAACCTCATGGAGCACGAGCGGGAGCTGATCGCCAGTGTCTAATCCGCTGAATCCTTACGGCGCGGCGGCCGATGCCTATGGCAATACGGCGGCCTCTACCGACCCCCGGGCGCTGGAAGGCCAGATCCTGCTCAAGGCTGCGGCCAAGCTTGAGGCCC
>SCTB01000134.1 GCA_004297545.1 Alphaproteobacteria bacterium
GATATCGTGAAGCTTGAGCTCCACATAGGTGGGGCGGCCGTGGTTGCACTGGCCGGAGTGGGGGGTGCGTTCCATCTGGCGCAGCAGCGCGTTCATTTCATCGGCGTTCAGCCGGCGCCCAGCCCGCACCGAGCCGTGGCAGGCCATGGTGGAGCAGACTTCCTCCAGCTTTTCCTTCAGGCTCATGGTTTCGCCGAAGGCCGCGAGGTCGTCGGCAAGGTCGAGCACCATTTTCTTGATATTGAGTGCTCCCAGAAGGGCGGGTGTTTCCTGTACCACCACGGCGCCGGGGCCGAAAGACTCGATGACCAGCCCCAGTTCCGCCAGCTGCGCCTGCCGCGACAAAAGCCGCTCTGCCGATGTGGCATCCATCTCCACGACTTCGGGCAGCAGCAGGGGCTGTCTTGCGATGCCGCCGTTGTTCAGCGCCTTCTTCATATCCTCATAAACAAGCCGTTCATGCGCGGCATGCTGGTCGACCAGCACGAGGCCGTCCCTCGTCTGCGCCACGATATAGGTTTCATGCACCTGCGCGCAGGCCGCTCCCAGCGGGTATTCGGCGGGCACGTCAACGGGCGCTTCCTCTCCTTGAGCGCGCGCGGAGGGGCTGACATCGAAAGCGAGGTTGCCGGCGCCGGCGTTATAGGAAGCGGGCGCTTCATGCATGGCCTGCGGGCGGTTGTAGGAAAAAGGCTGCTGCCGGTATTCACCGCTCCATCCCGCCGCCTGCTGCGGCGACTGGAAGGACTGCAAAGTCTGCTCCGCCACGCTGGTCGAGGCGCGGTGACCGGCCTGCGTGATGGCGTGTTTCAGGCCGCCAACGATAAGGCCGCGCACGAGCGCCGAATCCTGAAAGCGCACCTCCGCCTTGGCCGGGTGTACGTTCACGTCCACGCTGTCAAAGGGCAGGTCAACGAAAATGCACAGCATCGGGTGGCGGTCGGAGGCCAGAAAATCCATATAGGCCCCGCGCACCGCGCCAATGAGCAACCTGTCCTTGACCGGGCGGCCGTTGACGAAGAAATACTGGTGCTGGTTGGTGCCGCGGTTGAGGGTAGGGAGGCTGGCATAGCCTGACAGGCGTATCCCCTCGCGCTCCGCCTCGATACGCAGCGCGTTCTCCGCGAAATCGCGGCCCATGATCTGCTGCAGGCGCGCCAGGCGGCGCTCATACATATCCCCCTGCGCGGCGGGCAGGTCGAGCGCTTCCTTGTCGTCCACCGTGAAGCGGAAATGGATATCGGGATAAGCCATCGCGAGGCGTTCGATGACGTCGCGCACGTTCTGCGTTTCCGTGCGCTGCGTCTTCATGAATTTCAGCCGCGCGGGCGTCGCGTAAAACAGGTCGCGCACTTCCACCTTTGTCCCGGCTGGGAAGGCGGCGGGCGAGGGCTTCGATTTCTTGCCGGCATCAACCGTGATGGCAAAGGCATCCGCTCCGCCGCGCGGGCGACTGGTGATGGTCAGGCGGCTCACCGCGCCGATGGAAGGCAGCGCTTCGCCCCGGAAGCCCAGCGAATGGATATTCACCAGGTCATCATCCGGCAGTTTTGATGTGGCATGGCGTTCGACCGCCAGCTGCAAATCTTCCGCGCCCATGCCCGAGCCATCGTCGGTAATCGCAATCAGCGATGCGCCGCCGTCGCGAATGAACACTTCAATGCGCGTGGCACCCGCGTCGATTGAATTTTCGACCAGTTCCTTCACCGCCGCGGCCGGGCGCTCGATGACCTCGCCGGCGGCGATCTGGTTGATAAGGGTTTCTGGCAAATGTCTTATGGGCATGGTTCTTTATAGCCTGATTCACCTTATTGACAAAGAGGGTGGCGGTTCATACATTCGTCATAATTCATTTAAACATGTCTCTCTTCTCCCTCTGGGGGAAGAAGGGGCCCGCGCCGAAGGCGTGGGAAGATGGGGGTACTTCGTCCAGCCAGAGCTATTTCTGCACGGAGTACCCCCACCTTCCCGTTGCACGCATGCTTCGCATGCGCATATAAAGCAACGGGCCCCTTCCTCCCCCAAAGGAGAGGAGAGAAACGCAAGGAGATAAAGATATGACACCGCCCAAACCCGAGCACCCGATGCTTTACGCCATACTGACCGTCTGCCTCGATGACAGCGCAACGCCGGCCAATGACCGCGAGGCCTATGACGCGCTGAAGAAGGGGCTTGGCCTCGCCAATCCCGTTATCGACGATGTTTATGGCGCGATGCCGGCCGCGAAAGCCTGCCCGTGGATGGCGGACCAGATGCCGAAGAATTCCTATCTCGTGCTTGTCAGCGGCCCGGACGCCTTCCGCCTGCTGCAGGAAAAGCACCCGAATGTCGTGGGCATGTTTCATGCTGCGGCAGTTCCCTCCGGCAAGGGCCCGCAGCCCTTGTCACAGGCGGATATCGCGCAAATCATGAAGCACCGAAAGCCGAAAGGGCCGGGACGGTAGTCTAATCCCTCCAAGGTGCAACGTCTTTTCTTCCCCCTCCCCCTCTGGGGGAGGGTTGGGGAGAGGGTCTGTAACAGGCATTGGAGAGAAAACTGCATTCCCGGTTAAGTCGCGCCCTCTCCCTAACCCTCTCCCATAGGGAGAGGGTACTTATTCTTACCGCAGGTGAACGGTTTCCGTCTTGTGGATGAGCCGGTCGATGACCTTGAGTTCGTTCAGCCAGTCATCGGGGAATTTCAATTTCGCCGTGGCGCGGTAATGGATCAGGCCTTCGCGGGCGGTCCTGAAGCTGGCGAGGGCCTTTTCGAATTCAAGCAGTTTCAGGTAGGCTATCCCCAGATCCTTGTGGTACAGGAACGCCATGATGTTCAGGGACTTTACTTGCGCGTCCAGCGCGATGATCGCAAGGCAGGCTTCGGCCACCTCCGCGTAGTCCTTGCGGCGCTCGGCCTTGTTAAGCTTCTCGCGCAGCGCGGCCAGTTCGGCCACTTTCTTTTTGTTATCGCCTGCCGCCATTTCCCGTTTCCTGCCTCGGTATTTACCCGAGAGAATATACACGCTAGCTTCAGAAATCAAAGACTAAGCGGCTCACAAATCTGGATTTCAAGCTGAAGACAGATCGCAGATCAGCCCCTGCGCGGGCTGCATTTATGCTGCCGGCTGTGGGTCTCGATGCCTTCCTGCTTCAGCTGGTGCTTCTGCTGCGCGGTGAGCGCCGCCGTGAAGAGGGATTTGTGCCCGGTGTGAAAGCTCACGCCCGCGCGCGCGAAGGCCTGCTGCAGCTTGCCCATCGAGCTTTGACGCCGCACCTTGAATTCCATGATCGCCGGCTCCGCCGGCAGGGTGGCGGCATTGAAAAACTGATGGGTGAGGCTGTTGATAGACATCGAACAATTCCTTGCGGGTGTTTCACCAGAATAGCACCACGCGCCGGGACGGTTCTTAAAAATGCGTTAAAGCAGACTAAGGCGTTATTATTCAAGGATAAGTGATTTTACGTAAGACTCTGCGGCTTCTTGCCGGGGTCGAACTCGGTGTCGTCCAGGATGGCGTTTTCGAAGATCGTATCGGTGAGATCGGCTCCTAAGAAAACCGCGCCGCGCAGGTCGCAGTCGGTGAAATCCGCGCCGGCAAGATCGCACTTGTTGAAGCGCGCCTGCATCAGCCGCGCGCCCTGGAACAGCGCGTGCCTCAGCATGGCTTGTTCCAGCCGGCAGGGGATATGATAGATCACGCCGTCCGGCTTTTTCAGGATCAGCGGGTTCATGTTTGCGCGCGACAGGTTCGTGCGGTGCAGCATCGCGCCGCGCAGGCGGGCGCCGCGCAGGTCGGCGCCCTGCATCGAGCACTTCCTGAAATCGGAATCGTCAAGGTTGGCGCCCTGCAGCTCGATGCCGCGCAGGTCCATCTCGGCGAAGGTGCATTTGTTTGCGCGCATGGCGGTCAGCCGCTGGCCGCCCAGCTTGGGCCCCTTGCGGAAGTCGACTTCGTTCATGACGAGCTGCTTGCCCAGGCGGCCGCTGGTCCCGACCCATTGCGTATGCTTGATGATAAGCTCGTCCAGCGTCAGCGGGATATCGGTCACGTCCTTGCCGATGGTTTCCCCCGTCAGCACCAGCGTGAAATTGCTGCCCGAGCGTTCCGTTTCCGACATCTGCGCGCCGATCATGGTGGCATAGGAGAAATCGGCGTCGCGCAGGTCGGAGTTGTTCAGGTTGACGTTGGATAAATCCGCCCCTTTCAGGTTCGCGCCTTTCAGGTTCGTGCCCTGCATGGAGGCGTTTTCAAGCACCGTGTCCGAAAAATCGGCGCTGATGGCGGTGGCGCCGTTCAATATCGCGCCGGTCAGGTCGCTGCCCGCAAATTGAACGATCCCCGCAAGCGCGTCCTGGTTGCTATAGGGGTCTGAACTCTTCATCTTGCGCTTGATGATGGTTTTTCCCTCCCGCAGGTCGGCGGAGGTCAGATCGGCGCGCGACAGGTCGGCGGAACCCACCGCCGCGCCGCGCATGTCCGAGCGGGCGAGGCGCGTGTTCATGAGCTTCGCGCCCGTGAAATCGCATCCGAACAGGGTCGCGCTTTCAAAATTGGCATTCGTGAAATCGGCATGGGCCATGATGCAGCCGGTGAAATCCGATTGTTCCAGATTTTGCCCCACGAAAGAGAGGCCGGTTAAATCGCGGTCCTTGACGACCGCGCGCGCGCCGTTAATCCGCGCATTCAGGAAATTGTGATGCCTGCGGATCACTTCATTGAGTTCAGCCTGGGTCATGGGCTGGAGTTTCAAATCGCTTCTTCCTTTTCTTTTTCATGCCGCAAAGCCGTTCTGGCTCCGGGTGGACACACGCACCCAAAGTTCATGATAAATCAGGAGATTTGAAAAATCGTTAACCGTCAGGCGGCGTGGCTGGCTTGGGCTGTTTTCTGAGGCACATAGCCGGAGGGGACGACTTTGGAAGCGGGTTCAGTATGGTAAGTCTGGTCATCGAAGAAAAGGTCCGCCCCGATGGCAGCCAGCACGTCAACCTTTTGATATTTATGGCCTTCCTGCGACGAGCGGCCAATCATATAGGCGCCATCGACGATTTGGCCCCAGTCGATCAGGGTATTCATGGGGCGCACCTGGGCCGAGCCGGAGCGCATGGTGACCAGCGAGGTTTCGATCGGGCATTCTTCCTTGGGGAAGGTGGCTTTGAGGGCCTGTATCACGAAAAGCACCTTGGCGAAGGGGCCGGCGGGCATGGGCACTTCGGCATGCTCGGTTTCGTATTTCAGGAAGCCCAGGAGGCCTTCCTTCTGGAAGATCGCCTCTGACTCGCCGCCGAACAGCACCTGGTCGCCGTCAAAGGCGAAATGCACCTTGCCCGGCTTGCAGGAAGAAACTTCCGTCGGCGGGTCATGCAGAACCGAGGCCGCGATGTCGCCGTCCACCGCGCGCTGCACGTCTTCCGGATGCTTGGAGAGGAACAGGTCGATGCCATAGGCGCGCAGCAGGTTCGATTCCACCGGCTTGCCGCCCGTCAGCGCGATGCGCGGGATATCCAGCTTGTAATGGTCGAGCGAATAGCGGGCGCGGATGCCGGTTTCGATGTCGTTGCGGGAGATAAGCGCCACTTCCACGCGCTGCTTTTCGCCGGGCTTGTTGATGGCCAGAAGCTTCTGGATGACGCAGAAGGCAGTGCCGGGCTTCATGATCTCGCGGCGGCGCTCGAACTGCAGGCGGCGATAATCCTCGATGCCCTTGCTCTGGAATACTTCGTGTTCCTCACGCAGGTCGAACAGGGCGGAGGTCGAAATCCCGATGGTCAGCGGCTTGTACAGGCTCTGGGCCATTATATTTACATAAAGTTGCTTCAGGTCATCCATAATACTTCTACCTCATTTTTCAAAAAATAAAAGGGGTTCCTTCGATGAGTTCATGTAAAACGCGGCTTCGGATTGCTATTCTGGCAGCTTAGGCTAACTTTATTATCAGATTGTTAACGGGTTTCCCCCTAACGTACGATAAACGGATTGGTTTCAGGTTATGGACGCCGCAACCCTCGAAGCGCTGATCAGGGCCGGTTTGCCGGGGGCGACAGTCAGGGTCGAGGACGTGCGGGGAGACGGAGGACATTACGCGGCAACGGTCATAACGCCCGTGTTCGAGGGCAAGACAAGGGTGGAACAGCACCGCATGGTCTTTAAGGCGCTGGAAGGCCGTATAGGGGAGGAGCTGCACGCGCTGCAGCTGACGACGAGAGTGGGGAACGGCGACATATGAGCCTGATCGAGAACAACGCTATTTTCGACCGCATCCGGCAGGAAATCAGAGGCCATGATGTGGTGCTGTACATGAAAGGCTCCGCCGTCTTCCCTCAATGCGGCTATTCGGCGGCCGTGGTGCAGGTGCTGAACAACCTCGGCATCACGTTCAAGGATATCGACGTTCTGTCCGACCCGTCGCTGCGGCAGGGCATCAAGGATTTCACCAACTGGCCGACCATCCCCCAGCTTTACATCAAGGGCGAATTCGTCGGCGGCTGCGACATCGTCCGCGACATGTACGCCAGCGGCGAGCTGCAGGACCTGCTTCGCGAGAAGGGATTGCTGGCGGAGTGATCGTATCCTCCCCTTTGGAGGAGGAGAGATTATTCCACCGTTACCGATTTGGCCAGATTTCGCGGCTGGTCGACGTCTGTGCCTTTGATGACAGCCGTGTGATAGGCCAGCAGTTGCACCGGGATGGTGTACAGAATGGGCGCAACGAAGGGGTCGACTTCGGGGATTTCGATGGTCCAGGCGGATTTATCCTTGAGCTTGTCGATGCCCTGTTTGTCTGAAATCAGCAGCACTTTGCCGCCGCGGGCGATGACTTCCTGCGCATTCGAGGCTGTTTTTTCGAACAGGGCGTCGAAGGGCGCCACCACAATGACAGGCACGCCGTCGTCGATAAGCGCGATGGGCCCGTGCTTCATTTCGCCCGAGGCATAGCCTTCGGCGTGGATGTAGGAAATTTCTTTCAGCTTCAGCGCGCCTTCGAGCGCGATGGGATAGGACGTTCCGCGGCCAAGGTAAATCACGTCGCGCGCTTCCGATATGTGCTTCGCCATGTCGCGGATCTTGCCGTCATGCTCCAGCAGGGCGGCCACGCGCGAGGGCAACTCGCGCAGGGCATCTGTCAGCTGCTTTTCGCGCTCCGGCGTGATCGTCTTGCGCTTGACCGCCAGCGCGACGGCAAGGCAGGCGAGGGTGGTCAGCTGGGTCGTGAAAGCCTTGGTGGAGGCGACGCCGATCTCGGGGCCCGCAAGCGTGCGCAGCACATGGTGGCTTTCGCGCTCGATGGTGCTTTCGATGGTGTTCAGGATGGAGACGCATTTCTGGCCCTGACGCTTGGCGTAGCGCAGCGCTTCCAGGGTATCCAGCGTTTCGCCCGACTGCGAAATGAACAGGGCCGCGCCGCCTTTGGGCATCGGCGCCTCGCGGTAGCGGAATTCGGAGGCGATATCGACTTCCGTCGGGATGCGCGCGATCTGCTCGAACCAGTATTTCGCGACATAACCCGCATAATAGGCGGTGCCGCAGGCGGAAATGGTGATTTTGGGGGCGTCCGCCAGCGATGTCAGGATATCTTCGGGCATCGAGATATGGCCGGTGGCCGGATTGATGTAGGTATTGAGCGTATCCGCGATGACAGCGGGCTGCTCGTTGATTTCCTTCTCCATGAAATGGCGGTACTTGCCCTTGCCCATCAGCGCGCCCGATTGCGCGGTCACGCGGATGTCGCGCTCGACCTTGTGGCCGTTGATGTCGCGAATGGTGACGCCGGCGCGCGACATTTCGACGCGGTCGCCGTCTTCGAGGAAGGAGATTTTATCGGTGAAAGGGGCGAGGGCGTAAGAGTCGGACGCCATGAACATCTCGCCCTTGCCGTAACCGATCGCCAGCGGCGTGCCGAAACGCGCGCCGATCATGAGGTCTTTTTCGCCGGAGAATATCAGCGCCACGGCGAAAGCGCCCTTCATGCGGGTCAGCGCCTTGTCCACGGCATCTTTAGGCTTCATGCCCTGGCGCAGGTAAAAGGTGACGAGATGCGCGATGACTTCGGTGTCGGTGTCGGATTCAAAACGGAACTGGGATTTCTGCAGCTCTTCCTTCAGCTCCTGGTAATTCTCGATGATGCCGTTGTGCACGACAGCGACGTCGTTGGTGATATGCGGATGCGCGTTGCGCTCGGTCGCGCCCCCATGCGTGGCCCAGCGCGTATGGCCGATGCCGATGGTGCCGGCAAGAGGCTCCGTCTTGAGCTTGTCGGCAAGGTTCGACAGCTTGCCCTCGGCCCTGCGGCGTTCCAGCTTACCGTTCACAAGGGTCGCGACGCCCGCGCTGTCATAGCCGCGGTATTCGAGGCGTTTCAGGCCTTCCACCAGCAATGGCGCCGCTTCTTTTTCTTTCGATATGATGCCGACGATACCGCACATCTTTTCAATTCCTCGCTTCGGGTTGGATATTCGGGGGAATTACTTGCCGCTCACAACCGGGCGCTTGCCCAGTTTCTTCTCCAGCAGGTCGAGCATGTCCTTCAGGGCCGCTTCGGACGAGGCGGCATAGGGCGTCCGGGCGGGCAGCAGGCCTGTCCCGGGCGCATAGGGATTTCCCTGCGTCTTTACGGTGCGCTGCACGGGATAGCTGCATGTCGCATAGTACTTTTTGTCGACATTCATCACGAGAATGTCGATCTGGCTGTCCGCAAAGGTGACAGTGATTTTTTGCGTTGTGGCTTTGGTCATTTCTTCTTCTTTCTTTTTTGCGGTGTTATTCTTTTTTTGCTTTTTCGCGTATCTTCTTTTGCCGGAACTCGGAAGCCCAGCCGTCCTTGTTGACCTGCGGCGCGCGGGTGATGCCGAGCGCATTGTCCGGCACGTCCTTGCCGATGGAAGATCCTGCGCCGATAATCGCGCCATGACCAATGGTAACCGGGGCGATCAGCGCCGTGTTGGAGCCGATAAAGGCATCTTTCCCGATGGTCGTCTTGTATTTCAGGAACCCGTCGTAGTTGCAGGTGATGGTGCCCGCGCCGATATTCGTATTTTCCCCGACATCGGTATCGCCAAGATAGGTCAGATGGCTGGCTTTGACGCCGGGCCCAAGCTTGGCGTTCTTCGTTTCCACGAAATTGCCGACCTTCGCGTTCGCTCCGACGGTCGTGCCGGGCCTTAAGCGAGCGTAGGGGCCGATATGCGCGCCTTCCGCGACGGAAGCGCCCTCGAGATGGCAGAAGGGCAGGATTTCCACGTTGTTCGCAATCGTCACGCCGGGGCCGAAAATGACATTGGGGCCGATGGTCACGTCCTGCCCGATAACCGTATCGTAGCTGAAGAACACGCTGCCGGGATCGGTCAGCGTCGCGCCGTCCAGCATATGCTTTCTGCGCAGGCGCTGCTGCATCATGCGCTCCAGATGCGCGAGGTCTTCGCGGGTGTTGATGCCGGCGGTTTCCTCTTCGGGCATTTCGACCACATGCGTCGTGCGGTTGTCCTTGCGCGCAATCGGCGGCAGGTCGGTCAGGTAATATTCTTTTTGTGCGTTGTCGTTGCCGACTTGCGCCAGCCAGTCAAACAGCTTCGCGCCATCCGCGCAGACGATGCCGCCGTTGCAGAGGGTGATTTTCTTTTCCTCGGCGCCGGCGTCCTTGAACTCGATGATTTTCTTCAGCGTGCCGTCGTCATCCATGACCATGCGGCCGTATCTGGCGGGGTCGGCAGGGCGGAAGCCGGAATAGGTGAGGCCGATGGCCGGAATCTGACGGCGCAGGTCGACCATGCGCTGCATCGTCTCCGACGTCACCAGCGGCGTGTCGGAGAAAACGACGAGAATGTCGCCGTCAAAGTTTTTGAAGTGTTCTTTCGCCGCCAGCGCCGCGCCGCCGGTGCCGTTGGCGGTCTGCTGGATGGCGGTGGCATGCGGCTTGACGGCATCCGCCACGGCCTGCATGTCGGGGCCGATGACGACGACGATTTTATCGGGGTTCAGCGCCTCGCAGGTCGCGACGACATGGCTGACCATGGCGCGCCCGGCGATCTTGTGCAGCGGCTTGGGCAGCGCGGATTTCATGCGCGTGCCTTTTCCGGCGGCGAGGATAATGCAGGCAAGTTTTTTGGCGGTCATAAAAAAATATCTCCCCTGCGACTAAGAAAAGCAGGAGCGATTCCCTTCTTCAAGTCACAGTTTATTGCAGGAAGTTACAGGAAATGCAGGGTTTTTCATAGGGAAATTCTTTTGCGCAATATCGCCACAATTCCTGCACAAAAGTGGGTATGAAACGCGGAGACCCGGAGGTCCGGAGTTCTATCCGGCGTCACCTTTCGCTCTTAAGCGGCGAAGCCGCAATTTCACACAAGGTAACGAAGATACGAAGGCGGGTATTTTTGCGGGTCCTCTTCGTTACTTCGTGCGGTTGTGCTGAGCGGGGTTTTATTGCGCTGCGCGCGGCAGTAAAGAACTCCGGTTCTCCGGGTCTCCGCGTTCAATGAACCTTTTCGCTTAATTCGTCCCCGTCAGGTGGGCGACAACGGTGCCGTACTCGCTGGCGATTTCCATGCGCACGGGAACGACCGGGCCCTTGCTGTCCAGTCGCGCCAGCCAGATCGTCGGGTCTTTCTTGCGCTCTTCGGTATGGGCCTGCACGGCCATCCAGCCGCGTTTCAGGTCTTTATCCTTGAAGCCGGCGACGGGTTCCATCTTCATCGTGCAGCGCAGGGCTTCGCCCGAGAAGCTGGAATATTCGCTTTTCCTGATTACATCCTTGCCGTCGTCATGCAGCGTGATGTTGAAGCGGCGCTTGCCGTCGAAAACGGGGAAGGAGCCTTCGCATTTCTGCGTGTTCCTGGCGTTCTGCATGATCAGCAGCGTGCTGGTCAGGATGTCGACGGCGTTGTTCGCCATGCTCTTGTCGATGTCGCGGTTGACGGTCGTCTTCTGGCCGTCCTGCGTTGTCGTCTTGATGAGGCGGCCCTTGGGGTCATAGCTCATTTCCGTCGTGCTGACCTTGCTGCGCCAGGCGCTCCGCGCGGTGGAGGTCGTCGGGATCAGCACGCCTTTTTCGCTGCGGCCGGACGTTGAATAGGACGCCTGCCAGGGGAACATCTTGCCGATGAAGCCCTTCGTCCTGGCGTCGACGCCGACGTCATAGGCTTTCTTGTCCAGGTCGAGTTCAAGGGAAGCGTCCAGCGCATGGAAGCCGCCGGCATAAACATCATACTGCAGGTCCATCTTGCGCGGCTCGGTCACGTCATAGCGCAGCGCGGCGTTCTCGTAATAAGGCTTGTAGCCGGCCTTGCTGCCGGCTTCTGCGCCTTGCGCAAACAGGGCCGCGGCCACAAAGGCCGCGCCGGTCATCAGTCTGATAAAGCGTTTTGCGTTCTGCATCATTTCCTCCCCTTTTGGGCGGTACCATCGAGATATATACGTTGGCTCGATTTAATTCCATTCGGTGCCGGCGACCCTCGCCTTTGGCACTCTTTCAAAATAGCGGCCAAGATACCAATTTTATGAAAAATAATCAACCGATATTTTCCACAGTAAATATAATAAATTCAGTTACTTAAGTAATCGCGCATCAATAAATACAGTTAAAAACGATGCACATAATATGCCAGAAGCCCGAAAAACCGGCATATCACTCTTTGTTTCAGAAGGTTACATAAGCCTTTTTTCA
>SCTB01000135.1 GCA_004297545.1 Alphaproteobacteria bacterium
TCGTCAAATCTGGTCTGAGCCGGCCTCTACCGTCCAAACAACTTTCGGGATGATCTCCGGGTGCAGAAATGTGCACCCAATAGCAACGCGATCATTAACAATTCGGGAAGCAGCTAGGATACAATCCTTTCCCGATAGTTTTATCTTTAAAGGAACACAGGGCACTATGAGAACCGGCATTGGCAATGCGGTACCTCCACTATTAGCTTATGCAATAGCTAACTATTTTTCTTCTGTTCTCGAGCGTTCCCGATCTTATAAAAGTAGCCCGCCTCGAGATTGAACTGCAGCTGTTCTGGATGCTGGGCTTGCCCGCCTCTTTGCATCTGGATAATGCCGAACCTTGGGGCTAGATGAGTCTGGCCTTTTGGATCCTTATAGCTGCCTTTACGAACGCTGTACGCCTTGGTTGAAAATCCTTGGTACTGACGAGAAAGGGAAACTAACTCGTCTATGCTATATATTGCTACTTCTGTTCGGCCCCAGGAAGGCGCACTCTTGGTCTTATGTATTACGAAATCAGGCACAAAGGGGTCGTCCATATATGCTTTCTGGAGCAACAGGCGCGTAATTTTATCTTGTTCCTCAGATAAAATGCTTTCCCACTCCCGTCTTGCAGCCGGAATGATTTCTTCCCAAAAAAAACGCCGGGGATCGACTTTCCTTCCCTTAAGTAAAAAATCATTATCGGAAGGACGAAAACCCTCATCTCCACAGAACTGGCGAAGTCCCTTAAGAGCTTCATCTGTGATAGTTATTTCATTATCTCTTAAGAGCTTCGTAAAGCCCCTCGCTGTCGTAAAATAAAGCTGCGCATTCGTCGGCGTTGCAGTATTGCACTGCTTAGTGGAGACACCTACTGTCCTCACAACATCATCAGGCGAAACGATAGTTATTACCAAATCACTTTTGCACCGATTAACCTTCGCGCCGTTAATCAAAAGCCATTTTTTTCCGTCCTCTGAGGTTGCCAGAGCCCCCGTAGAAATTGCGGCGGCGGATTTTATGGTGGGCAATCCATAAAAAGAAGCAATGTAATGTAGTAACAATATTGCCGGGTCTGCTGTATTTACATGTTGCGCAATATTTTCTCGAAATGAAATCGGGTAAGAACCTTCATTAATTGATGAGGTAATCATATCCTCAAAATCATGTCCTGCTTTTCTGCCAAGCGTACCCGCCTGAATCTGTAATGCATGCGCTTTGTTAATTGGTTTTAGAGCCATACTTGTACGCCTCCAGTAATTTAGAGACCGAAATCTCCAAACCTTCAGACAAGCGCAGTAGATTAAGGAAGGACGGATTTCTCTTTCCTCTCTCCAGCATGCTGATATAAGTCCGGTCAAAGCCACATTTCTCAGCGAGATCTTCCTGAGATAAGCCAAGATCATTCCGTCTGCGGCGTATGGTTTGGGAAAGAGGTTTTAGAAGTTTTGACATGCTACAATAAAGAAGTAGTGCAGCTTCTTCGTCTACGGACAAATCGTCTCATTTATTAACGGTCACTGCGAATTCATTGTCCAGCAGAACACGCTAACCGCAACAATCGCAGCGAAGCTGAGGAAAGTTTTCTTGTCCAATGGGCGTTTTTTTAGGATTTAGTGAGAGTAGGATAGTCAGCGCATTCGACAGCCGCGCTGTATTTTTGCTAATTGATATCAAGTCTCTGACCCCATTAACCTTTTCCCCGAATTTACGATTTGTTAACTATTTGCTATAATAAATAATGCATTTCTTTTCAGGGGAGAAATGATTGGCTGATCCCGTCAAATCCACGCCGCCGTCCGCGGATACAGTGCCTGCTGCGCTGCGCGGGGCGGCGATCGTGAATATCGTGATCGACGTCGGCGACTTTCACGGCGGTACGGAGGCGGAGAAGGCCTCGCATGACGCCTATATCAAAAAGATAAATCAGTCCGTTGCCGCGCTGCGGGAAGAGGGGATTCCGACCGTCTTCATCGCCATCACGAACGAGAACCAGGTTCACGAGAAACTGGATGCGGAGACGCGGAAGACCCTGAAGCTGACGGAGCTTGATATAAAGCTAGGCGATATCGTTTTCGAAAAGCGTTTCATGAGCGGCTTCCCCACGCTCGAGGACATCCGGAATTCGCCCGAGCTGGAAAAATACATCATCAGCCAGAGAAGCGATCATGGCGGCGCGGATTATGCGAAGGCTTTTGAAAAGACGGATCTGACGCTGAAGCATCTTCTGCACGATGCGGAGCATGTCACTGTCATGGGTGCGATGACGCAGTATTGCGTCACCGACAACGCCTGCGACGCCGCCTGGCACGGCAAGCGCGTCACCGTTTTCAGCGACACCACCACCGCCTGGTCGAAAGAGACCATGGAATTTTATGAGAAGAAGGCGAGAGGCGAAGCCGTCGATCCCGATACGCCCAAAAAGATTGTGCAGGACAATCCCGCGTTTCAGGAAGAACAGATAAGGGCAACGATCGCGAAGAAGAAAAGCGACCCGGCAAAAATGGGCCGGAAACCGGAAGAGGCGGGAGCTCTCGACACAATCGGTATCGGCACGGTGACGGACTTTCTCAAGAAGCTGCCGAGCATTAAATCTTCCCTGTCCGGTTTGCCGAAACGTCCCGCGCCGCCGGCCGAAAGCAAATTCCTCCCGCCGAAAGAAGAGCCGCCGCATCCCAATTCCAAAATCGTCAAAGGGCAGGGCGCCGTCGAAAAGCACGGCGGCAAGGCGCTTGGGATTGGCACGGTCGCGCTGGATATTGCGGAAAACCACTGGGGCAGGGCAATCGAGGATGCCACGCTGCAGTTGACGCTCAACCCCGAAACCTATGAGGCCGCCGCGAAACTGGCAGCCAAGGTCGGGCCTGTCTCTAAGCTGCTGGGCAATTTCGGCAAGAAAATCCCTTTTATTGGCGCGGGACTAACCTTGGGCTATGTGCTCTATGAGGTCGGCGCGAATGTCTATGACGGTAAATATGCCAAGGCCTCAGCAGCTCTGGCCGCCGGCAGCGCCGAGACGCTCGGCAACATTGTCGGCTTCGGCGCCGGCGACATCGTGCGTGAGGTCGTGCGCGAAACCGTCGTCCAAACCGCCGGCGAAGAATACGCGCCCGAAAAATCGGGCCTGCGGCAGCTGGGCGAAAGAGCTTACGAGGTCGGCGCCAAAACCATCGCGCCGCCGAAGCCGCGGTGATCGGGAAGCGGGTTCTGTCGGGAAAGACTCCCATATCCAACCTGATATGATTGTGTGATAATATATATTATGGGAAATTATAGGTAGATAAGATTGAGGCTTTTCAAAGGCCCAGCGGTTTATTCATTGCAGCTGAAATACGCCGTATAACCGCGATGCTCGCGGAATTAAAGCGCGATTTCCATGAAAAGCGTGTCGTATTTGCCGCCTTCGACTTCATAGACCTTGCGGTTCGTCTCACGAAAGCCAAGGTTTTTGTAAAGGCCGATGGCGGACTTCTGCGTGACGGTGACATGCAGTTCCACGATGCCGTAACCCAGATGTTCCGCATCGTCCATCAGCGTCATGGCGAGGCGCTTGCCGAGGCCATGGCCGTGGTAATCCGGATGCAGGTGCAGGTTGCAGAGCTCGGCGCGTTCCTGGCCCTTGTCCTTCAACCCGCCGAAGCCGATCAGCGTCCCGTCGCTCGTAAACAGCCCCAGCATCGTGCCATTTTCGGCCTGGTATTTTTTGGCGCGGTCATAGATGTCGCCGTGAAAATCCGGGCATTGCACGAAGCCTTCGCGGTTGTTCTTCAGCGACAGGGCGTAGAGTTTGCGCAGCTGGTCAGCGTCGTCAGCCGCAATGGGGCGGATGAGCGGGCTTTGGGCCGGGTTTTGCAGGCTTTGAGTCCTTGCGGTCATAATTCATCACCGTTTCTTCGAAAATCTTGCGTAAGTTTATAAGGTCGGTGACGGCGGCGCGCTCGTCGACCTGGTGCATGCCGCCGCGCGACAGGTAATCGTCGTCTTTATGGCCGTTCACGATGCCGCCGCGTTCCGGCAGGCCGAGCTCGATGATTTCGGCATCCGGAAAGATTTTGGAGGCAAAGCGGCCGTCGGTCGTGCCGCCGCTGCCGTCCAGCTTGGTAGTCGTGCCCAGAACGGTTTTCACCGCATCCTGCGCCGATGCTGCCAGTGAACCGGGCTCGCTATAATAAGGTATGGATGCCGTATCCTTGTTCGCCGTGACCGTAATGTTCTTCAGCGCATCGGCGTCCGGATGGTTCTTCGCCCATTCCGGCGGATTGGCGAGAGTGTCCATGATCCATTTCTCGAGGCTGTTCGGCGTCTGCTGCGGCGTGAAACGGATATTCCATAGCGCCTGCGCCTCGCCGGGGATAATGGCGCTGGCGTTGAAGTCGCCGGATTTCAGCGCGACGAGCTCGAAATTGGTATTGGGGAAATTCGCATTGCCGTCTTTCCACTCATGGCTGCCGAGGATGGAAATGGCCAGCGCCAGCGCGCGGTTCGGGTTCTCGAAGAGGTCCTGATAGGCGGCATGCCCCTGCACGCCTTTCACGTTAAATGTTCCCACGAGGCTGCCGCGGCGGCCGATTTTAATATGGCTGCCGAGCTCGTCCTGCGACGAAGGTTCGCCGACGATAAAAGCGCCGGGCTCATCGCCCCTTGCCTTCATCCATTTGAGCACCTTGTCGGTGCCGTTCACCGCGGCCCATTCCTCGTCGGTCGTGAGGATGACGGTGATTTTGACGTTGCCCTGCGCCTTGAGGTCATCCAGCTTTTCGCCGATGGCGCTGATAAAGGCGGCGACGCTGCCCTTCATGTCGGTCACGCCGCGGCCGTGCAGATAGCCGTCTTCAATTTTTCCGCTGTAGGGGTCGCCTGACCATTTCTTCCCGTCGCCCGGCGGCACGACATCGAGATGGCCGATGTAGCAGATATGTTTTTCCGCCGTTCCGAAAGACCATTCGGCCACGAGGTTCTCGACCTTGTAATCCCATTTCGGGTGGCCGCCCTCGAATTCGAGGCGGGTGATGGTCGCGCCGGTTTCTTTTGCAGCTTCCGCCGCCACGTCGATGCTTTGCCGGGCAGCAGAGTAATCCTTCTTGTCGAGGGGCGTCACGCTCGGCACGCGCACCAGCGCCTGCGCGAGTTTGATGGTCACGTCTTCGGCGGCTTCCGTCTTCGATGCGGGCAGGTCACGCGGTGGCATGGCTGGAACTTCCCATGTCGCGCTCGTAGTACCGGCTGGTATTGATGCGGCGCGGATCGATGGAGGTCTTGGCGACCTGCCGGAAGCCGGCCTCAGGCAATTCGGCGGCCTTGTAGAGGAACTGGTAAGCGCCTTCGGAATCGCGCACGATCATGGCGCAGTGGCGATCCTGCAGACGTTTATAGATTTCCTCGCGGCCCTGCAGCAGGCTGGCGCAGATGACAAGCTCGTGGTCTTTCGGCGCGTATTGCAGCGCGTCCATGCAGCGGATGTCGACGTCGTTGGCGATGCCGAGCTTGCGGCTCAGCTGCTGGGCGAGGTCGCAGGCTTCTGCGTCGAAGTCGACGCAGGTGACTTTCGTGCCGGGCAGGTGGCGGGCCAGCAGGAAAGCTGTCAGCGGCAGGGCCCCTGCTCCCAGAAAGCTGATGGTGTCAAAACGGCGGCGGTCGAACAGCGCTTTTTCCGCGCGGCAGAGTTCCTGGTATTCGGGGTAGTACCAGAATTTGGAAAGGTCGCAGGTCGCGCAGGTGATGAGATGCCGCGCCCAGTATTTTTCCATTTCGCATTCGGCCATGCCGCAGAGCCCCGGCAGGCGCTCGCGCTCCGCGGCCAGTTCTGGCGTGGCCAGCAGATATTCAGATACTGCGGAAGACTGGCAGCGTGTCAGCGTCCGGACAAGATCGGTCAGCTGTTCATTGACGAGGGAATTGGAGGGCGAGAGATCCTGTTCCCGCGACAGCAGCCTGTAGCTGCGCCGGATGGTTTCGACCGCGTGCTTTTTGAGCTCGGAGTGGGGCATCTGGAGAATCACCGTCTGTTGGGGGATAGTTTGTCAGAAATATTTCTCATATTCCAGCTTAAAACGCGCCGCACCATCCGCCGCTGCGTCGCTGAAACCAAAGAGATAAGCCACCTCATATTTCAGGAAATTCGGGCCGCCCAGGTTGATTTTGCCGTAGGCGGCAGGTCCCAAATAGTGGGCCTGGTCGCGGAAATGGCGCAGATCGTGATTCTGGCCGAAGTCGCTATGCAGCTCAAACCCGGGCTCAAAAACCTGCTTGTAGCGGTAGCGGGTGCTCCAGGCGAGGCCGAAGCCCGGACCGCCCTCTGCATGACTGCCGATCTCCTGCTCGGCGCCGATGTTGGCGCGGTGGAGGAACTGGCCCGTCTGTTTCTGAAGCAGCAGCTTGGCTTCGATGGCGTCAGGGTCGTCATGGTGAATGGCGTGGATATAGGCGACAAGGCCGCCGGCATCCACCCACTTCTCCCCCTGCTCCCAGAACTGGATGAAGTTTTCCCAGGCGACCGCCTCGGCCTTCATGTCTGCGCCCGGCTCATGCTCGACTTCGAAGGCAATTTCCGTCTTCCAGCGGTCGGTGGGCGTATAGGCGATTTCGATTTCGTGCACCTGCGCGTTGTTCTTGTCGCTGTCATTGTCAAACGTGGTGTTGCCGCTGTATTCGAATTCCGCTTCGCCCTTGACGACAACGGGCGAATAAATGTTGTCCACCGCAAAGGCGGGGCGCGCGAAGAAGAGGGCGAGCATGACGATGGCGGCTCCAGCGGCTGCGACTGGGCTGCGGCGCATCTTGATCTTGCCGTCGATAACCGCGATCAGCGCCATCAGGAAGGCCAGCGTGCCGCCGTAGGCGATGATCTGGATGGTCGTCGGCTTCGCGCTGTAGCCGATCAGGCTGTGCAGCGCCTTGCCCATCAGGCTGCCGTCCGACAGCAGCCAGGACGTGTCCCAGACCGGGCGCGACAGCGTATCGAAATATCCGGCCGCCGAAAGGAAGCCCACGCCCTGCGCCGCGAGTCCCGCGACGAGCAGCATGAGTATCCAGCTGGTGACCTGCAGCATATACTTCGCCGAAATGCGGATAAGGCCCGCATAGAAAGCCACGCCCGACGCGGTGCCCAGAAGAAGACCCAGCAGGCTGCCGGAAATGATACCGGTCGCCGTTTCGCCAGACGCAATCATTCCGTACATGAACAGGACGATTTCAGAGCCTTCGCGCAGCATTGCCAGTGCGATGATGACGGACAGAGAATATTTCGGGAGGTTGCCTTCCGTCACGGCGATGCCGACCTGCTTCAGCTTTGCGGACATTTCGCGCACATGCTTGCGCATCCACAGAATCGTCCAGCCGATGAACATGGCCGCCGTGAACAGGATGCCGGCATTGAAATATTCCTGCCCCATGCCGGAGGCCGCTTTCGAAATCTCGTCGGCGAAACAGGCGACAGCCCCTGCTCCGGCAACGCCGGCGCCGATGCCGCCCAGAATCCAGAACAGGCGGCCCGGCAGATCGCGCGTGGCAGCCAGCACAATGCCCATGATGAGAGATATCTCAAGGGACTCCCTGAAGATGACAATCGCGGTGGACAGCATTTTGGCGCGCTCTCTTTAGTTACTGTAGTTACTGTGCCTTGATAGTGCCGGTGGTGGTATCTTTATGAAAGTCGTCGAAAACCTGGTAGACGCCCGCATCCAGCGGCCCCAGGATTACTGTGACTTCCTCGCCGCCTTTGACGACCTTCTCGCGGTTGAGGTCGAAACTTTCGAACTCTGCGGGAGTTTTATCCATATTCCTGACAGTGATCTTGATTTTCTGACCAGCAGGAACGATGAGCTGTTCCGGTGTGAATTTATGGTCCTTGAGCGTAAAAACGTAATCATCGGCATATGCGCTACCTGTCAAAAGCAGCGCCGCACAGCCGACGATTACCGCAAGACTTTTGTAATTCATCTGCCCTTCTTCTATGTCCCCGCGTGGCGTCTTCTGTCTTGTAATCCCTCTCCTGCCACGGAGATGGGCCAAAACTGGCACCGATGACCGTGGCAGGGGGATCTTCACTTACACGACGAAGCTTCTTGCCTAGAGGGTATATCTTAGTTGTTTGCCTCTTCTTCTCTTATGATATTGCAAATCATTCTCATTTGTAAATAGGGTTCTGTTCCAAATTACAAAAAAATCTAAAATACAAAGCTATTTCAGGTAGTTAAATAATTAATTTCTTTTTGAACAGAGTCTGTCCTGCAACCGGATTCACTCGATTAAAACGCCTGATTCTGGCGACTCAGCTGTTTTGTAAAATCCAGTTTTTTGTTGCCCCTTCTCTTCCGGGCCTCCTATCCTGAAAGCCTGAATTCAGGGGATATCGTCATGCAAAAAAGAAAACTCGGAAATTCCGGTCTCGAAGTGGCGCCGCTGTGTTTCGGCGGAAATGTCTTCGGCTGGACGGTCAGCGAAAATACGGCCTTCGACCTCCTCGATGCCTTTGTCGGCGGCGGGTTCAACTTCGTCGACACGGCGGATATCTATTCGCGCTGGATACCGGGTAACAAGGGCGGCGAGTCCGAGACGATACTGGGCAAATGGTTCAAGCATAGCGGCCGTCGCAAGGATGTTATTCTGGCGACCAAGGTCGGCTTCGAAATGGCGCCGGACAAAAAGGGCTTGTCCAAAAAACATATCATGGCGTCAGTCGATGAATCGCTGAAGCGCCTGCAAACGGATTATATTGATCTTTACCAGTCCCATACCGACGATGAGACCGTGCCGCAGGAAGAAACGCTCGCGGCCTATCAGCAACTGATCAAGGATGGAAAAGTGCGCGCGATCGGCGCGTCGAATTTTACGCCGCGGCGGCTTGTGCAGGCTATTGCGACGGCCCGCAAGCACGGCCTTCCGTCCTATCAGAGCCTTCAGCCGGAATATAACCTCTATGACCGACAGGGCTATGAGGCGGAACTGGAAGCAATATGCCGCGAGAACAATATCGGTGTCATGAATTACTACGCGCTGGCGCGGGGCTTCCTGTCGGGAAAATACCGCATGCCTTCGGACGCCGGCAAGAGCCCGCGCGGGGAAAAAGCCGTTGCGACTTATTTGAATCCGCGCGGCTATGCCATCCTGAAAGTGCTGGACGAACTGGCCGCCAAACTGAAATCGACCCCGGCGCAGATTTCGCTCGCATGGCTGATGGCGCGGCCCGGCATTACGGCCCCTATCGCCAGCGCGTCGAAGCTCGAACAGCTGCTTGATATGATGAAAGCCGCGAACCTGAACCTCGATGAAGAAGCGATCAAAAAGTTGGATCAGGCGAGCAAGTATTAAATCGCGCCCTGCATAATGAAGTTTGCCATCGAGAAATAGATGACAAGGCCTGTCACGTCGACGAAGGTTGCCACGAAAGGCGCGGATGCGACAGCGGGATCGATACCTACGCGCTTGAGCATCATGGGCAGCATCGAGCCCACAAGGCTGCCCCATAGTACAATGCCCACAAGACTGACGCCCACGGCAATGCCCAGCTGGGCGTAATGCGGGCCGTACAGCGTCTCCGCCGAGGGCCAGAAGTATATCCGCGCGACGCCGACGATGCCGAGGATAAGCCCGAGGGAAAGGCCGGAGACGCATTCACGCATGAAAACCCGGGCCCAGTCCTTCAATCGCACTTCCCCCAGCGCCATCGCGCGGATCACAAGGGTGGTCGCCTGCGAGCCGGAATTCCCGCCCGAAGACATGACCAGGGGCAGGAACAGGGTCAGCACGACCGCCTTGGCGATTTCATCCTGGAACCTTGTCATGGCGTTCGTCGTAAACATCTCGCCCACGAAAAGGACCAGCAGCCACCCTGCCCGCTTTCGTATCATCTCGAGCATGGCGATCTTGAAATAAGGTTCCTCCAGCGCTTCGACGGCGCCCATTTTCTGGATGTCTTCGGTCGCCTCTTCCTGCACCATATGCACGACGTCGTCGAGCGTAATGATACCCTTCATGCGGCCTTCGGCATCCAGCACGGGCAGCGTCTTGTGCTCCTTCTTCGAGAAGTGCCGTGCGATTTCCTCCTGCGTCTCATTCTCGCGGATGAAAGCGACGTCGTCGCCCCGCGCCATCAGGTCGTTAACCTTGCTGTTCGGCTTCGCGCTGAACAGCTCGCGCAAAGATATAGCGCCCAGCAGGTGCTGCTCGCGATCCAGGACATAGGCGTAATAAATCGTCTCCACCTGCGCGCGGGTCTGTTCGCGCAGGTAACGCAATGCCTCATCCACCGTCATGTCGGAGCGCAGGCGCGCGTAGCGGGAATTCATCAGGCCGCCCGCCTCGTCTTCCTTATAGGCCATCAGGCCCAGCACTTCCATGCGCGTCGGGTGGTCGAGCAATTCCAGCGCATGCTCGCGGTCTTTCTCGGCCAGCTCCTGGATCATGTCGGCCGCGTCGTCAGGCGGCAGAATGCGGATCCATGACTTGCGCTCAAAGGCGGGCAGCTGGCAGAAAATTTCCGCCTGAGCATGGCCGTCGAGCCTTAAAAAAAGTTCCTCTGACGAGTGCTTGTCGAGCTTGCGGAATATTTCCTCATGATTTTCTGTCGGGATGCTTCCCCATTCCGCCAGCAGCTTTTCAAGTTCTGTCTCGGAGAGGGAGCGGGACTTCTTGAAATCTTTTTTCAGGTTGGTCGGCATGTCGGGCCGCCTTGAGGCTGGTGGGAGCCCGGAAATCGGGCTGGTTTGAGGGCTTAGTCACAAAAGAATGGTCGGAGTGGCGGGACTCGAACCCGCGGCCTCTTGCTCCCGAAGCAAGCACTCTACCAGGCTGAGCTACACTCCGATGGGACGGGAAAACAAGTGCACCTGTGTCGCATATTTTATGAAATGGCGCAATTGGTTTCGGCGAGCAGAGAGATAATATTTACATAATATTTAGGGTTTTTGCAAGTGTTTTTATGCCTTTGCAAGGTTTCCGTTCGTTCGAGAAACAGGTATCGTTTTATCATGGCTGCTAAACGAAAAACCTCCATAAAAAGGATGCTTCCCCTCGCCCTCGGCGTGATTGCGGGTATCGGGATTGTCGTCGTTGCCATTTTGGTGATATCCGTCCAGCACAAGCTGCAGGCAAAGGCGCAGCATGTGCAGCGTGCGATGGAAGACTGGGTGGAGGATGGCTACGACCCGTCGGCGGCGATTGCCGTGATGCAGGAAGTTCAGGCGGCGTCTCAGGGGGAGGATGCCGCGCAGAATGTCGAAAAGCTTCTCGACAAAGCGCAGGCGCTGCTGGATGCACCGCCCGAAAAGCGCCCCCGCGCGCGGCCCGCGCGCGGCGAAGAGCCAAGCGACCTTTACATCAACCCTCAGCCTGTCGAGATCGAGGGTTATGGCGGCCAGGCGATGGAGCCCTTTATATCTCCGGATGGAAAGATACTGTTTTTCAACAGCGAAAACGACCCCGGCGTCGATACCGACCTGCATTTTGCAGAGCGAACAGGCACGAACAAGTTTCATTACGCAGGGCCCCTGAAGGAGGTAAATTCAGGCGATCTTGACGCCGTCGCAAGCATGGATTCGAAAGGTCGCCTTTACTTCACGACGGTCCGTGAATACGGGCGCACGCTGAAATCCATTTTTGTTGGCGTTTTCGAAAATGGCCATGTGGGCGACATCCATCCCGTGCCGGGAGAGATCAATCCGAAGGTCAAGATGACGATCAACATGGATGTCGGCATCAGCCCGGACGGCGGAACGATGTACATCTCCCGCGCGGTATTCAAGCCGGGACTGACGGCGCCCAAGGAATCCGACCTTATGGTGGCGCATCTGCGCAAGGACGGCTTTGAAATGGACCCGCAGAGCCGTGCGCTCATGCAGAACCTCAATACTGTCCAGCTTGAATACGCCCCCGCCATTTCCACCGACGGGCGGGAGCTGTATTTTTCCCGCGCGCAGGCGCCGGAAGCCGCGATATCCGGCCCGCAGTTCCGCATCATGGTCGCCACGCGCGCCTCCGCCGATGCGCCGTTCGGCAGACCGCGCGCTCTCTCGGCCCTGACCGGGATGATCGAGGCTCCCACCGTGTCTCTGGATTTGCATGAAATGTTCTTCCACAAGAAGGTGAAAGGCAAATGGGGTATATGGCGGGCGGTGAGGAAAGGTTCGAAGCATTGACTGTTATACGCTCCGCCTCCCCGTCCGACATCAAGGACATTACGACCATATACGCGTATCATGTCCGTACCGGCACGGCGTCGTTCGAGATCGAGCCTCCGGAAGCAACCGAGATGCAGAGGCGCTGGCAGGAGGTTACGGGCAAAGGGCTGCCATATCTGGTAGCCGAAGATAACGGCCTGGTTCTGGGCTATGCTTACGCGGGCCCCTACCGCCCCCGCCCCGCCTACCGCTTTACCATTGAGGATTCCATTTACGTCCATCCCGAACACGCGCGCAAGGGCGTCGGCGCCCTGCTCCTCCCGACACTGATTGCGGAATGCGAAAAGCTGGGCCTGCGTCAACTGATCGCTGTTATCGGCGACAGCGGCAACGCCGGTTCCGTCGCGCTGCACCGGAAGTTCGGATTTGAGGACACAGGAATTCTCAAAAACGTCGGCTTCAAATTCGGTAAGTGGCTGGATGTAACGATTATGCAGCGAGCGCTGGGCCCCGGCGCGACGACGCTGCCTGAAAAATAAAGGCATTTGAAAACCTTATTGTTTTCAGAATACGGGGCGCGGGCGTTGCGTATCTATGCCCTGCCATATATGATTGATACCGCCGCAAGCCCCCAATATTTTTGGGCCCGCTCTTAATTATCATTCTGGAGAACCGTCATGACCGCTATTGTCGACATCACCGCCCGCGAAATCCTGGACAGCCGGGGCAACCCGACAATCGAGGTGGATGTGATGCTGGAAAGCGGCGCAATGGGTCGCGCTGCCGTGCCCTCAGGCGCTTCCACCGGTGCGCATGAAGCAGTCGAAAAGCGCGATGGCGACAAGAAGCGCTATAACGGCAAGGGCGTCACGCAGGCTATCAACTCCGTCAATACGGAAATTTTCGAGACGATCTCGGGCATCAATGCGGCGGAGCAAACCCTGATCGATGAAATGATGATCGACCTCGATGGCACGCCCAATAAGGCGCGCCTGGGCGCGAATGCCATATTGGGCGTCAGCCTTGCTGTCGCGAAGGCAGCTGCAATCGAGCTCGACATGCCGCTCTACCGCTATGTGGGGGGCACCTACGCGCATCTGCTGCCCACGCCCATGATGAACATCATCAATGGCGGCGCGCATGCGGATAACTCGATTGATTTTCAGGAATTCATGATCCTCCCCGTCTCCCCGGAATCAATCGCAGAGGGAATTCGCGTGGGTTCCGAAGTATTTCATACACTTAAAAAACTTCTCTCAGATGAAGGACTCAATACAGCCGTCGGCGATGAAGGCGGATTCGCACCAAACTTTAAAAGCGCCGACCAAGGTCTTGATTTTATCATGAAAGCTATCACCACTGCAGGTTACCAGCCGGGCTTCGACGTCGTGCTGGGCCTTGATGTCGCAGCGACTGAGTTCTATAGCAAAGGAAAATATATCCTTGAAGGAGAAGGAAAGAATCTCTCTTCAGAACAGATGATTGATTATTACGAAAAACTGGTTGCCAAATTCCCCATCGTTTCCATTGAAGACGGTATGGCGGAAGATGACTGGGATGGCTGGATCGAGCTCACCAGCCGCTTGGGCGAGAAGATTCAACTCGTCGGCGACGACCTGTTCGTGACCAATACGGTGCGTCTGAAAGAAGGCATCGAACGCAAGGCGGCCAATGCCATTCTGGTCAAGGTCAACCAGATCGGCACGTTGACGGAGACCCTGAATGCCGTCGAGACCGCGCAGAAAGCGGGCTTCGGCGTCGTGTTCTCCCACCGCTCCGGCGAGACAGAAGATTCAACTATCGCGGATCTCGCGGTCGCCACCAATTCGGGACAAATTAAAACGGGCTCCCTCTCCCGCTCCGACCGCATCGCGAAATACAACCAGTTGATCCGCATCGAGGAACAGCTGGGTCCCTCCGGCGACTACGCCGGGCGCAATGCCGTTAAAAACCTGTCCACCCGGCCTGTGCTGCGCGCGGTCGAAGGGAAGAAGAAACGGGCGTGACCTTTCGTCGGGATATTTGTGCGGTTCTGGTTGTCTGCGCGGTTGCGCTGCAGGCCTCCGTTACCTTGGCCGCAGATCCCACAAAAATCTCGACTCCGGTTCCGCGGGCCAAGGGCGAGACGCCGTATGAACAAAAATATTATTCCGATCCGTTTTATTCCGAAATTGACGTCGTTGCGGAAGACAACAAGCTTGCCCGCGACGTCATCGCTTTCATCGAGCTGAAAGTGCAGGACAAGCCGGAGCGAATCAATGCGGCCGCTCTCTGGCTGCGCGACAATTCCATCGGTCAGCGGGATATTACAAAAGTGAATTCTTTGTACTTCCTGACGTATTCCGACTTCACTTTGCAACTGGCGCAGGCTTACCACAAAGCGAAGATAAACGACGCCTGGGTCAGCATGCTGAAAACGTCGATTATGGCACTCTACATCTATGAAATGATGGCCAGCATGGATGCCATGCGCTGCGCCGATCCCACCGTGCTGTCGGCCATGCGGGAGGATACCCTGATCCCGCGCTACGGAAAGTTCAAGGAAGCATATGAGATACTGTCGAAGTCCGATTTCGACTTTTTTGAATCGGAGGCGTATCTCGCCGAGAGAAAATTCGAGAAACGCCGGCCGAACGAATTCATCTGCAGCCTCGGGGCCGCCAAGCTGGCGGACATGTTGCGGCAGGAAGGCGTCCAGACTTTCCGTGCCCCCAATCCCGCCAGCGGGCGTGAATCCATGCGCGTCATTCCTCCCGAAGGATATGTCTTCCTGCCCAGCTTTGTCGACGATACGCAATGGGCGAAACGCCGCGAAGGCATGAAGAAGCAACTGCAGAAGATCTGGGACGATCGTTATAAGCGCCTGTCGAAGGGCGATGTCGCGGCCGGGGACACCCGCCCCTGAAAGAATTTTCGTCTAAAGCGCCTTTGCAGGCTCAGGCTGCATATTTTCCATTTCGCGTAGTTCGTTCGTACCGTCATGCACCAGTACTTTTATCATGTCCGGCAGCGCGGCGGCGTCTCCTTTCCGGCATGTCGCTTCGATGACGTCGGCGATGTGACAGGTTTCCGTCATGCCGACGAGGCCGCAAACGCTCTTGAGATCATGCGCCGTTCTTTCCAGCGCTTCAATGTCGCCGCTGGCGAAGCCTTCCTCGATAACCTTGATAAGAATGGAGACTTCCCGAATGCTGTTTTTGATCAGTTCGTCCATGTACTCCGCGCCAAGGTCTGCGCGTATCGCGCGCAGGTTCTCGTTGAGTGTCCTGACGGGCGCTTTCCTTGGAGCGGAAGGCGGCGGCGCTGGCTGCGCCGACTCCTGCTGCGACTCGACAATGCGGTTCGGCAGAAGCATCGCCATCGTATTGTAGAGCTCTTGCGGCGAAAAAGGCTTGGCGACGTGGGCATTCATGCCGGCGTCATAGCACTTCCTCACATAATCGTCCAGGACACTGGCCGTGAGGGCGATGATGGGAATCCGCGCGTGCCTGCCGCCGAGCTTCCGGATATCCCTTGTCGCTTCGAAACCGCTCTTGAGGGGCATATTCATGTCCATGAGGATGATATCGAAGTCCTTTTCCTGCGCCATGCGCGTGACGACGGCGCCGTCCTCGGCGATTTGCACCTGATGGCCCTTGCGCGTCAGGAGCCGCACCGCAATCTGCTGGTTGATCTTGTTGTCCTCGGCCAGGAGGATATGCAGGGGCGCCAGCTCCAGCGCCTGCTCCTCCCTTTCCCTGTCGCTGGCCGCGACGGGCTCGTGATAGGGAATTTCGAACCAGAAAGTACTGCCCTTCCCTTCGATGCTGGAAACGCCGATCTTGCCGCCCATCAGGCTCAGGAGGCTCTTGATGATTGACAGCCCAAGGCCGGTGCCGCCATATTTTCGAGCAATCGTGCTGTCCGCCTGCACGAACTTCCTGAACAGCTTTTTAACCGTCTCTTGGCTGATGCCGATGCCGGTGTCCGTTACTTCTATGCGGAGCAAGGGGCACGACCCGTTCTTGAACGAAGCTTTCAGGGTTACGCCGCCTTTTTCCGTGAACTTGATGGCGTTGTTAAGAAGATTAATGATGATCTGCTGAATCCGGTGCGGGTCGCCGTAAACCTGCTGCGGGACGCTTGCGTCGATCTTCATCTCCAGCTTCAGCCCCTTGCTCTCCGCATTCCGGGTCAGTACGCGGACCGAATTGCCAAGAACGGCATAAAGATCGAAGTTGATATTGCTGATCTGGAGCTTGCCTGCTTCCAGTTTTGAGACGTCAAGAATGTCGTTCAGCGTATTCAGAAGGGTTTTGGAGCATTCGCTGACGGTGTTGATATAGCCGCTCTGCTCCTCCGTCAGTTTCGTCTCTTTCATGAAGTCGATCATGCCCAGAATGCCCGCCATCGGCGTGCGTATTTCGTGCGACATGAGGGCCAGGAAGCGGGATTTCGCCTCGTTCGCCTGCCGCGCTTGCCGCGTGCTGTTGACGAGGGCAATGCTCGACTGCTGTATCTTCCGCGCCACGTAAAGGCTGTAGCCGCAGAAAAGACCGTATACGACGCCGATGAACTTGCTTTCCTGTATATTCAGGTTCAGGAATGTCACGATGGTCGTGAATGCAAGCAGCAGGCCAAGGTCGAACACGAGCAAAACCGTTACGGGAGCGCTCGCCGAGGCGTACATCGACGCTGCGCAGAAGACAAAGAAATATCCGAGAACGTGATCGTAGAGGATCGCCGCTTTCATCGGCATGAAGAGGACGAAAAGCCAGGGCGTCATGTAGAGAAGCTTGTTAAGGGTGATTTCAACCATGAACTGCAGGCGCTGTTGTTCGGTGATGTCGTTGACGTTTTGTAGTATGCGCTTGTAAACGCCGCGTTGCCGGAACAGCATAAGGCCGCAGAAAACGATGGATCCTTCAGCTGTGAACAGCGTGCGGAGATCCTGTGGAAAACCGTACATGTAGATGCGCAGCCCCAGGAACAGGGCGCCGATAAAGGCATAGGCCTGAAGCGTGATAAAGTGATTTCTGGCGTAAACCGCCAGTAGTTCTTTCTTCATGTACGCATCATGCCGGATGCGTTTCTGACGCGGCTGCAATCCCAGAATGTTCAATAGGTTCGGCATGAGCTTTACGTGGCAAGACACGGGACAAAGCGTGCTGGATCTGGAGCCAGTAAAGACGCTTTGAAGGCATCACAGCGCCTTTCCTCATCATCACCCCTCTGTGGTTAACTTTCCCTAAATGGACATATATTATGCATGGTTAAATTTTAAAACATGTGTTCGCATAACAATGCCTGCAAGCCCAGCGCCGCTTTTTCTATAAGATTCAGTGCGTTGCGGCATTGCGGATTTTCAAGTAGAATGTGTATACGAGAGGATTTCATGGGGACGATTAACCGCGCCAACCTGGCTGTTCTTGTTGTCGATGATCAGATGATCGCCCGCAATCATGTGAAGCAAAATCTCGTCAGCATGGGTTTCGCGGATATCGATCTGGCCTCCACCAGTACAGAAGCCGAAGAAAAGGTGGCTGGCAAGAACTACGACATCATTTTCTGCGACTGGCATATGCCCGGAAAAAGCGGGTTTGCCATGATGCAGGCTTTCCGCCAGGAGCGCGAATTCGATCACGTTGCTTTCGTCATGGTCACAGCCGAGTCAGAGGAGCGCCATATGGTCGAGGCGCTGAAGGCCGGCGCGACGTCGTATATTCTCAAGCCGATCCTGCCCCAGCCGTTTCAGGCCAAGGTCGAAAACGTCCTGCAATGGATCGCGAAGGTCAATCCAAAATACAAGTGCATTCCCTGAAGCGACTTATACCAGCCGGCTCTGGGCCACCGCGGCCTTGATGAAAGACGTAAATAAGGGGTGAGGCTCGAAGGGTTTTGACTTCAGCTCGGGGTGGAACTGAACGCCAACGAACCACGGGTGGTCCTTCAGCTCGACGATCTCGGGCAGCCTGCCGTCCGGCGACATGCCGCAGAAAATGAGCCCCGCGTCCTCCAACTGTTTTTTGTAAGTCGTGTTGACTTCGTAGCGGTGCCGGTGGCGTTCTGAAATCTGGTCCGTGCCGTAAATTTTGTGCACCAGAGAACCGGGCGTCAGCTTCGCGGGATAGGCGCCGAGGCGCATCGTGCCGCCGAGGTCGCCCTTGTCGTCGCGCTTTTCGACCTCGTTGCCCTTCATCCATTCCGTCATGAGGCCCACGACCGGGTTGCCGTACTTTCCAAGCTCCGAAGAGCCCACGTCGTTCAGGCCAGCGCAATTGCGCGCGACCTCGATGACCGCCATCTGCATGCCGAAGCAGATGCCGAAGTAGGGAATTTTGTGCTCGCGCGCGTATTGCACGGCCCTGATTTTTCCTTCCGTCCCCCGCTCCCCGAAGCCGCCCGGCACCAGGATGCCGTCGACGTTCTCGAGCAGGTGCAGGGAATCGTTCTTCTCGAAAATCTCGGAATTGAGCCAGGACAAGTTCACCTTGACGTTGTTGGCGAAACCACCATGCGTCAGCGCCTCCGACAAGGATTTGTAACTGTCAAGCAGCGCCGTGTATTTGCCCACGACGCCGATGGTGACCTCTCCTTCCGGGTGCTCGATTTTGTGGACGATGCTTTCCCATTTCGACAGGTTCGGCTTGGGCGCCGACATCTCGAAATATTTCAGGACGGCATCGTCGAGCCCTTCCTTGTGATAGGCGATAGGTACCTGGTAGATACTGGACACGTCCAGCGCCGGAATGACGCGTTCTTGCGAAATGTTGCAGAACAGCGCGATCTTGCGGCGCTCCTCGACCGGAATTTCCCGGTCCGCGCGGATCAGCAGGATGGCGGGCTGGATACCGACGGAGAGCAGCTCTTTCACCGAGTGCTGCGTGGGCTTGGTTTTCAGTTCGCCTGCCGTTTTGATGTAAGGCATCAGTGTCACGTGGATGAACAGCGCGTTCTTCAGGCCGACCTCGTTGCCGAACTGGCGGATGGCTTCGAGGAACGGCAGGCTCTCGATGTCGCCGACCGTGCCGCCGACTTCGCAGAGCACGAAATCCGCGTCGCCATTGTCGCTGGCGATGAATTCCTTGATCTCATTTGTGATGTGCGGGATGACCTGCACCGTACCGCCGAGGTAGTCGCCCTTGCGCTCTTTCTGCAGCACGTTCCAGTATATGCGGCCGGTGGTGATGTTGTCGGACTTGCGCGCGGGCACCCCGGTGAAGCGCTCGTAATGACCAAGATCGAGGTCGGTCTCCGCGCCGTCATCGGTCACGTAGACTTCGCCGTGCTGGTACGGGCTCATGGTGCCGGGGTCAACATTCAGGTAGGGATCAAGTTTGCGCAGGCGAACCTTGAAGCCGCGCGCCTGCAGCACGCTCCCCAGGGCCGCCGAGGCCAAGCCCTTGCCAAGCGAAGACACCACCCCGCCCGTGATAAAGATATAACGTGGCATGAGGCACCTCCCCTTGGATTGACTGTCGTTATTTCGTAACGGGCGCTTTCGGAACGGCCGGTTTCACCGGTTCCTTTTTGGTTTCGGCTTTCTTTTCAGACGTATTGTCGACGGCATTGTTCAGGTTCGCGGGCGCGATGGGCGCCGGAGCCTGCTTTTCTGTTTTTTTTGTCCCTGCATCCACGTCCAGAATGCTTTTGGTGGCCGGATGGTGGCTTGCGACGATTGCCAGCAACATGCTGGTCGCGAAAAAGCATCCTGCCAGAATGGTCGTCGTACGGGTCATCACATCGGCGCCCCTGCGCGGCGCCATCAGGTTGGACATCGACCCCGTACCCATGAAACCGCCGGCCTCAGAGGGCTGGATCAGGATGAGAATAATAAGCCCTACCGCCACAATCAGGTGGATGACCAGAATGACTGCTTCCATGTTTTTGCGGGGCCTTTATTACGTGAATTAAGATGTCGCTGTTCCGGGGCAATATTTAATGCGCTTCCCGACAAAAAGCCAGAGGTATTTGAACGACTAACCGGAAGACAGAGTAGCCTGTGGAGAAGCCATTCCTTGGTCTGGCTGAACCCGTCTTGTTCCTTTCGTGCCGCGCTGTATTACGCTTCGGGAATTAATTCTGCATCCCCGATTGGAAGCATTTGGCCTAATGATATAATTAGTATTTTCAGATGGTTATTAAAATAAGCGCCCATTATATTTAACATAATGTTGACATCTTGCAACATTATGTATAATATCTCTCAGCGCTTGAACAGGAGTCATGATGCCTTTCTTGGATAAAATATTCGCCGGCGCCGCCAATGACACGGGTGCTGCCATCACGGAGAATGTTCAGCGGCTTTTTGCCGCCGTGCAGAATGACAACCTGCCCCTGATGAAATCGCTGCTGGATGCGGGTGTCCCCGTGGATGCGCGTAACGAATTGAAGGAAACGCCGCTAATGCTTGCGGTAAATCGCTGTCATGCGGCGCTTGTGAATGAATTGCTGGAACGGAAGGCTGATCCGAATGCAACCAGCCAGGACAACCTCACTCCCCTCTGCCATGCGGCCCAGATGGGCCACTGGGATATGGTGGAGCAGCTGGCGCTGCACGGCGCGGAGATTTCCGGCAAAAATGCAAAGGAATTCCTTATCCTGAACGCGCTGCTTCTGCGCGGCATCGAGGAGAAGGACAGCGAACAAGTTTCGGCGCTAAAGGCCGCCGGCGTCCAGGATGCAGAAACGCTCCGGAACAGGGTCTTCCAGCTTGTTGCAAAAAACGACGCTGGCGGGCTGGAGCAGTGCCTCATCAACGGCGTCCCCGAAAATCTGCGCGATGCGCAGGGAAATACGCTTCTGATCAAGGCGGTTGAGTCAGGCGCGCAGAACGTATTCGATGTTCTGTCCGGGTTTGGCGCCAATGCAGATTTGAAGAACAACGCGGGTGAAACGGCCCTCTCCCTCGCCCGGAAAAAACGTGACAATGCCATGATCGCTGCGCTGATGGGCGGCAGCGCAAATGCAGACCCGGTGGCAATGTCGAAGGAAGAGCTGCAGCGGGCATTGGCGGCGGCGGTCGAGAACGGCCTTGCGCCGGTGGTTGAATCTCTCCTGAAGAACGGTGCGAGCGCGAACGGAAGCATTGCCACTGGTGCGGCGCTGGTCGAAGTGGCTGCTGACAAGAAATACAATGGTATTGTTGCGCAACTGCTGAAGGCGGGCGCTGATCCTGCCCGGGCAGGTTCTGGCGGAATTTTTAATTTAGCCGTCGCCGCAGTGAAAAGCGGCGACATAGAAGCCGTCACCCGCGTGCTGGATACCCCGTCCTTCTATATCAATACGGCTCCGGATATGGGCCTTACTTATAACATCCTGCATCTTGCGGCCGACAACGATGTCGAGATTGCGCGCCTGATCGCCCAGAAAGACCCCTGCCTTGTGCACCGCAAGGAAAAATGGGGCAGTTCACCCCTGCGCGTGGCGCTGGAAAAGAAGGACCTGCCGATGGTAATGGTCATGCTCGAGGCGGGCGCAGACCCGCGCATGACAGGCAAAAGCCCTGATTCAGAGACTATTACCGATGCCGAATATGCAACGACGTTCTGCCCCGGCCCCATTGCCGATGCTGTGTCGCAGGCTAAAGAGAAATTCAGCATGATGGAGGACATCGCCCGGGGCGATGCGTCTGCCGTCGAGTCCGCGCTTCAGAACGGCGTGTCGCCCAACCTGACGGACTGGACTGGAAAGACAGGATTGTATGTTGCGTGTCACAAGGGGTATGAGGACGTGGTCAAGGCGCTGCTGAAGCACGGGGCGGATCCGAACCTCGAGTGCGTGAACGGCCAAGGCACGCCGATGGGAGCCGCGGTGAGCTGCGGACAAGTAAAAATCGTGCGGATGCTGGGTGATGCGGGCGGCAGCGTCATGAAACAGAACAGCCGCGGAGACTCCCCATTTTCGCTCGCGGAAGCCAACACCGTGGCAGTGGACGTGACGCCGGCGATGCGGGACGCCCTCAACTACTGCCGTAACCTCGATATTGACCGCATGTCGCAGCAGGCCGTGCGCCTCGAAAACAAGACAACCGTCATGAAGCCGTTGAAGTTCAAGTTTCAGGGCCAACCGCAAGCGCTGGCGTAGAAAAATCCACAATAAATCAGCCTCTTGCCCGCAAGGATTCGCGCGATTTCCGGCGCCGTGTTACCATAAGCGTAAATCAACGATAATCGAGGTGCAGCACAGCATGAACATCCCCGGTTTCTTCAAGAAAACTGGATTAATTCTGGCTTTTGCGGCGGCGCTTGCCGGATGCGGAAAGACCATCGGGCCCCAGGCGGAAACACCGGATCTCCGCGGAGAAACTTCAATAACGCAAGTGTTCAATGGCGGTCCTCAGGGGAACATGACGCGCATACAGGGCGCGGCGCTGCAAGCAAAGGAAAGCTATCGCGCTTCCGGAAAAATCATCATCGAGGGCGACGTCCCCGCCAAATCTTCCATCAACGTCGATTCAGGTAAGCTGCTGGTGACAGGAAATGTCGGCGACGGCGTCAGCATCCACGTCAGCCAGCCCATCAAGACCCACAACGAAAACTATCCCGACTTTTGCTACGGCTATGACTTCATGGCGGGCAAGTTCAAATATTCATACAAGTTCAGCGGCTGTGATCACACCGTCACCGACGGCCTGAAATACAACGACTCCGAGGCTGCCGTGGAAATCAAGGGCAACGTCGGTAAAGACGTGAGCATCAGCACGCCGGGCAAGATTGTGATACATGGTCAGCAGTTGGCGAACAAACACCAGCTTGCCCCTGCGGCGCTCAAAAAGGCCGGGTCGTAATCAGCTTGCCTCTGCAATCGCCATAAACTCATCCGCCTTCAGGCTCGCGCCGCCGACGAGGACGCCGTCGACGTTGGCGAGGTGGAGGATTTCTTTCGCGTTGCTGCTCTTGACGGAGCCGCCGTAGAGGATGCGCGACTTCACCTTTGACTTGCCGCGGATCAGCGCATGCATTTTGAGGATGTCATCGCTGGAGGCGACCTTGCCGGTGCCGATGGCCCAGACGGGTTCATAGGCGATAACGGTGTTTTCAGGCGTGGCCGTCTCGGGAATGGAGGCGGCCAGCTGGGCGGAGACGACCGCATCCGCCTTCCCTGCCGTGCGCTCCGCATCCGTTTCGCCGATGCAGATAATGGCGACAAGCCCGGCGGCATGGGCGGCTTTGGCTTTGGCCAGCACCTCCTCGCTCGTTTCTTTGTGGTACTGGCGGCGCTCGGAGTGCCCCAGAATGACATAGGCGCAGCCGAGGTCCTTCAGCATGGGGGCGGAGATATCGCCCGTAAAGGCCCCGGAAGGCTGCGCATGGCAGTCCTGCCCGCCCCATTTGAGGGATGACTCCTTCAAAAACCACCCCACCGTGGCTATCAGGGTCGCGGGTGGACATAATACCATGTCAAAGGCCCCGGATTTGGCGCTTTTGACGGCTTCCGCCAGTTTTTCAATGCGTTCCCGGCTGTCGGCCTGCAGGCCATTCATCTTCCAGTTACCCACAATCAGCTTTGGCGCGGTCATTGGTGCAATCTCCTGTTTCAAAGACTTGACATCTTCGCGAAATAGCTGTGGATTATCAAGGCATTTTACTGAAGCCCAGACGAAAGACAACACATGCTCAAGCAGATGCGCTCCGGCGCCAGTTCCAAAGTCCTCAAGTTCTTCTTTTTCGGCCTGCTCCTGATGGGAACGGTGGGCCTCGCGCTCTTTGGCGTACAGGATGTTTTCCGCGGCGGGTTTCATACGCAGACGGTGGCGACGATCGGGCGCGAGAAGATTTCCAAAACGGACCTGGACCGCATGGTGCAGGATACGTTGCGCGCTAAGAAAATCACGCAGGAAGATGCCTACCGCATGGGCCTACCGCTGATTACCCTCGAGCGTGAAATCAACAGCCGCCTGTTTATCCGCGCCGCGAACGACATGGGGATGATCATCGACGACAAAACGGTAAAGCGTCAGATCGACGAACTGATCAAGCCGATGAAGGAAAAAGGCCTGACCGACAAGCAGGCGCTGGAAAATATTCTTTACGCCTTCAACGTCAGCGAAAACCGGCTGGTTTCCAGCCTGAAGGCCGAGATCGCCGTTGAAAAGCTGTCGCATGCGCTGGCCGACGGCGCCTCCGCCCCGCGCCAGATGGTCGATGATTTCATGAAATACCGCTATGAATGGCGGCGCGGGGATTACTTCAAGCTCACGGCCGCGGATGCCGCGGTGAAAGACCCGTCCGACGACGAACTGCAGAAACTCTACAAGGCGGAGCTGCAGAACCATTATATGCAGCCGGAATACCGCAGCTTCTCCGTCCTGTTGCTCGATGCGCAATCGCTGACGGGCGCAGAGAAAAAGCCACAGATGGACGCGAAAACATTTTATGAGCAGAACAAGGCCCGCTTCACCGTTCCCGAGAAACGTGTCGTTTCCTCGGTTGCCGCGGATGAAGCGCTGGCGCAATCAATTTATACAGCCGTCTCGGGCGGCAAGGACCTGAAGAAGGCCGCCGCGGAAGCCCCCAAGGGCAAGGCGCAGCTGATGACCGATACCTATACGCAGGAGACATTCATCCCCGACGAACTGGCGGAAGACGTGTTCAAGGCCCAGGCAGGCACGCTGCTCCCTCCAAAGAAGGGTCCTTTCGGGAAGATGTTCGTGGTTCGGGTGGAAAAAGTCATTCCGCCGTCCACGATGCCTTTCGACGATGTGAAGAAAGACATTGAAAAAGCCCTCGAAGCCGAGCAGAAAGCAGGCGCCAGCAGCGAAGCCCTCTTCGCCCGCGCCGATGAAATCAACGAGATGATCGGCGGCGGCAAGACCCTGGCCGAAGTCGCGCAGCATTTCAATATGAAGCTGTTCGACTTCGACAAGGTCGACTGGCAAGGCAATGACGCTTCAGGGAAAAAGGCTGATGCGCATGGTATTCCGGATTTCGACAAGGTTTTGAAATCTGCCTGGGGCCTCGACAAGGGCGTCGCCGGCCAGCCGGTCCAGGCGAAGACCGGCGAATTCATGATCGCTGAGCTGCATGATGTCCAGCCCGCGCAGGCGAAGCCGTTTGATTCCGTGCGCGCCGACGTTTTGCGCGCCTGGAAGGAAAAACAGGCCGGCATGGCGCTGGACACAAAGGGGGCCAAAATCATGGAGCGCCTGAATATGGGCGAGACGCTGGAAAAAGTAGCGGCCGACTTCGGCAAGACGATCCAGAAGACCCCCACGATCCAGCGCGACACGGCGCAGAAAAGCAGTACGCTGGAGCCTGGCGTCACGCTGGCGCTGTTTTCCATTGACAAGATCGGCCAGTCGACCGCCGTTCCGGGGCCCGGATCCATCACTGTGCTGCGCCTCGCGGAGCGCAAGATCGACGCTCCGAAAGAGCTCAGCAAGGAGGACGTGGAAGCGATGCACTCCAGGCTGAGCATGGCGCTGCAAAGCGATATCCTCGAGCAGTTCCGCAAGAGCCTGATGGCCAAATATGACGTGACCATCGACGAGCAGGCGCTCAAGGAAATGTATTCCGCCAAAGCGGGCGCGGAAGACGAACAGCAGCAATGAGCCTGGCGGTGGCGCCCGCGGCCTACTCACTCTGGCAGCTTGTCCGGTATATGCTGAAGCTCGGCACGACGGGCTTTGGCGGGCCGGTCGCGCTGGTGGGCTATATGCATCGCGATCTTGTCGAGCGCAATAAATGGATTGACGAAGTGGATTACCGCGAAGGCCTGGCGCTGGCGCAGCTGGCGCCGGGGCCGCTCGCCGCGCAGCTGGCGATATATCTTGGCTATGTCCACTACCGTATTTCAGGCGCGACGCTTGTCGGACTCGCTTTTGTCCTGCCCTCCTTCCTGATGGTTCTTGCCATCGGCTGGGCATACGTGCAATTCGGCGGCCTGCCGTGGATGCAGGCGGTATTCTACGGCGTGGGCGCCGCCGTGATCGGCATTATCGCCATGAGCGCCAAAAAGCTCACCGAAAAGAGCATCGGCAAGGACAAGTTGCTCTGGGCCATTTACCTGCTGCTGGCGGTCGTGACGGTTGTCACGCAGACGGAATTTGCCGCCATGTTCGTTGCTGCGGGGCTTGTCGTCTGGCTCTGGCGCTGCCCGCCGAAGGCATTGAAGAAAGTGCGCCTCCTGTCGGCTGCCGTGGCGCTCCCCGTCGCCACGCAGGCGGCGCAGAACGACACGCTTGTACAGATCGCGCTGTTTTTTGCCAAGGCTGGCGCCTTCGTTTTCGGCAGCGGCCTTGCCATCGTGCCTTTCCTTTATGGCGGCGTCGTGCACGAACACCAGTGGCTGACGGAGCGGCAGTTCGTGGACGCTGTCGCGGTTGCAATGATTACGCCGGGGCCTGTCGTCATCACGGTCGGTTTTATCGGCTATCTCATTGCGGGTGTGCCCGGCGCGGTCACGGCGGCCTTCGCCACCTTCCTGCCCTGCTACCTCTTCACCATCATTCCGGCGCCTTACATAAAAAAATACGGCAAGGTTCCCGGCATCATCGCCTTCGTCGATGGCGTGACTGCCGCGGCTATCGGGGCGATTGCGGGCTCGGTGATTGTGCTGGCGCAGCGCTCTGTCGTCGATATTCTGACAGCGATTCTTGCCGTCGGCACAGCGGTACTGCTGTGGAGATTCAAGAAACTATCAGAACCTGTTATTATCGCTGGAGCTGCCGCCATTGGCATTATTG
>SCTB01000136.1 GCA_004297545.1 Alphaproteobacteria bacterium
CGCACGGGCTGCCTAACCCGATCCGCTTGCCTCTTAGTGCGCGGTTTTGTCGTACCAGAGCCGGTCGGGCTCGTCGGGATGGCCCATAATGTCGAACACCCGGCCATCGTGAAGGCGGAACCAGATGCCGTCGCCGTCGCCCTGCTTGTGGAAGTGGACTTCGGCCACATGGTTGTAGTGGAAGCCGTAGAATTCTTCCGGACTGCCGGCCATCGTGAAACCCATCACCCGCCAGCGGCGAAAGTATTTCTCCATCAGGTCGCCGTAGAGTTTGGCTTCGACGTTCATGCCGGCCTCCGAAAAGAAGCGCAGGACGGCCCCGTCGTCAGGGCGAGGCCGTCCTGCTATTCAGAACTTCGTAGGTAGTCCGGATCAGAGCTTCATCGCCTGCGCGTTGACATCGAAATTCTTGCGGACGCGGCAGACCTTCTCCCTTTCCGGTTCCGCGACGATGGTTGACACCTCCGTCGGCGTATGGAATTTACTCTTCGCCGGGTTCATGTCTTCATGGGCGATCAGCTTGCCGTTGCGGTAGGTCCCAGCCGCGTGAGCAAGCCGCAAATCCTCGACGCCCTCAAGGAAGGCAGAAACCAGCCGACCGCGCCAGCGTGGGAGAAGCTGAAGAAGCCCGAACTCGCCGCGCTGGCCGAGCGTGAACTTGCCGGGAAAGACTGGTTGCCGGAACTGTTGCGCCCCGCAGCGTAACGCAGCGGGATTTCGTACAAACGCCGCCCGCGACGCGGGCGGCGTTTGCCTTTTGGAAATGCGGCATCCCGCCGCTGAAAAGAAGATGGACTGCACTTAATTCTGTGCTGATTTGCCGCTGTTTGCTAGGCGGTGGTGAGCAGCCGCTTACGTTCCAGTTAGCCAAGATTCGCCGTGGTTTTGTGCATTGACCTGCACAGCTCCTGCACAGGCAAATTTTAGGCTCTCAGTGCGTTGATATGACTGACTAATTCTCCGTCTCGTTCCCCCAGAGGGAGAAGGGACTGACGGCTTTCCCTGCGGGAAAGAAATATTTACTGATTCTTGTCCATTGCGCGGTGGGAGAGTTTTTCGATCTCGCGGGCGACAAGTTTTTCGATGATGATGGGCAGGTTTTTATCGAGCCAGACCTTGATGAGCGGATGCATGATCTCGCGCGCCATGTCTTCCAGAGTCACAGGGCCCGGCCTGCCGGGGAGTTCGCGCTCGACCGCGACATTCTGCGCGAGGATGCGGGCCATAATGGTCACGGCTTGCTCCTCGGTCACTTCCGACATCAGCGGGGCGTTTTCCATGGCCTCGATCTCCTGCATGACAATGCGCGGTTTGGCGGCCGGCGCCGGCTCTTCCACCACCTTGTCGGTAAGTTCAAGGACAGGCTTGGACGCCGGCGTGGGGGCGGATGTTAACGGCGGTGCTGCTGCCTTCTGTGGCTGTGGCTGTGGCTGTGGCTGTGGCTGTGGCTGTGGCTGCGGCTGCAGCGGCGCCGCGGCGGGCGCCTTGGCGGCAGGCTGGGGCGCAGCGGGCGGCGGCGCTTTCG
>SCTB01000137.1 GCA_004297545.1 Alphaproteobacteria bacterium
TGGCCGTGCCGACCGCCGATGGCGTCAGGCTGGAAGAGAACCGCCGCACCGTCATTCAATACAGCATCAAACCCGGTAATGTTACCGAGCCTGGGAGCTAAAGACGGAATGATTGACTCTTAATCCCAGAACCCCGAATTTCTGTGCTGGGCGGGCTTCTTCTTGACGGGCTTCGCGGCTTTGGGAGCGGTGGAGACGGGCGGCGGCGGGTCGTAGGCCGGGGGAACGTATTGCTCGAAGATTTTCCTGAGCGGCAGCGCGGGACCGAAGGGGTCTGCGCCTTTCGCAATCACGTCGGCGACTTTCGCGGCTTCGGCTGCGTCGATATGCAGGCGCTCTTCCGCGAATTTCTTGCAAACATTGCCCAGCTCCGAAATCAGCTGCAGCGCTTCCGGATTGAATTTCTTGCCGGGGCCGAATTGTTCCTTGTACAGCGCGTTTCCGGCGCGCAGCATGCCGACGAGGATGGTGGCGTCGCAGAGATGCTGCGCCAGAGCCTGCTTGCCGCCCTCGAATTCCCGGATAGACGGGTAGCGCGCAATCACAGCCAGAGCCGATTCCTTCTCATAGCGCGTTGAGGTCGGGCTTCCCAAAACTTCGGGCAGCTTGTTCAGGCGTTCCATCAGCAGCCACATGCGCGAGGCATATTCCGCATAGGCGGGATCCGCCGCCACATCGGCAACGGTGACGGGGCGCATAAAGTCGAGCTTCTGCATGGACGTATAACCCGCAAAGGCTTTCCCTTGCGCCAGTTCCACCCAGGTCTTCCCGTTGACGGTGACCGGCGGCTCCGGCTGCGGCGCGGCAGGCACTTCGGCAGCGGGCTTTTCCGCCACGGGCTGGTCGGGAGCAGCGGGCGGCGTCACCTGCGCCGTGCTTTCGGCGGCGGCAGGGGGATTCGGCTTCGCCTCCGCGGACGGAAGCTGGCGCGGCGGATCGGCGATGACTGGTTTTTCGGCGCTGGGGGCTTCCCATCGGGATGACGCATACTGCACGGCCGCCGGAACATAGAGCGTCGCATCGCCCGAAGGCATGGCGCCGAACAGCTGTTCCGTCACAGTCCATTCCGGCGATGTCTTGTCGACGACGCCCTTGTAGATGCCGTCCCAGTTGTCCAGCGGGATATTCTTGACGGCTTCCTTGTGGAAAATCTGCTCGAGGGTTTCTCGATTCATGAAAACGCCTTTGACCAGCGGCGCTTCGGTCTTGACGCGGAAAATGTTCCCGTCGTCATCGAAGTGAATGCCGTATTTGTTGGCCAAAGGGCGATACGTGGGCTTTTCGGAAGGATGGGCGATATAGGCCGGGGAATTCCGCATCTTGCGCTCGTATCCGCGCAACGTCTTCACGACTTCCATCGGGTCGGCGGTTTCCTCGGACCAGTCGGCCCGGACCTGGCTTTCGTCTTTCGTCAGGTCATAGTCGATGTGATAGATGCGCCATTTTTCGACCTTGGGGTCGGGCTGGAAGACCGCCATGTAGCAGCGCAGGTTCTTGTCTTCGTCGTTGACGAATTCCTGCGTGACGTACCAGCGATCGTTGTCTTCGGGGAGTTCCCTGGCAAAAGAAGGCTCGCGGCGCAACTGGCGCATCCATTCTTCTTCGCGCTTCTTTCTGCCGACCCACTTGAAGAGATCCATGGTAGTTCCTTCTCGCCGTTCTTAAGGTTACGGCTGCGGCCCCTGCTTCGGACGGTTGGAACCCATGACGTTCTTGAACTTGTCGAAATCGGGCGAATTCGCGCCGCTCTCGGTGCGGGGCGTATCGTCCAGCACGGAACCGGCCGGCGGCTTCTTCGTCGTGTCATTGAACTGGTCGGTCACGGGCGGCTTGACGTCGACCGTCATGGTGTTGACCTGCGTCACGCCAGCCTGGCGGTCCTGCACCTTCTGCATGACTTTCCCGCGTGCTTCGTAGTAGCGCGTAAGGAAGCCCGGCAGCCAGCCCGGAATCGGGTCTTTCTTGGGGTTCGCGACCCAGGATTTCAGCTTGTCCATCTGCTCCTGCGTGCCGCCGAGGTCGAGGAATTTCTTCTGCGCCTTGTCGACGGAGTCGCGAATCTGGGTGATGAGGTTTGAATCGGAGTTATTGACGGAAACGAAGCCGCGCTCGAGCTTTGCGAGGTTCTGCGACGCGTAGAGCAGGTTCGCATAGAGCTCGCATTCGGCGGCGAACTTCTGGAACGGCTCGACATGGACGCCGAGGTTCTTGGCGGCCTCCAGCTTCGCGTTCATTTCGGGGATAAGGCCGTCGATGATCTTCGGGAACGGCCGGGCGTCGTTGTTGCGGACGGGAGCGCCGTTTTCGGCGCGCTCCAGGACTTCCTTCTTCTCGTCCGGCTGCAGGCCGTCGATGCGGTCGAACTTGTCTTCCCGCTTCAGCGCGCGCTGGATGGAGATGTAGAAAGAACCCACCTGCGTCGCGAATTCGTCCATGGTGGCAAGCACCTGGCCGATTTTCAGGATATTGTCGAGCGTGGCGGCGCGGTCGGAAGCCGTCGCAAAAATGTCGGACAGGATGCCGCCCTCGATTTTCGCCTGGACGGAAGGCACAGTTGATGCCTGATCGACCGCAAGGATTGAACGAACCACTTCGGAGCGCTTGAAGGTGGCGCTGGCAAAGACGCGGCCCTGCACGCGGCGATAGGGCTGGTTCTGGTCGTCGAAGGCGATGCCCTCGATATTCGCGCCCTTTTTATAGTGCTCGATGTCGTGATAGTGGACTTTCAGCTCGGGGTATTTGGAGGCCGGATATTCCGTCTCCATGTCGAAGTCCTTGTGCGTGACTTCCATCTTGGTCGCGATGTATTCGTTGCGGGCCAGCAGGGCGACGGCTTCGGGGAAGCTGACGTCCGTCTTGCTCACCTGCTCGGAAACGAATTTCCCGTCGCGCTGGTTCAGGTCGTGAACCATGTAGTGCATGACGCGCCACTTGTCGTCCTGCTCGTTCACCTTCAAGGCGGCCCAGAACTCGACGTAGTTGTCGACCGTGTTGTGGTTGGTGAAAGCTGTCGTGCGCAGCGCGTCGAAATAGGTGGAGTTTTTGGGCAAGGCGGCGGCAGCGCCGTCATCCCAGGAAGCGGCCGGTTTCTTCGGCGCCTCGGCTACGGATTCCGGTTCTCTCTTTTTATCGTTGCCACCAAAGAGGCCCATGTTCACACCTTTTTATTCATAAGACATTGACAAGGTTGCAAAAAAGCCGGTGTCCGGAGACACCGGCTCTTTTACGGTATTACGGGTTCGGGTTGCGGTTCGGACGGCGGCTCGGTGCCGGTTTGTCGTCCTCGACTGCAGCCGGTTGCGGCTCAACAGCGGGTTTCGCCGCGTTGGGGTCCACAGCCTTGTTCTCGTTCGCAGCCGCTTTTTTGGCTTCGAGCTCCTGCTGGGTCTTCTTCGCTTCCTCTTCGGCGGATTTGACCGCTTCGAGCATGCGCGCCTTGTTGGAGCTGTCCGCAGCTTCGATGAGCTTGTCGGTCGCGCCGCGCAGCTGAACAGCAGTCGCTTCCAGTTGGCGCAGGCGTTTCTCGCGCTCGTCGTTTTCGCGCTCGATCAGCTTCTGCAGGCGGTCGGATGCTTCGATCAGCTTCTGGGGATCGATCGTGCCACGCGCTTTCGAGTTCTGCGTCAGGTTGTGGGCTTCTTCGATCATCTTCATGGTCTGGTCGTGCATCTTGTCGCCGAACTCATCTGCTTTCTTGATGGTCTGCGCAGCTTTGAGCGAGGAACCGGCGATACCTGCGGCTGCAAGCATGGCTTTCCACTCGTTCTGGCTGTTGTACATGATGTCCTGGATCTTCTTGCGCTGGTCTTCCATGGTTTCCATCATCTGGCGCAGCTGTTGGGCTGCGATAACGGAAGCGGCGCGCGAACCTTCGAGGACGGTGATGCGGTCGATAAAGTCTTCTTTACGCTTCATCACGTCTTTCAGGTAGAGTTCGTCTTCAGGATCCTGGGACTCTTCGAACTGCTTGTTCGCTTCGGGGATGTATTCCTCGTTGTAGCGGCGGAGCACTTCCTTGGAGGCGCCGAGGTAGACGCTGATCTCGCGGGTCGCTTCGACGCGGGCGAGACCGAGCTTGTCGGCTTCCTTCATGACTTCCTTGATGCCGACTTCGGTCTTGGCGATGTTGTCGACGAGCTGGATCATGTTGATCAGCATTTCGGGCAGCGCGTCCTGCATTTCCTTGACGAGTTTCTCGTCTTCGGTGCGCTTGGCTTTCGCGCCGGTCACGCTGTCCTTGAGTTCCTTGAAGAACTTGGAAACGCCCTTGACGCCCTTGACGGTGCCGCCGGCGAGGCTTTTGAGCAGTTTCTGCGTGGCTTCGCCGAACTTGTCGAGGTTGAGGCCTTTGAGGCCGCCTTCGAGCTGGTTGAGGGCGCCGGCCATCACGTTGACCTGCTCGTTGAAGCGGCCCTGGATCTTGATCATGTCGTTGGCGATCTTGCCCAGGCGGTCCAGCGGCGGGTGGCCGAAGGAAATAATGGATTCGAAGGAGTCAGGATTCCGGTCGATCGGCTCCATGACTTTTTCCATCTCTTTTTTCAGATCTGGATCGGCATCGACATAGTCGACAACTTTGCCGCGCGCGCGCTTGCGGCGACTCTCGGCATCGGCGTCGGTCTCGCCCGGTTTTGCTTCATCTGCCATCTTGTTAAATTTGGCTTCGATGCTGCTTTGATTTTTGTTCATCATCTGTGGACTCTCCTTGAGATGTTTTGGCCCTACACCAACGTCGTTCTGGACAAAGATTTTTCTTAATCGCGGTCACGTTACGGAACGCATGACATAATGTCAATAGTCCCCCCGTGAATTTTTTTTGTGTTTGGTTGGGATACAGTATTCAATCTTTACACTGAAATCAATGGGTGAAAAAACCCTTGTGGCATGGGCATTTCGTTAGTTATTCTGCAAATAAATATGCGTTATGAAAATATGTTTTTGAGGTCATTTATTTTCATAAAATAACACTCTCTTCTGATATGGAAACCTCAAAATTTGATATGGAAATTTATGCTGCGCTGCACGCAGAATCTGTGGCGGCAAATGCGTATTTTGCGACGACAGATTCGAATCTTTCCGCCGTCACATCACCTTGAACGACTTGCCCACGCGCCACTTTCCGTCGGCGCCCCTTTCAAGCCGCGCGATAAGGCGGGGTTCCTTTTTTGTGGTCAGAAAATTCGGCGGCTTTTCGTGCCCTGGCCATTGCACAAACAATCTGAGGCCCAGTTTCTTCGCCTCCGTGCGCATTTCCTTCAGCACGGGATCATTGCCGCGCGGCACCATGTATCGGCGCGGCGGATGGCCAGCCTTTTTCGGCATGGCGATATTCTCCAGCATCGGTATTTCGCAGCCGGCGAATTTGTTGAAGGCCTTGCTGATCTTCTCGGGAGGAATCATGTCGTCGGCTTCGGAATGTGATAGCCGAAGATATCTTCGTTGCCCCAGCCGGCGAGGTCGGCGCGCACAAGCGCGGGCAGCGCGCGGAACAACCCGTAGGCGATGTCTTTCCGCCCTTCGGATTCCATCATCTGGTTCAGCTTTTCCTTCATCGCATGGAGGTGCAGCACATCGTTGCAGGCATAATCCAGCTGCTCGTGCGACAGTTCCGGCGCGCCCCAGTTGGTGCACTGCTGGTCCTTGTTGATCTTGACGCCCAGCACATGTTTGCTCACGTCTTCCAGGTCATGCGCCTGCGTATAGGTGCGCGCAATGCGGGAGGCGATTTTGAGGCAATAGACGTTTTCCAGCAGCACGCCCAGATAATGCCCGATCCACTTCATGTCGCCGCGCGCGAAATAGAAGACTTTTTCCTTTTTCGGGTCAGAGAGCAGCTTGCGCAGGTTGGGCGCCGCATAGATGCCGCGGTCGAACTGCACCATATGCACTTTGCCGCCGTCCGCGCCGTCGTAAATCTGCAGCAGGCACAGGCGGTCGCGGAACACGTTAAGCCCCATGAATTCCGTATCCATGGCCAGCACGTCGCCCAGTTTCAGGTCGGGCGGCAGGTCGTTGCGGTACAATACATACCGGCTGGAAATATTTTGCTGGGCGTTTTGCTGCAAGGCGGGTTTCATCTTTCTACTCCTCAATAATTTCTTTCGCGCAGCGAAAGTCGTTAGTCCCCTCTCCTTTGGGAGAGGGCTAGGGTGAGGGTACTTACAGGTCTCTCCGTTATTGCTGCACGGAGTACCCTCACCTTCCCGTCGCACGCATGCTTCGCATGCGCAATAAAGCGACGGGCCCCTTCCTCTCCCAAAGGAGAGGAAGGATTATCACGAAAACTTCGGGTGGAAGTGTTTCGCGGGCGCTTTCTTCACGTCGTCATTCGCCGCAGCCGCATTCACGCGCGCGACGTCGTCGGCGTAGTAGTTTTCGAGGCGGCGGTAGCCCAGGCCCCCCATATGCTTCAACGCATCGGCCGCCGTCTTGCGCAGCGGCTCGAATTCGCCGTCGTCAAGGGCTGCCAGCGTCATCGGCATGATGTCGGGATAATGCTTTTCGAGGTAGCGCATGGCCTCCTTCGCCTGGCCGCCCTGCACGCCTTCCTTGCTCTCCAGCGACATCTTGATGAAGTTGAGGGTGGAGGAGAGGTTTTCGAGATGCGCGAGCTCGCCGCGCTTCTGGCTGGTCTCCAGCGCCTCGCAGAGGTGGTCGGTCATGAATTTCAGGAACATGTCGCGGATTTCGTCGGCTTCTTCCTTCGGCACGAATTTGTCGACGGGATAGAGCGGCGCGCCCGCGCCGGCGGGAAGTTTCGGCAGCAGGTCCTTGCCGCGCTGAATCAGGTCTTCCATGACGGCTTCGAATTTTTCCGTCTTGCCGGTGCGGATGATCTCGGAGAAACCTTCGGTAATTGCCTTCTCGTCCTCAGGGAAGAACCGCGACAGACGGCGATAGGCCTGGTTGGAGCCGGAGCGCCAGTACTGGTGCACGCCCAGCGTGTATTCGCAGACCTGGATCAGCGCCATGGCGCCGAGGAAGCGCTTTTCTTCGGTGGAGCCCGTCGCGCGGACGTCGTCGAGATAGCCCTGGAGCGTATCGATCTCCGCCTGCCAGCGGCCTGCCGGCGTGGGCGCCGGGCCTTCGTCGAGAAACTTCTTCGCCTTCTGCTGCAGCACGGGACCGATGCCGAGCTTGTCCATCACGATATAGCCTTCGTCCAGCATCACGTTCATAAAGGCGAAGTTCGTGTTCTCCTTCACGATCTTGTCATGATAGTGCAAGGATGCGAGGTCGTGGACATTGGTGTCGATCATCATTTCGCGCGGCTTGGCTTCGCCCAGAGCGGTGCCGACGTCTTCGTATTTGAAGACCTGCGTGGCCGCCTTGAAGCCGCCCTTTTCGAGGTCGGAATATACAATGACGAGGTCGAGGTCGGAGGAAGCGATGGGCTGCCAGCTGTCCTGTTTCATCGCGCGGCCGAAGGAGCCCGCGAGAATGACGAGGTCAGCATTCGGATGGTTTTTCTCGAGCCACGGTTTGACGAATTTCTCGACGACATCTTTTGCCTGAGCCATTGCACGTCCTCTCTTCTGAAAAGGGGTTATGTTGAATTGGAGAGGACGTTAGCAACGATATGAATATAGGTAAAGGGGACCCGACAGGAATTTTTGCGGGGTTTAATTACATATTATTTTCGGCTTTGAAATATGGATAATTAAAGTTTCAGCTGGCCTGCTTTGCGAGCTTCAGCTCCTTCTCGTAGATGGATTCCACGGCAGGCGTTTTCTGGGCGTTCTTCCAGGTGAAATCGAACTGCTTGCGATAGGCTTCCGCGACATCGGCATTCTCGATGCAGACGATGCGGTTCTTGAGGAAGATGCAGTATTTATCGCCATAGACCGAATGCCCGATACGCCCGAACAGGACGCGCGAGCACCAGCGGTACTCGGACGTCTGCGGCGGGCCGAAACGCTCCGTCACTCCCTCGCAGATCAGCACGCGCTCTTTCAACCCGCGCTGCGCGTATTCCTTGTAGAAATCGAGCAGTATCTTGCGGTGCTTCTTGAGGAAGTTCGGTTCCTCGAAACTGTGGTGAAGGCTTTCGACGCCTTTCAGCGTCTGCGTTTCCATGAGGTCGCGTAAGTAAGCGACGAAGCCTTCGTGCCCCTGGAACGTCTCGATGCGGAAAACGTCGCGCCGGAAGCGCACGCCGTTGCCGTCGATGAACTCGAGTCCGCTCGCCTCGAAAACCTTCTGGATATGCTGCAGCGTGCTCAGGCGCGGCTTGGACAAGCCGCGGTCGATGTTGTTCATGGCCGTAATGGAAATGCCCGCGTGCCTGGCCAGTTCGGCCTGCGTCCAGTTCAGAAGTCCCCGCGCCCCGCGCATTTGCTCCAGCGAAATCATGTAAGTTATTTATCATGAAGACTTATAATATTCAAGTCTGCTTCAACTATAACCAATTTTATTTGACAGAATGATGAAATTTCATTACCCTGCACGGAGCATTTACGGCATCCAAGAGGCATATCCGATGGCTAACGTCTGTAAAGAGTTCTCACCATGCTGAAACTCTCCGAAAAATTCCTGCTTGCCGCATTGCGCAAATTCGACCAGGTCCTGGGCGCATCAGACCCGTCGCCACCGTTCGAATGGGTGGAGCGGCTGGAAATGCGGGTAACGGAGCGGGAAAGCAAGGATGCCGCGCTGTTGCTGGCCGTCCGGCGAAAGAACGAAGGCGAAGTCCGCCGTCTGATCGGTCTGGGGGCCGACCCGAACGCGATGTGCGTCAACACGCATTATAATATGAAAGAGCCGGCCACGGCCGTCCACATCGCCGCGATGCTGGGGCAAGAACGGCTGGTTCGGGTGCTGCTGGACCACGGCGGAGGAATACCAGACGCTCGCGACCGCAACGACCAGACGCCGCTGATGTACCTGACGGGGCTGCCCTCCGTGTCGGCCTATTGCATTGCGAAAATCCTGATCGCGGCGGGCGCAGACGTCAATGCGCGCGACGAATTTGGCAGGACGCCACTGCACCTCGCCGCCGGCGCGTGCGAGAGACATCTTTGCCAGGTCCTGCTGGAAAATAGCGCAGATCCGCTGTTAACGGATAACGTCCGGCAGAAACCCGCCGATGTTGTCGACAAATCCGGCGCGCCGACAGAATGGACGCCGATTCAAGACATGCTGAAAGACGCGGAAGACAGATGGGCGGCCATGCCCGCGCCGCCAGCCGCGCCGCTGTTTCCCGTCGAAACCACCAAGACCGTCAATGTCGGCAGACCGTTGCGGCTGATAAAACGGACGGAGTTCGCGCATGGTTGACCCGAAAAACCTTACCGATGAGAATCTGGAGCGTCGCTACAGCAAGGCGCACAACCGGGATGACCGGGCCTGCATCATATCCGCGCTGTGTTTTATCGGATGCGTCGTGACCGGGCTGGGTACCGGGTTATCGCCGCTTTTTTTGACGTTCGCCGCGCCGCTTGTGACGATATTGGCTGCGGCAGGCGCCAACCAGCATTTCTGCATGAACCCTTGCGAGACCGAGCGGAACAGGCGTCAGGAAATCCGCAAGCAGCAGGAAGCCGCCCTCAAGGCGATCGACGCTGGCAAATCCCCCCTAGAGCCGGGGATCGCGGGCGCTTTCAACCCCGCCGCAGACACCGTTCTTGACAAGGACATGCAGCCGATGAGGCCCCTTCAGCTCAAAATAAAAAACAGGCTGCAAGCATGGCTTTGAACCCGGTTGATGTCACCCAGTTATCCATTCCGGGGTTTAACGACCGCGTGGGGGAATTGCGCCATCGCGAAGGAACCATGCTTTCCATTCTTTACCTCGGCATCGCCGTGCTGGCGGCATGCGCGCTTGGCGGCTGGGCTCCCGCGGTGCTTGCGAGCGCCGCCTGGTGCGGAGCTGCTGCGATTTCATTTACAAAGACCTGCCTTCAGCGCAGGCGCGAGGAGAAATGCTTTCAGGCGGAACTGCGCCGCCGCAACGCCGCGCTACGCGAAGACGCGTTTTCAGATATGAGGCCGGCAGCAAGCCCCGCCTGCGACTTCAATCCCGCAGCGGCGACAGTCCTGGACAAGGATATCCGGCCTATGTCTCCGCTGCGGCTGCGAAACCGGCCGCTGCCCCTTTAATTCCTTCATCCCTGAAAGCTCCCTCGCTGGCGCCCGCCCGCGCGCCACTGTATAACATCCCCGCCTGATTTATCTCTTTCCGGAGCCTTGAACATGTCCGGCCTGCGAGAGCCGTTTACGCAGCCGGCCCGCCTGTTTTCGGCGCCCCGGAAACCGGCGCGATGCGGTCGGGAACGGGTTTGTAGGCATCGCGGAAAAAGCTGAAGTCGAAGGGCTGTTCCGGCCCCTTGTGCGTCACGAGCCTGCCGCCGCAGCGCTGGTCGAAGAAATCCACGGCGCTCACAAAGGCATTCGCCATGTCCAGCAGCGCCGTATCGCCCGCGAATACGGGCTCGCGCATAATGGCTTTTGCCGCGTGGTAGCGCGCTTCCGTTTCCGTCATGCTGCCGGAAGGGCCGACGCCGGCGAGCGTGTCGTCCAGAATGGCGCGAAACCTCGCCAAGTTGTCGAAAGATTCGTGCGCGTCAAGACCGGTCTGGCCGCCCCGCTTCAGCGCGGGCGGCGAGAAATGCCCGCCGCCTTTGGCGACGCCTTCCAGCACCCGGGCCTGCGTCCAGATGTCGCGCATTTCGTTCAGGGTGTCCGCGTCCACCATATCCGGGCGCGCCTCCAGCACGCGGAAGGCGTAAATATCGGCGTCGGCCTCCAGAACTGCGGTCGCGCGGAAGCGCTTGTCCTGGTCGCAATGCCGCCCTTCGTGCAGCAGGGCGAAGGCAAGAAAGCCGTCGGCAAGCCTTTCCGGGTCGCTGACCGTCCGGAGCCTTTCCACGCCCAGGCCCGTCAGGGCGTTGACGAGTTCCTCGGCATAGACGCGGTCCGGCGGGCGCACAAAACAGGCGCGCTCCTCCACCGGCACATTCACAGCCAGCGAAAACGCCCCGACCGGGTCGCTGAAGGGCAGCGCGTCTTCGACGCCCCTGAAAAGCCCCTGCGCGAAGATAACGGGCGTTTTTGCCGCCAGCAGGGCGATATTGTCCTTGCCCCAGCGGTCCTGCCATTCCCATCTCACCGCCTGCCCCGCGAAGTGAAACGGATAAAGCGCGTTATGCCGCCTGTATATGTCGATGGAGGCCGCATGGAAATGGCGGCCGAGGTCCTGCGGCAACCCCTGCGTCGCCGCATACTCGCTCAAGGGATGGCTGACCAGCGACGGCTCGACCTGCGTGACGCCGGATACGCCCGCCGCCGCGCAGAATGCCAGGACCAGGGGGCGCAGTTTCCGCTTCAGTCTGTCTTTTATTTTTGCGGGTGCCGCAAGCGCCATGCCACATCTCCCCGGTTGGC
>SCTB01000138.1 GCA_004297545.1 Alphaproteobacteria bacterium
CACCTACGGCGCGGGCGCTCTCGAGATGTTCGGCAAGGACATCGACGTAAAAAAAGTCGACCTCGTCATTCATATGCCGCGCATGAAACACTTCAGCCGCGAAACCGTGGCGGCTGCGGAGTTGCGCGCTTTCGCCAAAAAGGCGAAGGACGGCGTTGCGGAATCTCTCGCTGAGGAAAAACTCTACCAGATTGAGGGCGCCAAGGCGCTGACCCTGAACGCCGGTGACGACCAGTGCCGCTTCTGCCGCGCCAAATCCATCTGCCCCGCCTTCAAGGCTGCCGCCGCGAAGAAAAAACCGGCGAACGATGCGAAGTTAAAATTTTACAAGAAGAAGCCGCCGTCCAACCCGCGGTGGTAACCCGTTGATACTCATTCCTGAATATCGTAACATTTTGGCATGAGCCGTTTTCTGCCGCTTTTTTTTCTTCTCCTGCTGACCCCCACAGTGGCTTTTGCGAATAATAACGCAGGGCCGATGATAATCGTTTTCTGGGCCGGTTTCGCCGGCCTTGTGCTTTTGGGTGTGATCTGCGGCTGCGTTGCCGCGCAAATGATCAAGGGGCCGCGCATTGGCAAGTTTGCAACCTTCGCGGGCGGGCTTGCCTTGAGCGGCGCCGTCCTCAAGCTGATCTACTGGTACATGCAGGCGACCCGCGGCGGCAGGCCGCAATTCCTCACCCTCGATACGCCGGGACCCCTGGATATCCTGCTGCAGAGTATTTGGGGGCAGGCCGGCGTCGTCGTGGTCATCTGCGCGGCGATCACTTATGGCTTCAGCCGGCTTGCCGGTGCGCTGAAAGAAAAAAGCCGCAAAACCCGAGACCGGGCGTGACCCGCGTCACATCAAAGCCCTGCCGGGAACGGTTATGCTTTCTCCAGCGTTGTTTTCTGAGGCGGGGCAGAAAGGGCTTATGAGCATCGACACCGAAAGCGCTGGCTGGGGAATACTGGCTATCTTCATCCTTGTGATGGCCAACGGGTTTTTCGTTGCGGCGGAATTCTCTCTGGTCGCCGTGCGCCGCAGCCGAGTTGAGGAACTGGCGGCTGAGGGCGGGAAAAGCGCGAAGATCCTGCAGCGCGCCGTCGGCCGTCTCGACGCCAGCCTGGCGGCGACCCAGCTGGGCGTGACGATTTCCTCCCTCTCGCTGGGCTGGATCGGGGAGCCCGCGCTGGCGCACCTCCTGGAGCCGCTTTTCTCAAGCTTTGGCGAATGGTCGCAGGTCGGCGCCCATGCCACCGGCATCACCGTCGCCTTCATCATCATCACCGCGCTGCATATCGTGCTGGGCGAGCTTGTGCCCAAAAGCCTCGCCCTGCAGCGCAGCGAGAAAACCGCGCTGTTCATCGTGCGCCCGCTGGAGCTGTTCCGGATATTCCTGTGGCCGGCCATTTTCCTTCTCAACGGGTTCGGCAACCTGCTTTTAAAGGCGGCAGGACTGCAGCCCGGCACGGCGGAAGAATCCCATCACTCGCCGGAGGAGCTGCGGCTGCTGACCGCCGCGGCGGGCGAGGCGGGGCTGCTGCACGGCGTCCAGCAGGTAGCGGCGGAGCGGCTTTTCAACTTCGGCAAGCATCATATCAGCGATTTCATGACGCTGCGACCCGATGTCGTGTGGATAAACGCCGAGTCCAGCCGTGAGGAGATGCTCGCCAAAATCCGCGGATGTCCGCATGAACAGATCATTGTCTCCCGCGGGACGGTCCACCATGTCGTCGGCGTGCTGCGCCGGCAGGATATTCTCGACCAGGCTCTCGATGGCGTTCCTCCGGATCCGCTCACACTTGTCCGGGAGGTCCTGATCGTCCATGACGATACGCCGGTGCTGGAAGTCTTCGAGCAGTTCAAGACGCACCCCATCCGCATGGCGGCGATTGTCGACGCTAATAATGAGCTGAAGGGGATCGTCACGCAAACCGACCTGCTGGAGGCCATCATCGGATACATTCCGGCCGCGGAAGGGGAGGAGCCGGAAGCGGTGCAGCAAAACGGGAACAGCTGGATGATGGACGGCGGCATGCTTGTTGCCGCTGCTTTCGACCAGCTCCAGATCCGGGAGCGGCCGCCGCACGGCAATTTTCACACGCTGGCCGGTTTCGCCCTGTTTCAGCTTCAGCGCATACCGGTTGCAGGCGAAAGCTTCATCTGGCACGGCTGGAAATTCGCCATCGCCGCCATGAAGGGCAGACGCATCGAAAAGCTGCTGGTGTCGAAGGAGTAAGCCCTTAGCTCACATGTGAAGGCTTGTACAGCCACCAGTTGTTGCTGTTGATGGAGAAGATCGGCTTGTAGCGGTTCACGTTGTCCGCATTCTCCACCCGCTTGTCCTGGTTGTCCAGCACGAAGGCCTGTCCGTCGGCATAGATGATCAGGATGGCATGGGGCACATTTTTAATCTTGTCCTGCACGATGGCGATGCGCATCTGGTCGGAGGAAAAGCCGAGCGCGCGCAAGGACGCGTATTTCGCGATCGCGAAGTCTTCGCAGTCGCCGCCGTGCGAGAGGAACTCGATCGGCGTCGCCCAGTAGTCGGACTTGCGGTAGTTCTCGCCGTCCTCGATATAGCCGACGGAATTGATGTAGTTATTGACGCCCTCGATCTGCTGGCGGGCGGTCTTGCCTTTCAGGTCCTGCAGGTGCGTCTTCCATTTGTTCACGACGGGGGAACCGCTGTCGTTGCGCATCTGTTGGTCGAAGCGCGACATGACGGAGGTCCATTTCGTGAAGGCGGAGATATTGGCCGAGCGCACTTCGGACGCGCCGAACAGCTGCGGATAGGCGGCGGGCTTGACCGACTGCGCGATGCCGGGCGTGAAAGCGGCAGCCAGGCGCACGGCGCTGCCGTCATCGGCGCGCGCGGCGGAAGGCGTGAGCACCTGCATCATCAGCGCCATGCCGGCCGTTGAAACCTTGATCACCCACTGTTCCGCCAGTTTGCGGTAGAGCTGGGTCGCGGAAATCGAGCCTTGTTGCAAGAGAACGCGGCCGAGGCGCTCGCCGGATTCTTTCTGCGCCCTCAGGGCGGCGCGCAGCTGGTCGCGGGTGATCAGGCTGCTGTGGACGAGCAGGTCGCCCAGTTTATTGGTGCGAACCGTGCGTCCCACGGAGCGGATGAAACTGTCCTGCAGGGAAGCCGGCGATTTCGGGGTGGTTTTTTCAGCCGGCGGAGTGGTATCTAATGTCATGAAATCGCGCCCTTTTGCCCGGATTGAAGCGATAGTGCAACAGTTCCATTATTATGCATAATAGTTAATAAATTCTGAACGGCCCGATACCTCATAGTACCATTTTTTTATCTTGCCGTATCGG
>SCTB01000139.1 GCA_004297545.1 Alphaproteobacteria bacterium
TCAGCGGTGACTTTTCGACCGTACTGCTGCGCTTCGGGTTCCAGGAAACGCCGGATGTCGCGCGCGAGCTGATGCGCCTGAACAAGACGCCGGGCAGCGGGATTAGTTTTGACTGGTCGGATACGTCGTTGTTCCTGTCGCGCCGGTCGTTGCGTTCCCATCCGCATTACGGGCTGCCTGTCTGGCAGGATATGATCTATATCTGGCTGTCCAAGCATGCGGCGGAGCCCACCGACTTCTATAAACTGCCGGTCGGCCGCGTCATCGAAATCGGCAAGCATATGATAATCTGATGCATATTCAGACGGTTAGAAATGCGCCCTATGGGGGCTATCTGAACAGGGCAAGTCCTCGTATACTGCGCTCCTTTGGAAGAATGACGATGAGTAACGTCAATTTGAAAACCGCCCTGCGACTTGCCGAAAACCCGGCTGCAAGATACCTGCTTGCGGCGGGCATTGTCGTCGTCGTGACCTTCGCCTGTTATCACTTGCGGCCGCCGTTGTCCGAAACCGACATCATCATGTTCTATCTGGTGGGAGCGGTCATCGCGGCGGCGCGGCTGGGGCGCGGGCCATCGCTGCTGTATTCATTCCTAAGCGTCAGCGCCTTCAACTATTTCTTTACCGCGCCTTACTTTACCTTCCGCGTCGATAATCCGTCGTGGTGGCTGACTTTTGCAGTCATGTTCTTCGCCAGCCTTGTCATCTCCACGCTGGCGGCGCGCCTGCGTGAGCAGGTCGTGCTTGCCACCCGGCGCGAGCATGAGGCGCTGATGCTTTATGGCCTTATGAAGGAACTGGCGGCGTCGGACACGCGCGAGGCCATGAGCGCCTCGCTGATCGGCGCGATTTCAAGGGCCATCGAGGCGGAAGCCTGCATCCGCTATGTGGACGGCGCCCTGTTCGGGGCCTTGCCCCCGGCGACGGCGCCGCGCCTTGATCTGTCGATCAAGGGTCTCGACAAAACGCTGGGCACGGTCAGCATTCCCGACAAGGGCCTGCTGCCGGACCAGAAGATCATGATGGAGACCTTCGTCGGCCTGCTGGGTTCAGCGCTCGCGCGGGCCGAGACGGCGCAGGCGGCGCAGCAGTCGCGCATCCTGGCGGAAAAGGAGAAAATGCGGAATATCCTTCTCAGTTCCGTATCGCATGATTTGCGAAGCCCGCTGGCCGCTATCACGGGGGCGGCGGATACCTTGCTGAAGTCGATGAACGACAATGCGCTGCTGGAATCCATCCGGCATGAGGCGGCGCGGGTAACGAGGATTATCAGTAATCTTCTGGACATCACCCGCATGGAAGGCGGGCATGTACGACTGAACATGCGCGCCTATGACCCGGCCGAGATTATCGGCAGCGCTGTCGGCGCCTGCGGTGATAGTTTGAAAGAGCGCAAGCTCTCGCTGCATGTCGCGAAGGACCTGCCCTTTGTGCGCATGGACGGGCTGCTTATCAGCCAGCTGATCCAGAACCTGCTGGAAAACGCCGCGCGGCATACGCCCGCCGGCACGGCCATTGATCTCAGCGCCTATATCCGCGAGGGCAGTTTCTGTCTTGTCGTTTCCGACAACGGCCCGGGCATCCCGAAAGGGCAGGAGCAGGAAATTTTCAACAAATTCGCGACATATGGCCATGGCGACCGCCCGAAGGGCGCGGGCCTCGGCCTCGCCATCTGCCATGCCATCGTGACGGCGCATCAGGGCCGGATTTACGCGCAGAACAAACCCGAAGGCGGCTGCCGCTTCGTCGTCGAACTGCCGCCGCAGCTGACGCTTCCGCAGGAACCGGAGGCCGCCCATGCCGAATAAGGCGCGCATCATGATCGTGGAGGACGAGCCGGAGATCTGCCGCTTTCTCGAGACGGCCTTGTCCGACAACGGCTATATCGTCGAGGCGGCGAATACCGGGAAATCCGCGCTTAAATTATGCGCGGCGCAGCCGCCGGACCTGATCATCCTCGACCTCGGCCTGCCCGACATGGACGGCAAGGAGCTGGTGCGACAGACGCGGGAATGGAGCCGCGTGCCGGTGATTATCCTGTCGGCGCGGGACCAGGAGGCGGAAAAGGTGGCCGCGCTGGAACTGGGGGCGGATGACTACCTGACGAAACCCTTCGGCATGCAGGAACTGCTGGCGCGCATCAAGGTCGCGCTGCGGCACGCCAGCCGCCGCGAGCATCTCTCCGAACTGGTTTATGCCTTCAAGGACCTGCAGGTCGACCTCGCCCGTCGCCGCGCCACGCTGAACAAGGACGAAATCCACCTCACCCCCACCGAATACGACCTGCTGGCGCTGCTCGCCCGCAAGGCGGGGCAGGTGGTGACGCACGCCGAAATATTGCGCGAGGTCTGGGGCAAGAATTCAGACGAGCACGACCATTACCTGCGCATCTACGTCCAGCGGCTGCGCCAGAAGCTGCATGACGACCCGCTGCATCCGAGGTATATCTTCACCGAGCCCGGCATCGGTTATCGCCTCAGCGAAGAGAAATAGTCACGCCGCCCGCCCTACGGCTTCTGCGGGCCCTTCCCGGGGGGCTTGCGGGCAGGGGCGTTTTGCGCTTCTGAACGCAGGCGATGTCTTCGCGGTCCTCCTGCGTCAGCTGTGCGCCACGTTTGGCATTGACCGTTTCATAGTGCGTGGAGGCATGTGCCGGAATTTCAGCCGTGTTGTTGCGCTGCGAGGGAATTAAGGCTTGGCGACGTGTTTGCGCCGCAGCAGCAGCGTGGCGCCGAAAGCGAGGTTCGCGACCATCAGCACGCCGGGGTAAAGCGCGGTCGTCCAGTTCAGCTCATCCAGCGCCGTGATCGAAAGCGCGTAGGCGGGCGCGGCCAGCAGGTAAGTCTGCGCGACCTCGCCCCAGGGCTGCGGCCATGATTTGCGGAACGTGGGCCAGAAGCCCGAGACGCTGATCGCCGTGACCAGTATCACCGACCACAGGGGATCGCCCGTCGCGATCCACAGGGGAATGGCGGAGAGCGACAGGCCGAAGCCGATCTTGTCGCCGCGCGTGATATTCGTCTCTCCCTTGAACAGGGCGATAATGCTGACTGCCGAGGTCGCCAGCGCCTCGATGATCGTGACCCATGCCCCCGCGCCGCCGTGGCTGACGATCTGCGCGGCCGAGGTAATGCCCGTCACCAGCGCCCAGATGATCCATGAAAAGGCATGCGGTTTCGTGCGCCCTTTGAAGATGCCGATGAAATAGGGGACATAGGTATAGATGGAAATACCGGCGGCGATGGCCCCGAGGATGGTTTTGGTCATCACCATGGAAGGCCCGCCCCTGTCACCGCCATCCCCCTGTTTAGCGTCCACGAAGTGTTTGAATTAAATGACATAATTCGCTATGGATACTATGCCCTCAGGTCTATATGATGTACAGCAAATTTTTGAACGGGAATGCAAACGATGTCGATTCACAGCACAAAGGCCGTGGTGATGGATGAAGGTATGAAATGGCAGCCGGGCAAGGATGCCGCCCAGACGGCGCTTGCGAAATTCATGCGCCAGGTTGAAACCGAGACCAAAACGACCTTCGAAGGCTTTGAAGATTTCTGGCGCTGGTCGGTTGCGAACAAGGAAAAATTCTGGTCGCAGGTCTGGGATTTTTCCAAGGTTCTGGGCGTCAAGGGCGAAACGGTTTTCAAGCCCGGCGCGAAATTCCAGGACGGGCGCTTTTTCCCCGATGCCAAGATCAACTTCGCCGAAAACCTGCTGCGCCGCCGCGACAATGAAACCGCCATCGTCTTCAAGGGCGAAAACCGGCTTGAACGCACGCTGAGCTATAAACAACTCTACGAACAAGTCAGCCAGGTGCGGCAATCGCTGCAGGATCTTGGCGTGACGAAGGGCGACCGCGTGGCGGGATACCTGCCTAACATGCCTGAAACCATCATCGCGATGCTGGCAGCGACGAGCCTGGGCGCCATCTGGTCTTCCGCCTCGCCGGATTTCGGCGTGCAGGGCGTGCTCGACCGCTTCGGCCAGATCGAGCCGAAGGTCATGTTCTGCTGCGACGGCTATTACTACAACGGCAAAGATATTGATTGCCGCGACAAGGTGAAGGAGGTAATGGGCAAGCTGCCGTCGCTCAAAGCCGCCGTCATGGTCGAATACCTGAAGTGGGATATCGCCAAGACCGGCGCGATATCGTTTGACAAGTTCCGCGACCAGCACAAACCCGCGGATATTTACTTCCCGCAATTCGAGTTCAATCATCCGCTGTATATCATGTTCTCCTCCGGCACCACGGGCATCCCGAAATGCATCGTGCACGGGGCAGGGGGCACGCTGCTGCAGCACCTCAAGGAACACCGCCTGCACTGCGATATCAAAAAGGGCGACAATGTCTTCTATTTCACCACCTGCGGCTGGATGATGTGGAACTGGCTCGTCACCGCGCTGGCGTCCGAGGCCGCGCTGCTGCTCTATGACGGCTCGCCCTTCTATCCCAGCGGCTATGCCCTGTTCGACTATGTGGGCCGCCATGCCTGCTCCCTGTTTGGCACTTCGGCCAAATATATCGACGCACTGCGCGTGAACGACATTCACGTTGCCGACCGCATTGAAATGTCGTCCGTGCGCATGATGACCTCGACGGGCTCGCCGCTCTCGCCCGAAGGGTTTGACTATGTGTACGACGAGCTTTTCCCCTCGGCGCAGCTGGCCTCCATCTCGGGCGGCACCGACATTGTGTCGTGCTTCGTGCTCGGCAATCCGCTCTCCCCCGTCTGGCGCGGGGAGATCCAGGGGCCCGGCCTCGGCATGGATGTCGATGTGTTCAGCGAAGACGGCAAGCCCATGGCGTCCGGCAAGGGCGAACTGGTCTGCAAGACGCCGTTCCCCTGCATGCCTGTGGGATTCTGGAACGATGCGGACGGCGCGAAATATGCGAAGGCCTATTTCGAGCGCTTTCCCGGCATCTGGTGCCACGGCGACTGGTGCGAATGGACGGAACATCGCGGATTGATTATCCACGGACGCTCGGATGCGACCCTGAACCCCGGCGGCGTGCGCATCGGTACGGCGGAGATTTACCGCATCGTCGAGCAGCACCCGGAAGTCAAGGAAAGCATCGCCGTCGGCCAGGACTGGGACAACGACGTGCGCGTGATATTGTTCGTCGTGCTGAAGGAAGGCGCCGTGCTGGATGAAGGCCTCGTCACACGCCTCAAAAAATCCATCCGCGAGCAGGCCTCCCCCCGCCATGTGCCCGCGAAAATCGTCGCCGTCATTGACATCCCCCGCACCAAATCCGGCAAAATCACCGAGCTCGCCGTCCGCGACGTCATCCACGGCCGCGACGTGAAAAACGTCGAAGCGCTCGCGAACCCCGAGGCGCTGAAGTTTTATAGGGATTTGGGGGAGTTGAAGTCTTAATAGGCCGTCATGCCCGCTTCAGGCGGGCATCCGGTCCGCGGCGAAGCCGCATTTATAAACGCCGCGCTGCGGCGGTCCAGACCCCCGCCTTCGCGGGGGTGACGCAAAATGAAACGGTGCAGTCTACCCCATCCTCATCCCCGGTTTCACCGCGGTTTTGACGGCGGGGGCGGCGACCTCGACCTGGGCTTCGGCGGCCAGCGCCTTGAAGGCGGGGCCGAAGGGGTCGTTTACGAGGAATTTTGCGATATCGTTCAAAACCCCGTTCACGCGCGCGGGCGTCAGGGGCTCGTAACCGTCGATGAATTTCTGCGTCTGCTCGCCGGGGCCGGTGGCGTTGGGCTTGTCCGCGCCGGCGTAATAGCCGGTGATGTCCTGCTGCAGCTTGTCGAGCCTGTCGGCCAGCTTGGTCTGCCCCTTGCCGCGCAGGGCTTCCTCCACATCCATCAGCAACACCGCAGTGTCGGAGTCCAGCGTCAGCCGGTTAAAACTTTTCTCGAGCGCGTCTGTTTCGGGCGAGGCCATGGCGATTTCTCCTTGTGCCCTGTCATTATGCCCTCTTATGGTTAAATATTGCCTAAACCGGGCCGCCGGAAAGATAAACCCATGAATAACCTGCCTAAATTATTTCCCGCCGCGTGAGAGGTCGAGGCGGGCGTCATTATATGATAGAAGTTAATGAAGAGGGACCGTCATGCCCGCGTCAGGCGGGCATCCGGCCCGCGGCGAAGCCGCATTTATAAATGCCGCGCTGCGGCGGACCAGACCACGCGGGATTTCCGCAAAAATCCCGCGTCCTTCGCGGGGGTGACGGGGATAGTGAATTAATGAGACTGCTAAAGAAATTCTTGGTATTTGCCCTGCCACTAATAGTCGTCATTGGACTCTGCATTCATTATCATATTATCCCCATTTGTCACCCAATCACCTGTGTACCGCCGTGGAAATCTGGCCAGGAAAGCGCAACCTACTTGCAGGAATTGGAAGCTGATCTCAAGAAGAGATTTCCCATTGGAACCGAAGTTCAGGCTTTTGAAGTTCAGATGCTGAAGGATGGTTTTGACAAGGACGAATTGAATAACTGCCATTTTCTAGGAAGGAAGGCGGGGAGTCAGCCTCCGAATAGGATGTGCTTCAGTAAGAACCTTTTCTCATCCAGGGTACACAGCGTAGATGTATCTTTTGTGATTGTTTACGACGACAACAACAAGATATCTGAATCCGGCTTGATAGTTGTGAACTTGATTCAATAGCATCGGAGAAAGAAATAATGCGCGGCTACTTCGGCATAGGCGTTGAGGGCATATCGAAGCCCATGAATGTGGGGAACCTGCTGCGGTCGGCGCATGCAAAGCAGCGCCACCCCCGCCTTGCGCGGGGGTCTGTAAGCGCGTCTGCGCGTCTTATGAGTCATATGACGGCCGGACGGCCTTACAGATGCCCGCGCAAGGCGGGCATGACGTGGAAGGGAAAATAATGCGTGGATATTTTGGAATAGGGGTGGAAGGAATTTCCAAACCGATGAATGTAGGGAACCTGCTGCGGTCGGCGCATGCTTTCGGAGCGAGTTTCTTTTTTACGGTGCACACCTCCGTCGACGTCGACGCGATGCGGGAGAGCGATACGTCCGGCGCCTTCGGCCATATCCCGTTTTACGATTTCGAGAGCCCCAAAGACCTGCTCTTGCCCAAGAACACGTCATTGGTGGCTGTCGAGCTGATCGAGGATTCCATCGACCTGCCCAGCTTCCGCCACCCCTTGCGCGCCTGCTATGTGCTGGGGCCGGAGAAGAACAATGTGTCGCCCGAGATGCTCAAGCGCTGCGACTTCGTCGTGAAAATCCCGATGAAGTTCTGCGTCAATGTCGGCGTGGCCGGCGCCATCGTGATGTATGACCGCCTGATCAGCATGGGCAAATTCGCCGACCGCCCGGTCAAGGCCGGCGGGCCGGACAAATTCATCCCCGAGCACCTGCGCAAGGACCAGATCGTTTTTTCCCCCAACGACCGGCCGTTTCAGTCAAGGAAGAAGAAGTGAAGGGGATTAACGCGGAGGCCCGGAGACCCGGAGTTCTTTCTGCTGCGCTGGCCAGACGATAATCCCGCAGGATTTGTAAAGTCACTTTCCCGGCTGTCTGCGCGCTTCGCGCGCCATTCAGCATGACGGGACCCGTGTAAATCAGATTTCTATATGCATTCCCTGGGTAACGGAGAAAGAACTCCGGGTCTCCGGGCCTCCGCGTTAAAACCTCCTTCTTTGCCGCACCGCAGCATGCTTTTTTGCTGCAAACCGTTCGCACAATCTTGTGCAACGCAGCATGCCATATCGTGTTACAAATTTCTAAAATCGCGCCGCGCAGCGCAATAAAAAATTAAATTGAAATTCGCCGTCGCCTTTTAGTGGACAGGGAACAAATGAATGTGGGAAAGCGTTGTGAGAGGCGCTGAAAAAGCTGAAATAAATGCGGCGGCGCAACAAAAAACAAGCGAAGGGATATTCAACATGTCCGTTTTCTCCCACAAGGAATTCGACCAGCACGAACAGGTTTCGTTCTTCCACGACGCGGCCACCGGCCTGCGCGCGATCATCGCGATGCATAACACGAACCTCGGCCCCGCGCTCGGCGGCTGCCGCATGTGGTCCTATGAAAGCGACGACGCGGCGCTCAAAGACGTGCTGCGTCTCTCCAAGGGCATGACCTACAAGGCGGCGGTGGCCGGCCTCCCCTTAGGCGGCGGCAAATCCGTCATTATCGGTGACTCCAAGAAACACAAGACGCCCGAGCTGATGCGCGCCATGGGCCGCGCGGTCAACAGCTTCGGCGGCCAGTATATCGTGGCCGAAGACGTCGGCACGACGACCGAAGACATGAACCACATTAACAGCCAGACCAAACACGTCGTCGGCATCGCCGGCGGCGCGCATGGCTCGGGCGACCCGTCGCCGACCACGGCGCTGGGCGTGTTCACGGGCCTCAAGGCCGCCGTGCGCCACCGTCTGCAGCGCAACGACCTGAAGGGCCTGAAAGTGGCCGTGCAGGGCCTCGGCAACGTGGGCTATAACCTCTGCCGCCACCTGCACCAGGCGGGCGCGCAGCTGATCGTGACCGACATGGCCGCGGACAAGGTCGACATGGCCAGCCGCGAATTCGGCGCGATGGCCGTGGCGCTCAACAGCATCTATGACATCGAGGCCGATGTTTTCGCTCCCTGCGCTCTCGGAGGCATCCTGAACGACGACACGCTGACGCGCATCAAGGCGAAGGTGATTGCCGGCGCCGCGAACAACCAGCTGGCGGAAGCGCGCCATGGCGATGTGCTGCGCGACATGAAGGTTCTCTACGCGCCGGATTACGTTATCAACGCGGGCGGCCTCATCAGCGTGTACTACGAGCACCTCGCGCGCAGCACGAACAAGGCTTTCGAGCGCCAGATGGTCCTCGACCACGTCGCCAAGATCGACGGCACGTCCGAGAGCATCTTCAAGCGCGCCGACCAGGAAGGCATCTCGACCTCCCTCGCCGCCGACCGCATCGCGGAAGGCTGCTTCAAGAGCAAAAAGGCCTGCAAGGCGGCGTAAGGTTTTTTACCCGGAGACCCGGAGATCCGAATTGATTTAACGCGGAGACCCGGAGACCCGGAGTTCTTTCCGCTTCGCCACCCCGATGCAAATCGGGGTCCAGTTATTTAACCTCTATCTCATTGAATAGCGCGCGAAGCGCGCAATAATTCGAGGTAGTGAGTTTATAAACTGGACCCCGATTTGCATCGGGGTGGCGAAGCGGGAAATGCGCTTCTCCGGGTCTCCGCGTTGAAGCCTTTATGCAAAATAAATCCCCCAAATTGGACACAGCGACTCCGGCCATGCTACCCTTAACCCTGAATGAAAAGAGGCTTCAAAAACCGCGTATCATTCGGGATAAACCTTGGGCTCGCCGCGCCTGACGCCGCGGAGCTTGCGCGGCTTTCCTCTCCTGAAAAAATACAGGACTTCGTCTCCTCCCTCGAAATCAACCGCGAGAAGGGCGGGGATACCTGCCTGTCGGTCGTGGAAACGCTTCGGCAAGGCCATGCCCATTGCATCGAGGGCGCCTTTGTCGCCGCCTGCGCGCTCTGGATGGGCGGTTCGCCGCCGCTTTTGATGGATATGCAGGCGGAGGGCGACGATGACCATGTGGTCGCCCTGTTCCACCGGCACGGCTGCTGGGGCGCGATATCGAAAAGCAACCATGTCTTCCTGCGCTGGCGCGACCCGGTGTATTACAGTCTGCGCGAGCTCGCCATGTCCTATTTCCATGAATACGTGAACGAAAACAGGAAGACCCTGCGCACCTATTCGGCCTCCTTCGACCTGCGGCGGTTTGATCCCGCGCAATGGGTTTCGAACCGGGAAAGCTGCTGGGATGTCGGTGCCGCGCTGGATGACTCCCGCCACTACAACCTCCTCACCCCCCACCAGACCCGGGCGCTGAAGCCGCGGGATACGATGGAAATAAAGGCGGGGAGGATTTTGGAGTACAGCTTATAACCTCGCTCTCAGCTATCGCCACCCCGGCGCAGGCCGGGGTCAAGCATCTATCCGCGTGAGATGGCGGGAATCGCTTTGAAAACGGCACACTCATTTCATACATAAACATTCTTGACCCCGGCCTGCGCCGGGGTGGCGCGGGTTGGAAATAGTGTTCCTAAACCCCTCAAAGCGCCCGAAATCCCCCTCTATCACCAAATACCTGTTGCCATATACGCGGTTTTCCGCTTTTATATCAGCAAGTTAGTTAACAACCGGGGCGGCGTTTTGACCAAGTTGAAGGAAGTGGACGTTCTTGTCATCGGCGGCGGGGTCAACGGCGCGGGGATCGCGCGTGATCTGGCGGGCCGGGGGCTGTCGGTCATGCTGGTGGAGAAAGACGACCTTGCCTCGGCCACCTCCTCCGCCTCGACCAAGCTTATCCACGGCGGCTTGCGCTATCTCGAGCATTACGAATTCCGCCTCGTGCGCGAGGCGCTGATGGAGCGCGAGGTGCTGCTGAAATCCGCGCCGCATATCATCTGGCCGCTGACGTTCATACTGCCGCACCACAAAAAACTGCGCCCGTGGTGGATGATCCGCATCGGGCTGTTCCTCTACGACCACCTCGGCGGGCGCAAGATGCTGCCGAAATCCAAAAGCCAGTACATGGCCGGCACGCTCTACGGCCAGCCGCTGAAAACCGAATTCCGCCGCGGATTTTCCTACTCGGATTGCTGGGTGGAAGACACGCGCCTCGTGGTGCTGGCCGCGCGCGACGCCGCCGACCGCGGCGCCGATATCCGCACGCGCACCGAATGTTTATCGCTGGAACGCGACGAGAAAAGCGATATGTGGCTGGCCGCGCTGCAGGACCACACCGAGGGCGGCAAATACCATGTGCGCGCGCGCCTTGTCGTCAATGCCTCCGGCCCCTGGGTCGGCAAGACGCTGGCGCTGACCGGCGACGAGAACCCCAAGTACAAGGTGCGCTGGGTCAAGGGCTCCCATATCATCGTGCCGCGCCTGTTCCAGGGCGAACACGCGTATATTCTGCAGAACGAAGACAAGCGCATCGTCTTCCTCATCCCGTATGAAAAGAAATACACCCTCGTCGGCACGACCGATGTCGAATACACCGAGGATATCGAGGAAGTGCGCATATCGATGGAAGAGGTCGAATACCTCTGCGCCGCCGCGAACAGGTTCCTGCGCCACCCCCTGAAACCTTCCGACGTGCAATGGACCTATTCAGGCGTGCGCCCGCTGGTCGACGATGGCGACAAGGAGGCCTCGCGCGTCACGCGCGACTATATGATCGACATGGAAGAAACCCAGGGCCTGCCGATATTGTCCGTCTACGGCGGCAAGATCACGACGTTCCGCAAGCTGGCCGAAGCCGCGGGTGATCAGGTGGTCGCCAAGCTCGGCAAGGGCACCGGCCCCTGGACTGAAAAGGCGATGCTGCCCGGGGCGGATGCGAATGTCATCAACTTCGCGACGTTTTTAAAGACGCTGAAACGCGAATACAACTGGCTGCCCGAGGCGCTGGCCTTCCGCCTCGCCCGCGCCTATGGCACCCGCGTGCGCGATATCCTGCGCGGCGCGAAACGCCTGGCCGACCTCGGCGATTACCTCGGCGAAAACGTCTACGAGGCCGAAATCCGCTACCTCACCGCTAACGAATGGGCGCAGACGCTGGAAGACATCCTGTGGCGCCGCTCAAAACTCGGCCTCCACACCTCCGAAGACACGCAGAAGAAAATCAAGAAGCTCCTCAAGAAGATTCAAGCGAAGAAGGAGACGGCGTGACGTCTCGGAGAAAATATCCAGCTAAGCGAAAATACTTAATAGTATTTATGCTGGTCGCTCTGGGTGTGGTTATAATATTCTCCTTCCAGCATACACATTCGCCACCTCAACCGGATTGGGCTTCTGCACATCAGATAGGTTTTGCAATGGCTGATGAAGGCAATGTATTTGAGCAGGTGTCCATGGGGACGTGTTACTGGAGAGGTGCATGTGGATACGATAAGAACAATGAAGAAGCGTATTTCTGGTTAACTCTTGCCGGAAGTAAGTCGTGCCCAAAGATAGAAGCTGATTTTCGTGGGAAAAAATGGAATACCTGCGAAGAAGATGTGGCAGAACAACTTGCAGATGCAACTTACAATCTTTCACGCGCGCAAATTGGAAAATTGAATACACGAGTTAAAGAATGGAATGAGAAGCATAAACAATTTATGCGTTCTTTAGAATCTAAGGCCTTTGCGGGCGATGTAGAGGCCCAAAATAAGCTTGTAGATATATATGAGTG
>SCTB01000010.1 GCA_004297545.1 Alphaproteobacteria bacterium
CCGGGCGGATGCGCTTGCCGCCCGGTGCTGACGCTGGCTTCCGCCGCGCTGTTCGGCTATCAGGGCACGCGGCAGCATAAACTGGCCGCCTGCGTCGAATTCATTCATACGGCGACGCTCCTCCATGATGACGTCGTCGACGACAGCGACCAGCGCCGCGGCCGCGCCTCGGCCAATGCCCTGTTCGGTAACGAAGCCGCCGTCCTTGTCGGTGATTTTTTGTTCAGCCGTTCATTCCAGCTGATGGTCGAAGACGGCTCTCTCGACGTGCTGCGCATTCTCTCGAACGCTTCCGCCGTGATCGCGGAGGGCGAGGTGCTTCAGCTTTCCACCGCCAATAACCTCGAGACGACCGAAGACCAGTACATGCAGGTCATCGGCTCCAAGACCGCCGAGCTTTTCGCCGCCGCCTGCGAGGTTGGCGCCGTGGTGGCGGGGCGCGCCTCCGGCGAGTGCAAGACCATGCGCGAATACGGCCAGTGCCTTGGCATCGCCTTCCAGATCTCCGACGACGTGCTGGACTACGCCGCTTCCGAAGACCGCCTCGGTAAGTCGCTGGGCGACGACTTCCGCGAAGGCAAGATGACGCTGCCCGTCATCAAGGCTCTCGAGCACGCGAGCCCGGGCGAGCGCAAATTCTGGCACCGCTGCATGACCGACCTCGACCAGAAGGAAGGCGACTTCAAGGAAGCCATGCGGCTGTTCATCGCGCATAACGCGCTCGGCCAGTCGCTCGACATCGCCCGCCAGTTCGCCGCCCGCGGCCGCCAGCTGCTCAACGACCTCCCCACGCATCCCCTGCGCAAGGACCTCGCGGAACTGATTACGTTTGCGGTAGAGCGGGATTATTGAGCGAAGGCTGGGGGATTTCTAATAGTTAGATGCTATGGCGCTGTACTTCGACCAACCGCCCCAGAAACTGCCCAAGAGTGATGCAAATACCATGACTGATATGACGAAGAAAAACATGGCGAAGGGCTTGATCCATTTCCACTGATAATCCGGGTTAGACCGTGCCCGTACTAAGTAATAAGTGAATACGCCTGCATAAAGAAAACCAGCTATCAAGTCGACGATGATAATAATGAACGCCAAGGTTCCGACAACGTCGTGAAAGGTGTAAGTTGGAAGGGGTGCCCCAGATTTTGAGGCTATATTGGAATGTTGTTCCATTTGCTTAGCAAGCTCCGCTGCTACGCCGCCAGAAAATCATGGGTGCGGTGCTGGCAGAGCTTGGTGTAATAGCCATTGCGGTCCAGCAGTTCCTGGTGCTTTCCGATTTCGACGATGCGGCCTTGCTCCATCACGACGATGCGGTCGTAGTCCTGAATCGTGGAAACGCGGTGCGCGATGGCGAGGACGGAGCGCCCGACGGTCAGCTGTTCCAGCGCTTCCTGCACGAAATGCTCGGTTTCGTTGTCGAGGGAGCTGGTGGCCTCGTCCAGCAGAATGATGCGCGCATCGGCCAGCAGCGCGCGGGCGATGGCGACGCGCTGGCGCTCGCCGCCCGACAGCTTGATGCCGCGCTCGCCCACCAGCGTTTCATAGCCCTGCGGCAGGCTTTCGATCAGGTCGGCGATCTGCGCGCGCTGGGCGGCCTGTTTGATTTCCTCCAGCGTGGCGTCGGGCCGCGAATAGGCGATGTTCTCGGCGAGGCTGCGGTGGAACAGCACCGGTTCCTGCGAGACAAGGGCCAGCTGCCGGCGCAGCCCCGGCAGGTCGACATCGTTGATGTCGTGCCCATCGACGGTAATGGTGCCGGTCTGCGGGTTGTAATAGCGGTGCAGCAGCTTGAACAGCGTGCTCTTGCCGCTGCCGGTGCGCCCGACCAGCGCAACCTTTTCGCCGGGCTTGATGGTGAGGCTGAAATTTTCAATCGCCGGCTTTTGCTGGCTCGCGTATTTGAATGTAATGTCTTCGAATTTCAGGTCGAAGCTGGGGCAGTCGTTGGCCGCGATTTTCGCGTGGTTGGCGATCAGCGGCTTGCGGTTGCGCCAGGTCACCACTTCCTCGAGGTCGTTGATAGACTCGATGATATCCCTCAAACGATTTCCGATACCGTCGAGGTATTCCGCCAGCACGCGCTGGGTCATCAGCACGAACATCACGTCGCCGGGGGTGAAGCTGCCGATGCTCCAGTACCAGGCGGCCAGGCACATCGCGGCGAAACGGCCGATGTTGATGACGATGTTCTGGCTTAAGGAAAGGATATTCGCGCGTATCCATGCCGTCCGCGCCGCCAGCGCGAAGCGGTTGGCGGCGGCCTTGATGCGCGCATATTCATGGGCTTCGGCGCCCGAGGCTTTCACCGCGGCATAGCCCGTCACGCTGTCGGCGATTACGCCGCCCAAGCGGCTGTCCTCGTCGGCATAGATGCGGTTTTTGGGCGCGACGTATTTCAGGCTGAGGATGATGCTGAAGACCGTGAAGCTGACGGCGTAGAGCACCAGCGACATCGCGATCAGCGGCGATCTTTCCCAGGCGAAAGCGATGCTGCCGATAACGACCACGATGGCCGGCCAGAAATCATAGCAAAGGGTGTCGAACGTCCGGTGCGCGGCGGAGCGCCCGCGCTTGATTGCCGTCACGATGGAGCCCGCGAAGGTATTGGTGTGCCATTCGGTTTCGAAACTGTGGACGTAATTCAACGAGTCCGCGGCAATCGCGGCATGCACGCGCGTATTCGTATAGCAGTTGATGAAATGCGCCGCCCGCATCGTCAGGTGATAGCCGATGCCCAGCGCCGTCATAGCGAGGACGGGCATGATGATTTTTTCGATATCACGCTTGCCGGTCATATTTTCCGCCAGAACGTCGACCAGCCAGGCATGCACCTGCGGCATCACCGTGCTGGTCATGGCCGCGATAAAGATGAAAAAAAGCGTGCCGAAGACCATCCACGGCGTCTTGCCGAAATGATCTTTCAGGAACCTGTACACCTCCCGTATCGGGGGAGGGTTGCGCTTTCTGGGGACGTATGACATGGAGGAATCCTTAGGGGCCGATGCTCAATCTGAAGGAATGCGCGCCTGGAGTCAACAAAAAAATTGTCATAATACCAGACGCCCCGGCGTGCGCCAAGGTTACAGCGCTATTTCTAAGAATTCGGCTTCGGCGCTTTCGGCGCCGCGGCCGGGACATTGAGCTTGTCCGGTACGGGCTTGTACTTCTGCGTCAGGTAGCTGAGGTCGATTTTCGACATGTCGAATTTCGGGTCGATCATTGCGCCGCCCGAGGCATTGTTGAAATAGTTGATGGCGTTCACGTAGGCGACGGCGGCCTTTTTCATGCCGGCGTCTTCGTCGAGCAGCCCTTCCTGTTCCATGGCAAGGGTCAGGTACAGGTAGCGCTGGCCGGCCGGCATGCGGGGCGGGAAGGCGAGGTCGTTGCGGACATCCGCTTCGCCCAACACATCGTGCAGGCGTTTGAAGGCGGCGGCATCCTGATAGCCGTCGAAGATGCGCCCGCTGCCGCGCTGGAGCGTGAAGGTCGATACATGGCTGGCGTCGCCGCCCAGCACCGCGTTCAGTGTGCGCGCATGGGCCACGATGGTGGCAGCCTCTCTCAGAAGCGCCGGGTCAACGCCGCGCGCCTGCAGGACCTTGAAGGCATACAGGTCGGCATCGCTTTCGTTCGCATTGGCGTTGGCGAGCTTCTCCTGGTCGCCGTGGCGCGCTTCGTGCAGCATGGTGAAGGCGAAGAGCACGTCGCGCAGGTCCTGGCGGTCGTTTTTGAAGGTCAGCTTGCCGCCATCCACGCCGGAGAAATCGGCCAGGAAACTGTTGAGCGAGAATTCGCCGGGCGGGCGGATAAAATTGACGCGGTCGGCGGGCTTGTCGTTGTTCGCCATCGAATAGGCGTCGAGCTCGCTGCCGGGCAGCATGTCCCCGAAGCCCGAGGTCAGTCCGCCCCAATAGATGAAGGGCGTTGCGACAGCGAGCGGAATGGCGGCGAAACGCGAGATCTTCATGTTCTCGTGCCACTCGATCGCCACTTCGCGCCCGGCGCGATGGAAGGGATAGAGCGGGTTGAAACGGTCATAGACGCGTATCTCGCCGGTATGGAAGTGCTGCGACAGATTGTCTGCGTATCCGCGGCCCGCCATGAAATCATCGAACTTCACGCTGACAAGCCCCGGCGTGTATTGCAGCCCGGTCGACAGCATGGCCGAGGCCATGAAAATGCCGCCAAGACGCTTCAGCACTTTGCGGCGATGGCGCTTGACGATGGCTTTTTGCAGCGGTTTGTTGTCGAGCAATTCCTGGGGTATCGGCGGCCCGGCCTTGCGTTTGAAGATGTCGCGCAGCTTGAAGTCTTTGAATTTCTTTTTGAGGTTGTCGAGCATCGCCGTTTCTTTCCGATGGAAATACTGGAACGGAGGTTACCCCACTATCTTCCTTATGTCAAAAAGGAGAGTAAAATATTGTAATATCAATGCGTTGAAAGATATTTCTGGAGTGCTCAGGCTCTCAGCTGCGCGACAATCGGCGTATGGTCCGAAGCCTTGTCGAGCCCGCGCGGCTCCGTGTCGATGACGCAGCTTTCCAGCGCGTCGGCCGCCTGCGGGGTGCAGAGGATATGGTCAATCCGGATGCCGTGATTGCGCTGCCACGCCGCCGCCTGATAGTCCCAAAAAGTGAACTGGTGGTCCTTGTCGTTGAAAACGCGGAAGGCGTCTGTGTACCCAAGATAAAGCAGCTCGCGCAGCTTTTTGCGGCTGTCGAGACGGAACAGGGCGTCCTCCGCCCAGGCCGCTGGGTCGTGGCAGTCGCGCGCTTCGGGGATGACGTTGAAATCGCCGGCAAGCACGGCGGGGATTTCCTCCGCCAGCAGCCCCTTCGCATGCGCGATCAGGCGGTCGAACCATTTCAGCTTGTAAGGGTATTTCTCGCTGTCGACCGGGTTGCCGTTGGGCAGGTAGACCGAGGCGATACGGATACCGCGGATCGTCGCCTCGATATAGCGCGCCTGTTCGTCGGCTTTATCTCCGGGCAGTCCGGTCTTGATATGGTCGATTTTAAGTTTCGAGAGGATGGCGACGCCGTTCCATGTCTTCTGGCCGTGCACGGCGGCATTGTATCCGGCGGCCTTGAATTCTTTTTCAGGGAAGTCGTCGTTCTGGCATTTCAGCTCCTGGAGCAGCAACACATCGGGCTGATGCTTCTCCAGCCATGCCAGCACGTTGGGCAGGCGGGTGCGGACGGAATTGACGTTCCAGCTGGCGATTTTCATGCGACATCCCTTATAAAGCCAAAGGCCAGATCAGGATACCAGATAAGCGTGAAAAGATAATCCCCCTGAAATCCCAAAGCAGGTGTATACTTAAAGAGTACGGGCTTGTTTGCCATCGCGCTCTTTACGCGAAATGACGTCAAGAATCTCCATTCTTTCTGCGACTGGAACGAGAGATCAAGGCCCCTTAGGTATCTAAATACCAGCTTCTAAAGCATATCAGCAGTTTAGAGAAATACCATATCGACCTTTGTGCAGACGATTAAAATCGCGACAGCGCCGTGAGGGCGTCTGAATGAACAATTAACATCAAAGGAGGGCAACATGACGACAGATATTTCGACGGGCGATCTGCCAGCGGCCCTTGATGAAAAGGGCACGGTTATTGACTTCAAAAAAGCGCGCGAAAAGCGGGACGCGGATCTCATGGAGACGGCGGATTTGGAAGACGGAAGCTTTCAAAAGTTCGCTATTAATCTCCGTCCTGTTAACGACGAAGAAGATCCTGTTGCGCCAACATAAAAGCGCTTACTTTTTATACTTGTATTTCGGGCTCCAGCCGTTCGCGCCTTTCTTCAGCAGGTCCAGCAGCGGCCAGACGTTGCAATACAGGTCGCCGGGGCCGAAGGTGTCATTGGCGATGTTATAGATGCGGCCCTTTTCGCGGTAGAAGGTGGAGACGCCGGGTTTCGGGCTGCCCTTCGAATCCTGGAAGCCGAGGTATTTCTTGAACTCGCTGCTGTGGCTTGAATAGGTTTTGAATTTCCAGCCCCGGCCGGACGCGAATTTTTTCAGGTCCAGCGGTCGGTCGGGGGAGACCAGTGCAAAGCCCGCGCGGTTTTCAAGATGCTCCCAGACGCCGTTGAAACCGTCGGCCCAGAGCGTGCAATAGGGGCAGGAGCGGCCCATGTTCTGGATGACGATCAGCTCGTCATGCTTGCCGAAAAGATCGGAGAGGCGGATTTTCTTGCCGCCCGTGGTGTAGAGGGGGAAGTCCTCGACCTCATGCCAGCCATGGGTGCCGTCGTGGCGCGGCACGCCGGGCAGCACGTTTGATTTGTGTTCGAGGTTCGCATTCGCCCATTCGCGGTTGATCTGAACAAGGCGCCCGCGCAGGTTGTCCATCTGTTCTATGAGCGTCTCATATTCCTTCTGGTAGTCTTCCGGGCGGCGGTTGCGGTTGGCAGGGGTTTTCTTCAAGGCGGCGGACGTCTTTTTCATGGCGGAAACTCCTGAATTGAAAGCTGCAATATCATACATCACCGCCATTCCTGCGAAAGCGGAATTTCAGGGAAGGGGCCTTGGTTGCGGAAACTACCCGGCGGCGGCTTTCTGCTGGGCGGGAACCGGCGCGCGGACCAGCTTTTCGTATTCCTCGCGGATGCGGCGGGTGATGGGGCCGACGGCAAATGTCTTGTCGTCGATCTTGCCGATGGGGGTGACTTCCGCGGCGGTGCCGGTGGCGAAGAATTCGTTGCCGTCTTTCAGCTCTTCGGGCCTGATATGGCGCTCGGTCACCTTGTAGCCGAGGCTCCGCGCGAGGTCGATGACGGTCAGGCGCGTGATGCCGTTCAGGATACAGTCGGTGAGCGGCGTGTGCAGCTCCCCGTTTTTGACCATGAAAATATTCGCGCCGGTCAGTTCGGCGACATTGCCGCGGTAGTCGTGCATCAGCGCGTCGGTATAGCCGTTGCGGTCGGCTTCGTGTTTCGACAGCGTGCAAATCATGTACAATCCGCAGGCTTTCGCCGTGACGGGAGCCATGTCGGGCGCGGGGCGGCGCCAGCGCGACGTCTGGATGGAGATGCCTTTTTCGCGCATTTCCGGGCTGAAATAGCTGGGCCAGTCCCAGGCGGCGACGGCAAGATGTATTTTCGTCTGCTGGGCGGCGACGCCCATCTGTTCCGGGCCGCGCCAGGCGAGAGGGCGCAGGTAGGCGTCGGTCAGATTGTTCGCGCGGACCGCCTCGATACAGGCTTGGTTGATCTGGTCGATTGTATAGGTGATTTTCATATCCATCATCTTGCAGCCGTCGAGCATGCGCTGGCTGTGCTCGTTCAGCTTGAAGATGTTTCCGTTATAGCAGCGCACGCCTTCGAAGACGCCTGAGCCATAGTGCAGGGCATGGGTCAGGAAATGCACCTTCGCTTCGCGCCAGGGCACCAGCTTTCCGTCGAACCAGATTTGCCCGTCGCGGTCGTCATAGGGGATTATTGCCATGGGAGGTGTTTCCTGTATAAAAGATGCAATTTCAACGCGGACATACTATCCTGAAACCGCCCGGTTCCACAACCCCTAAAGCGCATTATGACTAAACTTAAAGCCGCTGACATAGAACCCGACAAGAAGCCGCACATCCTGGTTGTGGACGACGACGAGCGCCTGCGAGAGCTTCTTTCCCGCTTCCTGATTGAGAACGGTTTTCTGGTGACCACAGCGGTGGACGCAAGAGAGGCGCGGGATATTTTGAAATACCTCGCCTATGACCTCATGATTTTCGACGTGATGATGCCGGGCGAAGACGGCATGGCACTCACCAAGGCCTTGAAAAAACAGGGGATGACGACGCCGGTTCTGCTGCTGACAGCGCTCGGCGAAATTGAATCCCGCATCAGCGGCTTCGAGGCGGGCGCCGACGACTACCTGGCCAAGCCCTTCGAGCCGCGCGAATTGCTGCTGCGCATCAATGCCATATTGCGCCGCGTCGCCGCCAAGCCGCCCGAGAAGGACGCGCCGGTGCGCTTCGGCAAATGGCTGCTCGACCTCGACCGTGGCGAGCTGGCGGCGGGCGAAGAGCGCGTGGCGCTCACCTCCGTCGAGCATACGCTGCTGAAGGCCCTCGCCAGCAAAAAAGGCGAAGTGGTGAGTCGCGAGGAACTGGCCGCGCTCTGCCAGATGAGCGCAAACGAACGCACCATCGACGTGCAGATCACCCGCCTGCGCAAGAAGGTCGAGGAAGACCCCAAGCTGCCCCGCTATGTCCAGACGGTGCGCGGCAAGGGATATGTCCTCTGGTCTGACTGATGACCTCCGCCGCCAAAGAATTGCGCCGCCGCCTGATGCCCCGGACATTGTTCGCCCGGTCGCTGATGATCGTGAGCCTGCCCATTCTGTTGCTGCAGGTGATCGTCGCCTATATTTTCTTCGACCGCCACTGGGATGCGATGAGCGACAAGCTCGTTTTCGCGCTGGCCGGAGAAATCAACATGATTTCGGACCGCCTTGCGGCGGCCGAAGGCTCGCAGCAGATGCTGGACATCGTGACGCGCGCCAAAAGCAGCCTCGATATCATGGTCCGGGTGACGAATGCCGAAGGCGTGCTGGAGCAGTCGGAGCTGTCGTTCCAGAAGTTCACCTGGTTCAGCGTCGCGCAGAAGCTTCAGGGCCAGCTGGCGCAGAAACTGGGCAAGCCCTTCGCGATACGCCCCTACGAAACGGACAAATGGTTCGAAGTCGTGGTGCGACTCGACGGCAAGGACGTCCATTTCGTCTGCCCCGACCGGCGACTTTACAGCCCGACCGCCTATATTTTCATCCTCTGGCTGATCGGCAGCGCGATGGTGCTGTTGTTCATCGCGATGATGTTCATGCGCAACCAGATACGGCCCATCATGCGCCTTGCCGTCGCGGCCGAAAAATTCGGCAAGGGGCAGGATGTCCCGGATTTCGCGCCGTCGGGCGCTTCCGAGGTGCGCCGCGCCTCCAAGGCTTTCCTCGAGATGAAAGACAGGCTCAAGCGGCAGATGGAGCAGCGCACGGCGATGCTCTCCGGCGTTTCGCATGACCTGCGCACGCCGCTCACCCGCATGAAGCTGCAGCTGGCCATGGCCTCGCATAACCCGGATACCGACAACCTGCGGCAGGATGTCGAGGAAATGGAGAAGATGGTCGAAGGCTATCTTGCCTTCGTGCGGGGCGAGGGCAATGAGTCCGTCGAGATGACGGATCTCCGGCAGGTTCTCGACCGCATCATTGCCAACGCGCGGCGCCAGGGGGCCGATGTGAAGGACGATATTTCGGGACGCCTGACGATAAAGGTCCGCCCGGTCGCCGTCGAGCGCGCGATTTCCAACATCGTGACGAACGCCTGCAAATACGCAAAGCATGTCTGGGTGGCGGGACGCGAAACGGAAGACAACCTCGAAATCACTGTCGACGACGACGGCCCCGGCATTCCCCCGGATCTGCGCGAAGAGGTTTTCAAGCCGTTTTACCGCGTCGAAAAATCGCGCAACAAGAAAACCGGCGGCGTGGGCCTCGGCCTTTCCATCGCGCGCGACATCGTTCACAGCCACGGCGGCGAGGTGCTGCTCGAGGACAGCCCGCACGGCGGGTTGCGCGCCGTGATCAGGCTGCCATGGTGACAATGATGAGAACGCGGCGAAACAGCGGCTTCAGTCTTATCGAGATGGCGATCGTCATCTCGATTACCGGATTGCTGCTGGCGGCGTTCCTCCAGTTTTACTCGATCCAGGTTGAAGCGTCGCGGCTGGAAACGACGCGCAAGCGGCTTGACGACCTGCGCTCGGCATTAACGATGTATGTCGCTGCGCATGACCGGCTGCCGTGCCCGGAAAGCCCGGTCTACATGGCGTCCGGCAAACAGAAAAGCGATGCCCCCGCAGACGCCTGCGCCGCAAATGCGGAAGCCGGCGAAGGCATTGTGACCTCCGGCGACGAGGGGGGCGCCAATGAAGTCTGGGCCGGCGTCATTCCGGTGCGCGATCTGCGCCTGTCGGATGAACAGGCGACGGACGGCTGGGGCAATCGTTTTACCTATGCCGTGACGCGCAAGCTGACGCTGCCCGATGGCATGAAGGGCAATCCGGCGCCTCCCGGCATCCTCAACGTCGTCGATGCCGAAGGAAACAACGTGCTGGATGCTCCGAATACCGGCAGATACGTCATCGTCTCGCACGGGCGTTCGGGCAAGGGCGCATGGACGCAGGGCGGGGGCAGGCGGCCGTGCGACAGGGAGGAAAAGGACGGAGAAAACTGCAACAGCGACGGGACGTTCGTGATTTCCTCCTATGCCCCGAAAGCCGGAGAGAATTTCTATGACGATATCGCCATTCACGACGATGCTGACGTGCGCGGAACGCTGCTTGATCGGATCATCGTCTGCAACACGAAAAAGGCCTTCTACGATCCGGCCGCGGTAAACGCGGATCAGGACGGTTGCGTGCGTCAGGAGGGCGTATGGGAAGGCGCATGCCTCAGAAGCTTTACGATCGATCCAAAGGGAGGTGAAGTGACGGTGGAGGCGCATGCCGTCCTCAAGCCCGCGATTGCGACAGGAGAATGCAGCTGCGACAAAGGGTACAAGTCCATCCGGATAGGCGCCTGGGACGACGGGATGATAAGCGTGCCGACCGCGTCAAATCCGCCGACACAAAAACTTATGCCCAAGCGAACGGCGCTCTACACCTGCGTGAACTAAAAAATCAGCGCTTCACGAAATCCATCGCCTGCGCGTAGAGGTCCAGCCGGCGGTCGATTGCCGCCATCGTTTTGGAAAGGTCCGGCGTTTTATCCTTCATCCAGACGTCCACTAATGACAGGTAAACGGCGCCAAGGGCGGCCACGCAGACCGGCTGGCAGAACTTTTTTGAAACGCCGGACAGTCTGAGCATCCCGTCCAGAGTCTTGTAAAACCCGCGCACGAAGCGGGGAGCGGCTTCCGGGTGCCGGGCGAAGGATTTCCCGAGGGAGACGAAGGCCTCGCGATGCGCCTGCGCCAGCTCGAAGCGCGTCATCAGGATTTCCGCGAGATTATCGCGCCAGTCTCGGCCCAGATGCTTTTCGACGTTTTCCCGCGTATTGGTTTCCAGTTTTTTCAGAACCCATTTCAGGATATCCCAGATATCCGAAAACTCCGCCTCGATATCCTTCACGCTGACCTTGGCTTTCTTTGCGATGTCCCTGAAAGTCAGGCGGTCCCAGCCTGTCTTCCCGGCAAGGGACAGGGCGGCTTCGGCGATGAGTTTCGTCTGGTCTGATTTGCGTTTTTGTGCCATGTTTGTCGGGTATCAAAGGTATAGGGGTTCCCGTCATGAGTAAAGAAAATCTTGATCTCGTCGGCATCGGTAACGCCATCGTCGACGTGCTGTCGAAGACCGCAGATGAATTCCTTGCCGCAAACAAGCTTCATAAGGGCACCATGACCCTGATAGAAGCCGACCAGGCGGAAGCCCTTTATGCCAAGATGGGGCCCGGCCTTGAAGTTTCCGGCGGATCCGCCGCGAATACCGTCGCCGCCTTCGCCTCCATGCACGGCAAGGCGGGGTATATCGGCAAGGTCGCCAACGACCAGCTCGGCAATGTCTTCCGCCACGATATTCGCGCAACAGGCGTTACTTTCGATACCCCGGCGCTCTCGGACGGCCCGCCCACCGCGCGCTGCCTTATCCTGATTACCCCGGATGCGCAACGCACGATGTGCACCTTTCTGGGGGCCAGCGTCTGGATCGCGCCCAGCGACCTGAACGAGGAAATGGTGAAGAACGCCAAGGTCACCTATCTCGAGGGCTACCTGTTCGACCGTCCGCGCGCGAAGCAGACGTTCCGCAAAGCATCCGAGATCTCCCATCTGGGGGGCCAAAAGGTGGCCTTGACTCTGTCCGACCCTTTCTGCGTCGATCGCCACCGCGACGAATTTCTCGACCTTGTCAAAAACGGCGTCGATATCCTGTTCGCGAACGAGGCCGAGATTTTATCCCTCTACAAGGCGGAAACTTTTGAAACCGCGGTCAGCCATGCGCGCGAAGTCTGCGCGCTGTCCATCATTACCCGCTCCGCGAAGGGCTCCCTTATCGTGACCGCGAACGAAACCATCGAGGTCAACGCCGAGCCGGTCACGAAAGTCGTCGATACGACAGGGGCGGGTGATATGTACGCGGCGGGCTTCCTGTACGGCTATACGCGCGGGAAGCCTTTATCGGATTGCGGACGCATCGCCTCCATCGTCGCTGCCGAAGTCATCGCCCATGTCGGCGCGCGGCCGCAGATCGACCTTGCGAAATTGCTGAAAGAGAAAAAGGCGGTCTGAATTGCGCATTGCGCTCCTTTTCTTCCTGCTGGTATGGCTGCTGCCAACGGCCGCACGCGCCTCCGACATCGGCATCGCCATGCACGGAACTCCGAAATACGCGGCGGGGTTCGACCATCTCGATTACGTCAATCCGGACGCCCCGAAAGGGGGGGAGCTGAAGCTTTCCCGCAACGGAAGCTTCAATAATCTCAATAATCACGTCATTACCGGCAATAACGCCGAAGGACTCGAATACATCAACGACAAGCTCATGCAGCGCGTCTGGGACGAGCCCTTTACGATGTATGGCGTCGTTGCGGAGAGCATCGATGTCGCGCCGGACCGGTCGTGGATAACCTTTCATTTAAGGAAGGAAGCGCGCTTTCACGACGGCGTCGCCATCACGGCGGAGGACGTGAAATTCAGCTATGAAATGTATCGCGCGCACGGCCACCCGGTGCGCCGGCGCGTCTACGGACTGATTACGGACGTCCGGATTGCGGATCCGCGCACCATCACCTTCACGTTTGGGCCGGGCTACGATCACGAATGCGTGATGATCCTTGCCATGATGCCGGTGCTGCCGAAGCATTACTGGGAGACGGAGGATGCCTCAAAGACGACGCTGAAGCCCCCCCTGGGCAGCGGGCCCTATAAAATCGTTTCCGTCGATCCGGGCCGGAAAGTCGTTTTCGAGCGCGTGAAGGATTACTGGGGCAGGGACCTGCCGGTCAACAGGGGCCAGTATAACTTTGACACGATCACCTATAGCTATTTCCGCGACGACGACATCTCCCTGCAGTCCTTCAAGGCGGGGAATTATAATTTCCGGCGCGAGTTCGACGTCGCCAAATGGGAAACGCGCTACGATTTTCAGGCGCTTTCCGAAGGCAGAGTGATCCGGGAGGAAATTCCGCATCATCGCCCGGAATGGCTGAAGGCGCTCGTCTTCAACCAGCGGCGGGAGCTGTTCGCCGACCGCCGGGTGCGCCAGGCGCTGTCGTACATGTTCAATGACGCCTGGCTGGACAAGAACCTTTCCTTTGGCAAGCTGAAGCGCATCGGCAGCGCGTTCCCCAATTCCGATCTTGCGGCATCCGGTAAACCGCGCGGGGAAGAGCTGCGCATCCTCAAACAGTACAAGGCCGATCTGCCGCCGGAGGTGTTCGGCGCGGCGTGGATGCCGCCGGGCGGCGATCCCCGCGGCAACAAGCGCAGGGCCATCGCGCTTCTCAAGGAGGCGGGCTGGGTTTACCGCGACGAAAAGCTTGTGAACGGGAAGGGCGAGGCTTTTTCCTTCGAACTTCTCCTGGGGGATCCGGCCGACGAAAAGATTGCGATGGAATTCGCGCGGGATCTGGCGAAAGCCGGGATCGCCGCGCGCGTGCGTACCGTGGATAACGCGCAATTCGTGGGACGCCTCGACGACTACGATTACGATATGGTGGCGTATCGCTGGATCAACTCGCTTTCCCCGGGCAACGAGCAGGTCAATTACTGGGGCAGAAAATCCGCCGAAACCAAGGGCGCGCGCAACTACGCCGGCGTCACGAATGCCGCCGTCGATGCGCTTGCCGACAGCATCGGCCGCTCGGCGGACAGGGCGACGCTCATAGCACGGTGCCGCGCTCTCGACCGGGCGCTGATGTGGGGCTATTACATGATTCCCCTTTTTTATCTCGGCAAGGACCTAGTCGCCCATACAACCGATATACATAGGCCGTCCGTGACGCCGACTTATGGCGTGGTTCTGGAAAGCTGGTGGTCTCAAGAGGGGGATAAGCGGCCGTAAACGCGATGCTTCTATTGTTTTTATTAATGAATTCGGGTTAATCTAGCGGAAAGAAGATTCAGTGCAGGGGGAGTTCTACATATGAATTCTAAGATGAGACTGTTGATGGCGGCTTGCGGCATTCTGGCGATGTCGGGATGCGCGTGGAGCCCGCCCACAGGACAGGCTTACTGGCAGCGCGTTGAGGACAATACCGGCCTTTACATGACGGGCCCGAAGGCGCAGCAGGCTCTTGAAGAGAATGTCGCCACCTGCGTCCGCGAAGTGGACGAGCTGGTGGAACTGGGCGCGCTGCGCGAAACGACGCCGCCCGACACCCACAGCGAATATCACCGCGCGCTGGAAGCTTCCGGGGCGCTTGATTACTACGACACACCCACCCGCTACGGCGAGAAGATGGTCTCCCACAGCAATTTCCACGATTTCGACAGCTGCATGCGCTACAAGGGCTGGGAACGCGTGAAGTTCGTGCGCTACCAGACCGCAAGACAGGCGCAGGACACTTATAATACCACGACGGATCTGCGTATCTGGGGCGTTTCCGGCGATGCCGCGCGCGAAAAGCAGCAGGAAAAAGTGGATGCCATCAAGGGCAACTACACAACGATGAACAAGTAATTACTGGCGCAATCGCCGCTACACATTGACGGCCGCCTCATGGGCGGCCGTTACTGTTAGTGATGTCATCAGGCAGGATTTGACGTTGCCGGTCGAGCCATGGGGCGCGATCTCACTCGCCGCAAAGTATATCGAGGTATTGTGACCGCTCGTGCCGCCCGAGACTCCCTTGCCGGGCAAAGGAACGCTTGCGTTCGTCGTCGAAGCGCCTGCGGCGCTTCGACGAGCTACTTTACTCCGACCCCTTTTGATTCTTGCACACAGCTTACTTCGCTATCCGCTTCCAAAGGAAATAGCAGATAAGGGTTCAAAAAGACAAAGGCCTTAAATTGAACGCAGAATTCTTTCAACTTATTGAGCGGACTATAATAGGGTCCCCTCTTTCCAAGAAGATCGCTTAGCTTAACGCGAGTTTTAATTGATTGATGTGGGGGCAGATTAGTCATCGGGACAGGTGTCTTTAGCAGTGTGGATTCGTTGTCCCTGACTGTTATATAATCATAAGATGGCTTAAAATTACTCAGGACTGTACCGTCAATAGCATATATCTTTACGACGACGAATCTTGGAGCGTTCTTAAATGAAACTCCCGGCTGCGGAAGCGACAATGTGTCGAAGTACGCAATCACATCATCAGTATCATTCTTAAGCTCTATTTCCAAGACTCTGGATACCGCATCGAAATGCATTGAAATAATTGGGCGTGGTCCATTAATTAGCCAAATTGAAAAGCTCACAAGCATAACAATCACAGCTAATAAGAATGATCGTATGATAAATCTAAATCGGTGCATGTTTCTGTCGCTTAGTCGAGATAGAAATCGAATTCCGGGGACACAATACTTAATTGCTCAATTATCATTATTCGATTATAAATTCCGCGCGATGCAAAGTCTATCGTGCCACTAGACCACGCTGAACACGTAGTCGTCACTGGCGGGAGTTTTGCCACAGCTTCACGGCCGCCTCATGGGCGGCCGTTACTGTTAGCGACGTCATCAGCGACGACTTGACGGCGCCTGTCGAACCATGGGGCGCCAGCAGCTGTTCCGGCGTTTCCGGCGTCGTGATATAGGCGGCATGCTTCCCCCACGGGCGGTAAGTTTCAGGCCATCCATAGCCGAAAAGCGCGAGCGTCGGAACGCCCGCGGCGGCGGCCACATGGGTGATGCCGGAGTCATTCCCGACATAGAGCGCGCAGCGCCGCAAAACCGCCGCGCCCAGCAAGGGTGGGCCTTTGGCGATGACGTCGATCTGGCGTTCCTTCGGCACGGCATTCAATACGGGCCAGGCGCGCAGTTCCTCTCCCGGCGCGGCAAGAACCGCCAGCCTTGCGCCCGGAAGAATACCGTCATCGGCGGTCAATTTGCGGATGAGGCTGATGAAGTTTTCCGCGGGCCATTCCTTGCCCGGCCAGTTTGCGGTGGGCCCCACGGCCAGAATGGGGCTGCCGGGGGGCGCCATTTTTTCCGCCTGCGCCAGCGTGCCGGCGTCGAACCACAATTTCGGCGCCGGCGGCGGCATGACGCCGCCGAGGGCTGCGGCAATCTGCTCGACCTTGTGCTTTTTGGGATCGGCATGACCCCAGATGAATTTCTTGTCGGCGCGCATCAGGCGGGAGATCAGGCTGTTGCGCAGGTCGACGATGATATCCCATTTCTGTCCGAAGATTTCCTGCGCGAGCGTGATCCAGTGCTGCGCATAAGGCTCTTTTTTAAGGGAGATGACTTTCCTGACGCCGGGGGCCGGTGCGAAGATGCCGGCCACGACCGGTCCGCAGGCGACCGTAATCTCGGCGTCGGGATAAAGCCGGGTCAGGTGGTCGAGCGCGCCAGTGGACAGGATGCCGTCGCCCAGATAGGTGGCGGTAATGAACAGAATCTTCATGGGGATCAGTTTACATGCATTGCGATTTCAGGGCAAAAGCCCTTGTCATGCCGGCTTCGGCTCATTCATCCGGTGATAGCTGGCGGGGGCGGGGTTTGCTTCGAGGCCGGCCTTCAGGCGATGCTTGGTTTCGCGCTTCCAGTCGCAGATTTCCTGCTTGGCGTCGAGGAATTCCTGCTTGATCTCGCGGCGGCGGTCTTCCTTGGCTGAGGCGCCTTTAACCTTGGCGACCGTCTCCTGGCACCATTCGGCGTGCTTGACGATGCGGTGCCAAGTGCCGCTGGCGGGATTATCAGGAACGGTATGTTCCCAGGCAGGCTGCGCGACGTTGGAAAGAAGGTTCGGAGGGCAGGTGACCTTCTGCTTTTTCTCTTCAATGAGTTGTTTCAGTTCCGCATGCTCCCAGACAGCGTGAGAGCCGTGGCCGCGATCAGGCACAGGCCTGAAACCGTGGCTGATCAGGAAGTCTTTACGCTCTAACGGTGATAATCCAGCCTTGCTCTTGGACGCCATTTACACCCCGGAACTTTATTGCTTATTTTTCAACCCTATAGGAATTATAATACTATGGTAAATCAAAAACAAGCGCTTTATTTTGCGAGATAGGCAAGAAGCAGGAAAAGCACCGCAAGTCCTTGAAAAATCACCCGCATCCGCATCATCTTGTTGCTGGTTACACGGTCCTTCTGCTCGCCCTGGGTCATGGCAAACAACCCCCAGAACAGAGATACGGCAACGCCAATAATGCAGGCGAGGGCGACCAGGAAGAAAAAGGTGAAGAGGGTCATGGATATATCCTTATGGTTAAATGTCTCTACCATATCCGTCATCCCCGCGCCATGCTTTGCATGCGGTGCATGACAGCGGGGATCTCCGGGGCGTCATAACGGCTCTATAACCCACGAGATTCCCGCTTGCGCGGGAATGACAGGAGGTGTTTGATAGATTTTCGAAAGAAGGAACAGCATGCAAAAACTCGACGGCCCCTTTATCGCGCCGCGCTCCGGCAAGGCGAAACAGCTGGTGATATTCCTGCATGGATATGGCGCGAATGGCGCCGATCTGATCGCCATTGGCGAGGAATGGGGCCAGGTTCTCAAAGATGCGGCTTTCGTATCGCCGAATGCGCCTGAAGTATGCGAGGCCTGGGCCGCGGGTTTCCAGTGGTTTCCGATCCGGGCGATTACGCCGGAAGCCATGGAGCGCGATAAATACGCATCTATCGTCAGGCCTGTCTTAAGCAACTATATCGATGAACAACTGGCCAAATGGGGGGTGGATGACGGCGGCCTCGCTGTTGCCGGCTTTTCGCAAGGGGCCATGATGGCGATGTATACGATGCCCCGCCGCAAGAGGCCCTGCGCCGCCGTTGTTGCCTATTCCGGTATGCTGCTGGATGCCCAGGGACTGAAAGGGCCGGACATCGTAAAAGTACCCGTCCTCGCCATCCATGGCGATGCGGATGAAGTCGTGCCGCCCGAGAATCTGGCGCGCGTCGAACGCGGGTTTTCGGACGCCGGTTTTGATGTGGAAGCCGTCATGCGGCCCGGACTGGGGCATGGAATCGACCAGTTCGGCATGATACGGAGCCTTCAATTCATTCAGGAAGGCTTTGAAAAAGCATCTAAAACGCCCCAAAAACAGGCTAAAGTGTAACCTTAAATCCTCTGGAAACTCAAGGAAATCCGCGGCATATGGCCGTTTTTGGCTGTTTTTGTGCTATAATGAGCATATGGGTTAGATTCGTTAACGAACCTTGTCCCGGGTGACAGTAACGGCCAAGGTCTGGATGCCAAGAAAGGTTCTCTTCAGGTGCACAGTCACCTCGACAGCTGTCCGACTTTAGTCCTGAATGCCGACTATCGTCCCTTAAGTTATTTTCCTCTTTCTCTCTGGTCATGGCAGGAAGCTGTCAAGGCTGTGTTCCTCGACCGTGTCAGCATCGTATCCGAATACGATGCTGTTATTCGTTCCCCCAGTTTCCAGATGAAAGTGCCCAGCGTGATTGCGCTGAAGGAATATGTGCAGCCCAAGGCGCGGCCCGCCTTTACGCGGTTTAACGTCTTCCTGCGCGACCGCTGGACCTGCCAGTATTGCGGGACCAAATACCGCACCCATGAGCTGACCTTCGACCACGTCATCCCGAAATCCCGCGGCGGCACCACCACCTGGGAAAACATCTGCGCCGCCTGCCAGGACTGCAACCTCCTGAAAGGCAATTACCTGCCCGAGGAATGCAAGATGTTCCCGATCCGCAAGCCGCTGCAGCCCTCCACGATTGAGCTGCAGCTCAACGGCCGCGCGTACCCGCCCAACTTCCTGCATGAAAGCTGGGGAGACTATCTCTACTGGGATACGGAACTGGAGAACGGGTAGGGTTTAAGCACATATGACTTAAAAAAGATGTCATGCCAGCGAAAGCTGGCATCTCTCTTTGCAATAAGGACATTCCTGCGAAGCAGGAATGACTTTGAATTTTCGGAGATCCCAGCTTTCGCTGGGATGACAGGTTCTTTGTAGTGCCTTACTCCCCACACCCGCCCTTCAGCACATACTGCTCATTCTTCGGATGAAAAACACTGTTCTCCGGCTCTGCACCCTTGCCGCTCGCGTTTTCGATCAGGGTTATCAGGTTTCCCGCGCCGCTTTCCAGCCGCCAGTCGGTCGCCTTCGCCAGCTCTTTCAGCGCCGGAATGTCCGCCGCCGTCACATGCGCTTTGCAGTATGTTTCCCGCAATCCCTCCCACGTCACGCGCCAGCCGGGCGAGACGATGGCATGGCCCATCCACGTCCATTCCATCGACTCCGACAGGGCCGCGCAGATTTCCTTCCCGCGCGCGTTCGACGCTTTCGCGCAGCCGATATCCTTCGACATCATATAATCGCCGGGCCAGCACAACGCGGCAGCGAGGGCGAGGAGGGCGGTGAGGGTAAAAATGGAAAGAAGTCTCATGTATTCATTGGATTCGATAATTTCCATTAGATAAAGTTACCAATCACAACCTACAATCCGAGAATAAGTACTTGGTTCATCGACCACATGTCCTTCAATTTTACTTTCAATTATTTCCAATCCTGTCAGGTTTCTTGGTCGTCCGATCAAGCCGTAATCTCCCATCACGCAGCGGTAACTGTGCTGGCCCAAGACAGTTAAAAATATCACTGCTAAACCGATAGCCGCACCAGTCAATACTTTCCAGCTCTTCTTTAGGCCCGCGCAAATTTTTAAAATCGCCGCTTTGGCAGCGCGTAATTGCTGCGTTGATGTTCGGGTTGGGTCCATGATGAGAATGTTTCTTACAAAAAATCTTGGGCTTTCTACTTCATAAACCTCACCAACAGCGCAATAAACTCTGCGCCGAGGCAGGTGAGCAAAATCAGCCCCGCGGTCGCGCCGGGTTTGCTGCGGGAATGGGCTTCGGGAAGAATGTCGGAGGCGCCGATATACAGAAGAAACCCGGCGAAGAAGCCGAGGTACAAAATCAGCAGGTCCGGCGGCACCTCGATGATAAGGGAGACCAGCGCCCCTAAAACCGGCGCAGTCGCATCCACGATCAGCATCCGGAACGCCATCCGCTGGGTATTCTTGTTTGCGAGCATCAGGCCCACGGTGTTCAGCCCGTCGCAAAAGTCATGCGCAATGACGGCAATCGCCACGACCACACCGACCGATTGCGAAACCTGAAACGCGAGCCCGATGGCCAGGCCGTCCATAAAGCTGTGTCCGGCCAGCGCAAGCGCCGAGAAAAGACCGACTTTTGGGTGACGCCTGTCCTTGAACTCATGGTCATGCACATGGTGGACGACGAAGAATTTTTCGAGCGCGTGGAATATGAGAAACCCTAAGACCATCGCCGTCATGGCGCCTGAGGGATCGATATTCTGCTTATGCGCGATCTCGAATATTTCCGGCAGGATATCGAAGCTGACCACGCCCAGCAGCACGCCCGCCGTAAAGCTCAGGATAAAGTGAAGGCGGTCGTTAAACTTCAACGCGAACAAGCCGCCGCAAAGCGTTGAAAAGAAGGCGACGAGCGCGAGCGGGATGGCGGTCATGAATGTCCAGTCAGGCGGGGGTGGTGGTTATTTGTAGCGAACCTCGACAACCTCATAGGCCTTGGTGCCTTTGGGGGTGGTGACCTCGACGCTGTCGCCCTTTTGCTTGCCGATAAGGGCGCGGGGCAGCGGGGCGGTCAGGGCGAGGAGGCCCTTTTCGATATCGGCTTCGTATTCGCCGACGATCTGGAAGGCCTGCTCGTGTTCGGTGTCTTCATCGACAACTTTAACATAGGCGCCGAATTTAATGACATTCCCGTTCATTTTCGCGGTGTCGATGACGTCCGCGCGGGACATTTTGTCTTCCAGGTCGAGCAGGCGGCCTTCGATAAAGCTCTGCTTTTCGCGCGCCGCGTGATATTCGGCGTTCTCCGACAGGTCGCCATGCGAGCGTGCCTCGGCAATCGCCTCGATAATGGCGGGGCGCTCAACCGATTTCAGGTGCTTTATCTCTTCCTCAAGCCGCTTAAAACCGGCGGAGGTCATGGGTATTTTTTGCATATATTCAGTCCTTAATTTTCAAACGCATAAATTGTCACCAGTAAACACAAACAAAATTTTCTTCATGCGCGAAACCTTCGTGCATTATCGCCGTCCGTGGTTCCTTTGATTAAGCCGCCTTGAGGTATTCCTGCAGCGACTTCACGTCAAAAGGCCCCGACTGCCGTAAAGCTGCTATGGCGTCCACAGCTGCCTTGGCTCCGGGGATGGTCGTATAGTAGGGGATTTTATTCTGTAATGCCGCTCGACGCAAGTTAAAGTCGTCGACAACGGCCTGCGGCCCGTCGGTGGTATTGAGCATGAGGGCGATGTCCCCGTTGATCATGGCATCAAAGATATGTGGTTGACCTTCATGGACTTTATTGACTTTATGGGCCCGGATACCGGCCGAAACGAGGTGCCGCGCCGTGCCGCCCGTGCTGACGATTTTGAAGCCCAGGTCGGCCAGCTTGGCCGCCAGCGGGATAATCATGTTTTTGTCAGAATCACGCACGGAGATGAAAACGGTGCCCGACAGGGGCAGTTTTGAGCCCGCGCCAATGCGCGCCTTGGCGAAGGCGCGGCGGAAATCGCGGTCGATGCCCATGACTTCGCCGGTCGACTTCATCTCGGGGCCCAGCACGGCATCCACCTTCGGGAAGCGCGCGAAGGGGAAGACAGGGGCCTTCACCGCCACATGGTCGAACTTGCGATGGTGGACGACGCCCTCGGCTTTCAGGGTGGCGATTTTCTCACCGGTCATGATGCGGGTGGCGGCTTTGATGACCTGTACGCCGGTCGCCTTGGCCACGAAAGGCACGGTGCGCGAGGCGCGCGGGTTCACTTCCAGCACGTAGATGTCGTAATGGTCGAGGTTGGATGGGTCGCGGCTCTGCATGACGGCGAACTGGACGTTCATCAGGCCGACGACGTTCAGCGCCTTGGCCAGCGTCATGGTCTGGTCCATCAGATCGATGACGATTTCCTGACGCAGCGAATAGGGGGGCAGGGAACAGGTGCTGTCGCCCGAATGGATGCCGGCTTCCTCGATATGCTCCATCACGCCCGCGATAAAGGTTTCCTTCCCGTCGCAAAGCGCGTCGACATCCACCTCGATGCAGTTCTGCAGGTACAGGTCGATCAGCACGGGTGAGTCGCCGGAGCACTGAACGGCGTTGCCGATGTAGCGCTTCAGGCCTGCCATGTCGTGTACGATTTCCATGCCGCGCCCGCCCAGAACGTAAGAGGGCCGCAGGACGAGCGGGAAGCCGATTTGCTCCGCAATGCGCTCCGCTTCTTCCGCCGAACGTGCGATGCCGTTGGCCGGCTGCTTCAGCTTTATCTTGGTAATCAGTTTCGAGAACCTTTCGCGGTCCTCGGCGAGGTCGATGGCGTCAGGGCTGGTGCCGAGAACCTTGATGCCGGCTTTCTCTAGGTCATGGCTCAGCTTCAACGGCGTCTGGCCGCCCAGTTGGACGATAACACCCAGCACTTCGCCCTTTTCCTGCTCAACATGAATGACGTCGAGAACCTTCTCCGCGGTGATCGGCTCGAAATACAGCCGGTCCGAGGTGTCGTAGTCGGTCGATACCGTTTCCGGGTTGCAGTTGATCATGATGCTCTCGATGCCCTTTTCGCGCAGGGCGAAAGAGGCATGGACGCAGCAATAGTCGAATTCGATGCCCTGGCCGATGCGGTTGGGGCCGGAACCGATGATGATGACTTTCTTGCGGTCGGTGGGGCGTGCTTCATTTCCGTTCCCCACCCCGGCGAAGGCCGGGGTCTTGCCGACGAGGCCCCGGCCTTCGCCGGGGTGGGGGGCAATTTCAAAAGGAAACTCATAAGTGGAATACATGTAAGAGGTATTCGACGGAAATTCGGCCGAGCAGGTGTCAACGCGCTTGTAGACGGGGCGGACGCCGGCTTTGTGCCGGTGCTTCGTGACGTCTTCGGTCTTTTTGTGGGTCAGTTCGCCGATGCGCGCGTCGGAAAAGCCGAGCTGCTTGGTTTCCATCCAGTCGCTGAAGGTTTTCGGCAGGCCGTGCTTCTTCAGTTTCTCTTCGTGCTCGACAAGCGCGCGGATGCGTTCCAGGTACCAAGGGTCGTATTTGCAATGCTTGTAGATTTCATCGACCGTAAATCCGTGGCGGAAGGCCTGCGCGATAACGAACACGCGGTCCGGGCGCGGCTGGGAGAGGGCGGCGACGACGTGCTGCTCGTTATATTCCTCGTCGGGCGGCACCAGCTTCATTTCCTTCAGGCCGGTCAGGCCTGTTTCCATGGAGCAGATGGCCTTTTGCAGGGACTCCTCGAAAGTGCGGCCCATGGCCATGACTTCGCCGACGGATTTCATCGAGGTGGTCAGGCGTTCCTCGGTGCCGCGGAATTTTTCGAAGTTGAAGCGCGGGATCTTGGTGACAATATAATCGATGGTCGGCTCGAAGGACGCGGGGGTGGAACCCGTAATGTCGTTTTTCAGCTCGTCCAGCGTATAGCCGACCGCCAGTTTGGCGGCGATCTTGGCAATCGGGAAGCCCGTGGCTTTTGACGCCAGCGCGGAGGAACGGCTGACGCGCGGGTTCATTTCGATGACGACCATGCGGCCGTCCTTCGGGTTGACGGCGAACTGCACGTTCGAGCCGCCCGTTTCGATGCCGATGCCGCGCAGCACCGCCAGCGAGGCGTTGCGCATGATCTGGTATTCCTTGTCGGTCAGCGTGAGCGCCGGCGCCACGGTGATGCTGTCACCCGTATGGATGCCCATCGGGTCGATATTCTCGATGGAGCAGATGATAATGCAGTTGTCGGCCTTGTCGCGGACGACTTCCATCTCATACTCTTTCCAGCCCAGCACGGATTCCTCGACCAGAATTTGTTTTACGGGGGAAGCCTGCAGGCCGGAGCGGACGATTTGCTCATATTCGTTGCGGTTATAGGCAATCCCGCCGCCTGTGCCGGCCAGCGTGAAGGAGGGGCGGATGATGGCGGGAAGGCCGACATATTCCAACACATCCAGCGCCTCGGTCAGGTTATGCGCCGTCTTGCTTTTGGGGCATTCGAGGCCCAGTTTCTCCATCGTCTTCTTGAACAACTCGCGGTCTTCGGCCAGTTCGATGGCTTCTTTTTTCGCGCCGATGAGTTCGATGTTCAGCTCGCGCAGCGTGCCGTTCTTGGCAAGCTCGAGGGCCGTATTCAGGGCCGTCTGCCCGCCCATCGTGGGCAGCAGCGCATCGGGGCGTTCTTTCTGCAGGATTTTGGCGACCATCTCCGCCGTGATGGGCTCGATATATGTCGCGTCCGCCAGGTTCGGGTCGGTCATGATGGTGGCGGGGTTTGAATTGATGAGGATGACCCGGTACCCTTCGTCCTTCAGCGCCTTGCAGGCCTGTGTGCCAGAGTAGTCGAATTCACAGGCTTGGCCAATGATAATAGGCCCAGCGCCGATGATGGCGATGGATTTGATATCCGTGCGTTTTGGCATGTGACCGTCCTGGCTTTTACGGGGTCTGATATGGTTTTCCTGAACTTAGGGCAGGGGGGGCATCCAGTCAAGCCGGATGAGGCTGTTTTTATTGCTTTATGCGGCTGGAATCGCGAATAAATTGCCGTCTTGCGCCGGAAGCTTCTTCCCCGGTATAATTAATTTTCCCGCAAGGGGCTTCTTCCGCAATGACCATTCCAGCCATTTTCAAAAGTAAAGTCTCGGCGCCGGATATCCTTCGCCTGTTCTGGCTGTGGACAATTATCGGCGTGGCAGCCTTCGGCAGGACATTTTACGCGATTTACCGGCCGGTCGCCGACGGGCGGGACATCCAGGACCACATGCTGGGGCGTGACTTCCTGAACGTCTGGCTGGGCGCGCGCCTCACGCTTGACGGCGGTATTTCCAAGGTCTATTCCATCCCCGACTATATGAAGGCGGTCCGTAGCGTCTTCGGCGAGGAATACCCGCCGCATAATTTCTCCTATCCGCCGCATATCCTGCCCTTTATTCTTATTTTCGGTCTGCTGATGTACCTGCCTGCGCTGGGGCTATGGACGGCGGCCGGAGCAGGGTCGCTGATCGCGGCGTTGCGCAAAAATGCGAAGTGGCCCCTGCTGCTCCTCATTCTCCTTTCGCCCGCCAGCCTTGCCAACCTCGTTTCAGGCCAAAACGGATTATTTACGGCGGCGTTTTTCCTGGGCGGGCTTTTCCTGTGCGAGACGTCGCCGATTACGGCGGGAATTTTGTTCGGGCTGCTCACCTTCAAGCCGCATCTTGGCCTGCTTATTCCGTTTGTGCTGCTGCTGCGCCGGAACTGGAAGTGCATGGCCGCCGCCGCCGGGACGATGGTCGCGCTGGTGGTGTTGAGTTATCTTATCTGGGGCATTGCGCCATGGCAGGATTATCTGAACGACATCGTGCCCTATCAGGCGCACCTGCTTTCCGGCAAGGTCAGCCTTTATCACCGCATGATGCCGGGCCTGTTTTCAGACTTCAGGGCGTTGTTCGATGATAATGATTATTTTGCCGTGGCGTTATACAGTATCGGGGCTGTATTTGCGTTTGTCGCGGCTTTGACGTCGGTGCGAAAGGAAGGATTGACGGCGCGGACGATATTGATGCTGTCGCTCGCGACCCTGATCATCCTGCCTTACGGGTTCAACTATGACATGATCGCCGTTTCCGCCGCGCTGGTCATCTATCTCGCTGCATTTGCCGAAGTCGCGGTGCCGGTGCATCTTCTGTGCGGGGGGCTTTGGGCGCTGCCGCTCGCGATTTATGAGGTGAAGAAGGTTCCTCAGACGCCGTTCTGCAGCATGATATTGCTGGGCCTGTTTTGCCTTC
>SCTB01000140.1 GCA_004297545.1 Alphaproteobacteria bacterium
TAGGGCGCGAACAGCATGGAGAGCGAAAGCGCCGAGATGACGAAGCCGTGCATCGCCGTGAAATGATCGGGAGCAAATGCCAGCGCCAGCAAGGCGGCGGCGCCCGTCCCGGTGAGCGTCGCCTCCATCACGCGCGGGGTTTTCGCGCCTTCGGCGTAAAGCCGCAGCGAAGTGAAAAAGGCGATGCCCATGGCAAGGAACAGCAGCGTGCGGGAAAGATTATCGTCCGACAGCGGCTTGATGTCGTGCACCAAAAACATCGACAGAACCGCGCCCGCCGCGCTGCAGACGACGGAGAGCGGGAAGCGCGTGAACGTATCGCGCAGCACCCGCCAGAGATACTCGAACTGGAAACGCCTGAAGAAAGATTGAAAGCGCATGTTTCTCCTTTCGGCCGCCTTAAGATTTCATTATATCATTGAGGCTGGGGGATAATTATGCTCGCCCTGTGCAATTTTTGAGGCTTTATTGCGCAGATAGAGAGATTACTCCACCCAGGCGACGCGCAGGATATTCGTGGAACCCGGCGTGCCGAAGGGGACGCCTGCGGTAATCACAAGCCGCTGGCCTTTTTTCGCGATCTGGTGCTCGAGCGCCAGACGCACGGCCTTGTCGACCATGTCGTTGAAGTTGTCGACATCTTTTGTGTGAACGGGATAAACGCCGTAAGAAAGCTGCAGCCGCCGCGCCGCCTGCACGCTTTCGGTCAGGCACAATACCGGAACGGAAGGGCGCTCGCGCGCAGTGCGCAGCGCGGTCGAACCCGATGTCGTATAGTTCACGATCGCCGCCGCCGATACGGTTGTCGCAACGGTGCTGGCCGCCGCGGTGATTGCATCAGGCGAGGTTTTGTCGGGGTCGGGATGCTCGGCATCCATGATCTTGCGGTAAAGCTCGTCGTTTTCCGTCTCCGCCGCGATGCGATCCATAATAGAAACTGCTTCGAGCGGGTATTCGCCAGAGGCGGTTTCGGCGGAGAGCATCACGGCGTCCGTGCCATCGTAAATGGCGGTCGCGACGTCGGAGGCTTCCGCACGCGTGGGCCGCGGCGAGGAAATCATGGATTCCAGCATCTGCGTCGCGACGATGACGGGCTTGCCGGCCTGGCGGCAGGAATGGATGATGCGCTTTTGCACGCTTGGCACTTTTTCGGCCGGGATTTCGACGCCAAGGTCGCCGCGCGCGACCATGATGGCGTCCGACATCTCGACGATCTGCGTGAGGTGGGTGACGGCGGTAGGCTTTTCGATCTTCACGATGATCTTGGCGCGGCCGGCGACAAGTTTTCGTCCCTCCGCCACGTCTTCCGGACGCTGCACAAAGGACAGCGCGATCCAGTCCACGCCCATGTTCACGGCGGCCTCAAGATCGCGGCGGTCTTTTTCGGTGATGACATTGGCGCGCAGGATGACGTTGGGCAGGTTGACGCCCTTGCGGTCGGAAAGTTTTTTGCCCGCCACGACTTCAGTCTCGACAAAGTCGCGGCCTTTCTTGATGACATGCAGATGCACCTTGCCGTCATCGAGCAGGACGTCGGAGCCCTCTTCCAGCGCTTCCATGACTTCCGGATGCGGCAGGCAGACGCGCTGTTCCGTGCCGGGCGCGGGATTTGAATCGAGCGTCAGGCGCATGCCCTTGGTCAGCTCAATCGAACCGTCTTTAAATGTGCCGAGGCGCAGCTTCGGGCCCTGCATATCTGCGAAGACGCCGATCGGGCAGCCGACCGCCTGTTCGAGGTCGCGGATAATTTTAATCCGCTTTTCGTGGTCCTCGTGGACGCCGTGGCTGAAATTGAGGCGGAACACGTCAACGCCGGCTTCATACAGCTGGCGCACCATCGCGGGCGTCGACGACGCCGGTCCCAGAGTTGCGACGATTTTGGTTTTTCGGTTGCGCCTGGCCATGGATAGAACTGCTTACCCCGTTCCCCCAGACTTTTGGCACGGTTCGCCCCGAAATACAAACAAAACAAAGACGCCGTCCCGAAGCAAGGCCGGGACGGCGTGATCTCACGGAGAGAGTTCGTCTTTTCAGGCGCCGGCGCCGGGCGGGAAGCCGTTATGCCATCCTTCAGCCCAGGCGGGATCCTTCTTCTGCTTGCCGTTGATCTGGTTCCGCAGGAATGCGGGCATATTATCGTCCGCCACATCGCGTGTGGGCTTGTACACCAGATCTTCCGTCAGGCCGCTTGCCATCGTAAACGTCGAATGGATCGAGCAGCTGAAGAAGTCGCCTCTTTTTTCATTGTTGTTCATAACACACCTTCTTTTTATCTCTTGGCCCTTGGGACCGTTGTCTTGCGCACACCATCATGCTGCAGCGCGTCATTGTCAATAAGAGCATGAAAATAAACAGGAAATGTCGCTGAACGGGCGTTATTTTGGAACAAAGCTGCGCCCCCGCTTCCGGAAAGGGTAATTTTATTACCCTTTGGAGTTCCTGCGGCGGACGGGCTTCTGCCCCGAATCCCGGCGGCGGCGGATAAGGCCCCGGATTTCATCGTCGACGGCACGCTTGGGATCGCCGCCGGAATTGAAATTGCGGCGCATGCTTTTGTCTTGCAGCGTTTCCTGCAGACGCTCGCGCGCCTCTTCGATGCGTTCGCGGCGGTTGCCGTGGGGGTTATGTTCCTCATGATGATGCAGCGCCTCGCCGGACAGGGATGCCGTCAGGAAAGCCAGAATGATGGAACGCAAAAATGGATTTTCGCGCGGTTTATCGTTGCGCATTTGGTACCTCTTTTCTTGTTTGTTTTGGGGGATTTGGTGAAAGTCCCTTGGAAGATCCGCTTTGGCGGCTTCTGTCGTTCATTATTATGCTGCAACGCAGCAATGTCAATAACATCATGAAAATAATAAGAAAATTAGAATAATTCCCCGGCAGTTTAAAAT
>SCTB01000141.1 GCA_004297545.1 Alphaproteobacteria bacterium
GTGAAAATCGAGCAGTCGGTGGATTTCACCGACCCGAAGGGGCGCAAATTCCTGATCCTCCACGGCGACCAGTTCGACCGGCGCGAAAAGCGCGCCGAGACGCTGCCCGCCTGGTTCATGTCGGCCCTGGGCAAAGCCGACGAAGCCATGACGACGATCAGCACGGCCTTCGACAAGGTCGCGAACTTCACCCTGAGGACACGGTTCAAGCTGGCCAACCATGTGCGCGCCATCCTCGAGGGCGACAAGCGCGGGCATCGCGACCTGGAACAGGAAGCAATAAAGCACGCCAAGGCAAAGGGCTATGACGGCGTCATCTGCGGCCATACCCACAAGGCGGCCTGCAAGGCCAAGGATGGCCTCGCCTACATGAATTCCGGCGACTGGGTCGACGGCTTCACCGCGCTCACGATGGACAAGGACGGCGACTGGAACGTCTTGCCCTGGCGCAAGCGCCGCAAGGAACTGGGGTTGAGGCGAAAATTCTTCCACGCGGCGAACGACAATCCCGACAAGGAATTCCGCCCGCTCACCGAAAAGATGGTCGCCGCCATCCGGACCATCTGGCCCGGCAAAGGCCGTAAAAAGTCGAAGCTGCCCAAGCCGTCGCAGCCGTAAAGGTTATTTCAAATCAATCAAGGCGCAGGAGGCGCGGGCGGCGGGTTTTTCGCCGCGGCGACCGGTTGCGGCTCCGCATCGGGCGGCAGGCGGAAATCCTTTGTCACGATCTTTTCCGCGTCCGTGCCGGTCAGGTGGAACTCTCCGGTCTTCGCATCCGCGACCATCGCGAGCACGCTGAACTTGTTGGCGATGGGCGCCTTGAACCAGTCGAAGCCCTTACCGACGCCGACGTCGTCCGGCGATATTTTCAGCGCCGCTTCCGCACGGGCATGGTTGTCGAAGCCGCGCGGCATCCAGCCCTCGCCGATGCCGTTGAGGTTGCTCTGGAAGTGGTTGGTGACAAAAGCGCGGTCGTCTTTCATTTCGCGCACGATGGCCTTGTCCTCCAGGCGCTCAATGACGCAGCCCTCGCCGGGATTGACGCCGCTCAAGGTGAACATGACCGGCATGCAGACGGGTTCCGTCATCAGCATTTTCTTGGCTTCGTCGTAGGTGGCCGCGTTTTCAAACGCCTTGCGCAGCAGGTGCGGCGGCGGCAGGCCTTTCGACTTGAACATGCGGACGTGGTTCTTGATCCAGTCGGTGACGATATTGCCCATCAGGTGGCGGCGCATCGGCGCCTGGTTGATGGCGGCGGCGAAGCGGCCCTTGGCCACTCCGTTCAGCACGCCGCTGAGTCCCGGCCAGGTGATGTTGTAAAAATCCCCCGCCTTGCCGGACTGGTGCGCAACGATGATGTTCTTGCCCATGTCGGGGATGATCCAGTCCATGACGCGCACGAGCTGCGGCGTGGCGGTCTGCGGCGTTTTCATGACGCCGGTGGTGCAGCAGGACCATTCATAGGCCATGTTCTGCGCCACCAGGCCTTTCTGGCCCACGGCTTTTGCGATTTTCTCGATCTCCCCGCGATAGGGGTTATCCGTTTTCTTGAGCCAGCGGCGCGACAGGAAATCCAGCACGGTATAGAGCGGCGGCAGAAGCACGCGGGAAAGAATGCCGAACTGGCGCTTGATGCCCCTGATGATCGTGTTCAACTGGTCCTTGCGCTGGTGGACGAGGTCGATCGGACCGCCCTGCCGGATATCGATGAGAGGGATCGTGACGTCCGGCTGCTGTTGCGCGGCCTGTGCTGTGCTGTCGGTCATGGGCGCGGACCTTTGTTCTGTCGCTTTACCGCAGGCGCTGCGGACGCGTTGTCGTTCGAGGCGGTCTTCGCCTTGCCGAAAGCCTGACGCAACTTGTTTTTGACGCCGGCCAGCAAGGACGGGCCTTTATGCTCGGCCGCAGCGGGACGAACGGCCGCCGGGTCGTTCTGGTTGTTGCCGGTCCTGCCGGTCGGGTCCAGCCCGTGTTTCTTGAATTCGCTGTCGATCTTTCCGGTCAGAAAGCAGAACAGCATCTTGAAATCGCCGCCCACGGACATGACCGGATTCTTGAATGTCGCCGGGCGGTTCTTTTCAAAAATCGGATGCGAGGGGAACAGCAGGCCGTAAGTGAAGACGGGCGCAGCGACGATCAGCGCGGGCGCGCCGATAATGATCCCGGTGGCCGCGAGCGCAATGCCGCCCAGCGTCCCCGCGTAATGGACGGCGCGGGTGATGGGTTTGCTGTGGAGGCGGAGGTATTCAGGCCAGAATTCCTTGAAGGTTTTAAATTTTTGCGACACGGAAAATCTCCCGTCTGATTTTGACAACGATTATAAAAATACTGGATGCGTTTAACGGTACATGAAACCCTGCAAAGTTAAAAGGTTTCAAATGGTTGCCCATAAATCATGACCTAAGCGCCTCTCCCGCATGGCCTGCAAATATGACTTGCTATAATCTTTCCGGTTACCGATAATCTCCGCACATTCATTTTACCCCGGTGCAGAGCATAATTTTAAAAGGTTATGGCCAGAACCTATGTCTAAAAAGCAAGCGCACGACGATTATTTCAAAAAGCTGTCGGCGGCCCTGAAGGAACAGGGCCTCCTGCGCCCGACGCTTGTCATCGATGAGGCGAGGCTGGAGAAAAACACCGAAACCATGCTCTCGCACCTGCCCGACGGCATGGGCTGCCGCATTGTGGTCAAGTCGCTGCCCTCCATCCCCCTGATCCGCAAGGTCATGGATATGGCGGGCACAACGCGCCTGATGGTCTTCGACCTGCCGTTCCTGAACGACATCGCCCGCGACATCCCCGAAGCCGATGTGCTGTTCGGCAAGCCGATGCCCGTCGCGCTCGCAGACCGTTTCTACGAGGAGTTCAAGGGCGGGGATTTCACGCCCTCGCAGCAAGTGCAATGGCTGATCGATACGCCCGAGCGCCTGCGGGAATATGCGAAGCTGGCCGAGCAGCACGACCTGCGCCTGAAAGTGAATATCGAGATCGACATCGGCCTGCATCGCGGCGGCGTTTCGACGCCGGAACAGCTGAAGGAAATGCTCGATGAAATCGACGCGCATCCGCGCCTGACCTTCGCCGGGCTGATGGGCTATGACGCCCATGTCGCCAAGGTGCCGGGAATCCTGCGCGGCCATGCGCTGAAGAAATCGCGCGCCATATATAAAGAAATGCGGGAGATCTGCGAGGATCGCTATCCGGAGCGCAAGAACGCGCTGACCTTCAACACCGCGGGCAGCCCGACCTACCAGCTGCACGAAGACCTGAAGGCCGGGACCGAAGTGGCCGTCGGCTCGGGCCTCGTCAAGCCGCTGGATTTCGACGTCGCCACGCTGAAGGACCATGTCCCCGCCTGTTTTATCGCCACGCCCGTGCTGAAGGTTGAACAGAAGACGAAAATCCCGGGCATGGAGGGACTGTCCGGCCTTTCCGCCATCTTCAACCCGAAATCCGCCAGGGCCTTCTTTATATATGGCGGCAACTGGCAGGCGGAGCCGGTTTCGCCACCGGGTTTACGGCAAAACAAGCTGTATGGGAGGTCCTCGAACGAGGAAATGCTGAACGGGCCGCGCAAAATGGACCTGAACGTCGACGATCTTGTCTTCCTGCGCCCGACGCAAAGTGAAGCCGTGTTCCTGCAGTTCGGGGATATTGCCGTATATAAAGACGGTAAAATCACGCAGTTCTGGCCTGTCATCGAGCAGGAGCACAAAAAGCTCCTGCCGGGCGAAAAACCGAAACAACAGCCGCAGCCGTAACCCATGCCCCAATTCCTGAAAAAACTGAAACATATCTTCTCCCGCAAGGCGGCTCCGCCGCAAAAGCCTGCGGATACGGTTCGCTGGCATAACTGGTCGGGCCGGCTGAACTGCGAGGCGAAGGTGATCGAACCGAAAACGGTGGAAGAACTCGCGGCGGCGCTAAAAGCCGCGACCGGCCCCGTCCGCCCCGTGGGTTCGGGCCACAGCTTCAGCGCGCTGGTGCCCACCGACGGCACGATTATTTCCCTTGCCGCCTTTACGGGCATTCTTGACCACAACCCCCAGACGCTGGAAGCAACCATCGGCGCGGGCACCGTTCTCCACGACATCGGGGAGCCGCTGCACAACCTCGGGCAGGCTTTCAAAAACATGGGGGATATCGACAAACAGACGCTTGCCGGCGCCATCTCGACATCGACGCACGGGACGGGCGCGAACCTGTCGTCCTATTCCGCCTGCATCACCGGGCTTGAACTGGTGACAGCCACGGGCGATGTGCTGTGGTGCGACAAGGACCATAACCCGGATGTCTTCAGGGCGGCGCAGGTCAGCCTCGGCGCGCTCGGCGTCGTCACCAAAGTGCGCATGCAGAATACCGAGCCATATGTGCTGGAGCGCAAGGGCTGGGTGCAGCCGCTGGAAGACACGCTGAACAATCTCGACAGGCTGGCGGCGGAAAACCGCAACGTCGAATTCTTCTATATCCCCTATTCCGACATGAGCGCGGTTATCACGATGAATATCGCGGACAACCACGCAAAAACCGAACGCCTGCCGACGCACACGAACCCGCTGAAAAGCCTGTCGCTGGCCAAGCGCCTGCTCGGCTGGTCAAAGGCGCTGCACCGCAAGGTGCTGAACCACGAGCTGCGCAAGATAAAGCCCGAGCACGAAGTGGACCAGTCATATAAATTGTACCCCAGCGACCGCGAGGGCATGCGCTTCAACGAAATGGAATACCACCTGCCGCGCGAGGCCGGGCCGGCGGCGATGCGCGAAATCCGCGACGCCATCGTGAATCAAAAACTCGATGTATTCTTCCCCATCGAATTCCGGCTGGTCGACGCTGACGACGCCTGGCTGAGCCCCTTTTACGGCCGCAAGAGCTGCTCCATTGCCGTCCATCAGGTGAATACCAAAGACGCCAAGCCCTATTTCGACGTCATCGAGCCCATCCTGCGCAAGCACGGCGGCCGCCCGCACTGGGGCAAACAGCACACTTTAAGCGCTGCAGACTTCGAGAAACTTTATCCGCACTGGAATGACTTCCTGAAAGTCCGCGAAAGACTGGACCCCACGGGAAAATTCCTGAATGAGCATCTCTCGCAGGTGCTGGGCGTGAAAGCAGGACAGCCCGCGCCGCAGGCCGCCAGCGCGCCTGCTCCCACGGCCGCCGCCGTCATGCCCTGAAAATAAAGGGTCTTTTCATGACCGACGCCCCGTGGTCTAATGACCGGCATAGCAGTAAAGAGTGTGCGTTAAAGTTGAAGGAATGGGTCTTTTGAAGAAAAAGCCTGACGCCGCTGCGCCCGATTATTACCCTGTCGTCATCATC